>NZ_JBFUJT010000001.1:0-415507 GCF_056401235.1 Polaromonas sp. P4_F9 | reverse complement strand
GCGCAAAACGTAGACGACCGCCTCGAACACTTGTCGTGCCGGCTTGGGCGGCCGCCCCGCCCCCGCCTTGCGCACGTACGCCTTGTCCGCGCTGCGCTCGCGCACCGGAATCAACGGCTCGACGCGCCGCCAAAATTCATCGGTCACCACCCACGATTCGACTCGCTTGCGTGTCGCCATTCCTTCGCCCTGGCGCCGTGTTAGCTACGGCTCGGAGCAGCAGTATACTATTTACGGATAACTTCTAAGTCAATTGGAAGCATTTGCGTGTACTGCCCGGCTTGGAACGGTGCATGCAGCGGCAAAACATCTCAATCTAACCCAGCCGGCGATATCGAATCGAATCAAAGATCTGGAAGACCAGATGTCGATCAAGTTATTCGAGCGTCAGAATCAGCGTCTGCTGGTGACGCAAGCGGGGAGAAATGCCCTGGTCTATGCTGAGAGAGTCTTGGCATCTGCCCAAGACATGGCGCGCCTGGATCTGAGCGACTCGATCAGTGGCCTGATCCGCATCGGGGTCGATGAGTCATGCTCCATCGTCGGCATGCCGCAGATCCTCAAAGACCTGAAAGAGACACACCCCAGCCTTCGCGTGGACCTGACCGTCGGCGGTGGCGCAGCACTGCTTGAAATGATCCATAACAACGAACTCGACATCGCGTTGCATACCGGCCGTAGCGATCAAGCCAATGTGACGAGTTTGTTTTTGGGGTGGACTGAGCACCAATGGATTGCGTCCAAGGATGTCGTGATGATTCCAGGCCATTTCACGCCGGAGCACGCAATGGCTTACCGCATCGTGTCCAATTCCCCGCCATCCACGCTCAACGATTCGATGACAAAGTGGCTGCAATCCGGAGGGTTCGAGACTGAGGAGTACAGCCGGTGCAACTCCCTGTCTCTGATGCTCGCGCTGGTCTTGTCGGGCCATGCGATTGCGGTCTTGCCTGTATCCATTGCGAGGGGCTATCTAGAGTCAGCTGCATTGCACGTGCTGGACGCCAAACCTCCCTTGCCGGCGGTGGCCTACTACTTGTCTTATCCGGCGCACCACCATAGCGAAACGACCGCTCGCATTCGGGATATTGCACAGCGAAATCTCGCCCTGACCAGGTTCTTTCTCCCAGAGTGAAGAACCCCGAGCAAATTGCTTGTTTTTAGCGGGGCAGTTGGATGGACCACCTCTACGCTATACCGGGAGCATGCATATCCAGGCGATATCGGTAGGCCGCCACTTCGACCAATTCGCCGTAAGCCCCAAAAGACACTTCCAGATTGTTTGCAATTCGCTCAGCAGCAAGAACGCTTGAGCTCTCGACGATGATGTAGGAATCTTCGCTGCCGACATACGGGACGTCCGTCATGAGCGGCTTCGACAGATCTGCATTACCTTCGACGAAGTGAATTGAGGTAACGCCTGGCTTTTCGAGCAAGGCCAGGAAATTTCGCAACCCCGGCATCATCCGCGCATCCTTCTGTGGTCGCAAGCGAATAAGCGTTACCGCGGCACCTCGGGCGAAACCCTGGCTCTCGACGAGTTGCCCAACGACACGGGTGGGTCGAATGAAACGGGGAATGTGATGTTTGGACCAATCCGTTTGATTCGCCAGTACTTCTTTATAGGGCGCGCTATCCAGCACCTCGAAGTTTACGGTGTTATAGATCTGCAAATACCTGGCCGACGAATCGACAGCCTCATATCGCCGGGCATCCAGAAATCCGGGAATTCCGACGCGTTCCGGCAGATGTTCCTTGTCGAACCACTCATTAAAATCAGCATCTTCATCTGGAAGAACCTGCATCGACGAAATTAAAATACCACTGCCTGGCAACATCATATTTATTCTCACTTTAAAAATAGAACCGAAGATAGCGAGTCAATCGATCTGGATGTTTGCATCCACGATGACCTTTTCCCACTTCACCCGGTCTCTTTTGATCGTGTCGGCGAGCCGCTGAGGTGTGCCGCCTTCGATTTCCATACCCAACCCCACCAATCTCTCGCGATTTTCCGTTTCATTCAAGATTTCATTGATGTCCTGATTCAGTCGGGCAACAATGGGAGCAGGCGTCCGGGCTGGCGCAACCAACGCGAACCAATGTAGGAGCTCGAAGTTACTGTAGCCACTGGACTCTGAGACAGTGGGCAGCCCTGGGTATGCAGGGGAGCGCTTGGCGGTTGTAATTGCCAAGGCCTTCATTTTCCCCGCCTTGGCCATCGGGATCGACTCAGGACCGATTGCCATCATCATGGCGACTTGGCCCGACATCAAGTCCTGCATAGCGGGTGCACCACCTCTGTAGGGTACATGGGTGATATCGACGGCCGCGATGCGTTTGTACAGTTCCATTCCGAGATGGCTTGGATTGCCCGCGCCGCTCGATGCATAGTTAAGGCGATTCGGTGATGATTTGAGGTAAGCCGTCAATTCATCGAATGACTTCACAGGAAGGCTGGGATTCACCATGACGATGCTAGGCAGGGTGACCAGCATCGCTACTGGCGCAAAATCTTTTTCAGCCTCATACGCGAGCCTGCCCCTGTATAAAGTAGGGTTGACGGACAGACCTGCCGTCGATGCCAGTAAGAGCGTATAGCCATCAGCTGGTGATTTCGCAACATAGCTTGCCGCGATTTGTTCTGTCGCACCCGGCTTGTTTTCAATAAGGACGGGCTGCTTTAGTCTCTTGGAAAGTTGCTGCCCGAGAAATCTGGCAACCGTATCTGAGGCGCCTCCGGGCGGATAAGGAACAATGATGCGAACAGGTTTTTCAGGGAAATTGGCAGCCTGCGTAACCGCAGGCACGATCAAAGATACGACACAGATAATCTTTAAAAAAGCAATCTTCATATGCATCCGATTTGATAAATGAAATTGCATCATACGAAGTTAGTTTCGTTATAAAAAGTCAAAAATCCGTATTAATAAGCATCAGAAAAATCTATCAACTCCATCGAAATGGAAGGATGCGCGGATGTGGTGTCGCCGGTCAACATCAGCGCTTCGCCGCAAGACGGGCTCGATGCGCGTGCACCGGATGTGGCGCAGTCGCGTGCGGCATCCGGCATACGGGAAGTTCGTTAGGCTTGGGCGGACCGCCTGTCCCAAGACCCGGACGCGCTGTTTGCCGAACTGCTGACGTTCCCGCAGCAGGAGCTGATATCTTTGTTGGCCGTGTGCGTAGCTTTGACGGTCGGCGCTGTGAGTTCACGGGAGGGTGATACGCCCCGCCGCACTGCTTGCTCAGGCTGTGGGGCTGAACATGCACGATTGGTGGACCCCCACCGCTGCGGGCTACTTCGCGCACGTTTCCAAGGCCAAGATGCTGGAAGCGGTGCAGGTGTTCGTGCCGGAGCAGGTCAACCGGCTGGCCAAGCTCAAGAAGGCAGAACTTGCCAGCGAGGCCGAAGGGCTGGTGGCAGAAACGAGGTGGCTGCCGGTGATGTTCAGGGGCGTGGAAGAACCCCGTCACTGAGGTGTCGGCAGTTGAAGTGGGCCGGGGTTTTGGCCAAATCGGCGCGACGCGCGCGGCAGGTACGCGGCGCGCGTTTTAATTTCAGCCATCGCATCCCCCAGCGTTGCCCCGGTGGGGCATTCGCCGTGAACAGCGGCGTCAAGCCAGCTACGCTGGAGAACGCCTGATTGGGTTGGTCGTGCGGTTCATCCGAACGAGGATCGAGCACCGTTTCGGCCACCCCGCTTTGCGCTGGGTTCGCCGGAACGGATGAACTTCGGCAACCTATCCACCCAATCCTCATGAACCATCAAGGCGTCAGTGAAATATTCTTTGAAGAAACCTACAGCGTGCCGCCAGAGCAAACGGCACGGGCATTGTTTTCCCGGCTTCCGCATGGAAGCGGCTATGCAGAAAGGCTGATCGAATGCCTGGCGACCGGATACCTGGTGGCAGTGGTTGAGTCCATCTGCATCCGTGAGATGCAGCGGCATGTGGACACCGCCTCAGAAGTCGTGGTGGGCCGTACGGTCCGCATGGAGCACAAGGGGCCGATTCCGCCCGGATCAGCGCTGAAGCTGAGAGGGTGGGTGGAGCAGTTGGGCGAGCGAAGTGCGACGTTTTGCGTTCAGGCGTCCGATGATCACGAAGTCGTTTGCGAGAGCTCCGTCACATTGGTGGCCGCGCAACGGGCATCCATGGAGTCTCGCATTGCTGCGAAAGTTGGGGCGCTTGTGACGAACCCTGATGGGAATCTTCCTGGCGGCGCACGCGGCACGGATGCCGCGCGCGTTTGGACTTCCAGCAGCCATGACCCTGAATCTTTCTAATCACGCCCCGCCGCAGGGGCGGTGCATCGTAGTGCGACTGTCTTTGCTGCGCCAGTTTGTGCAATATCGCCCTGTCCTCAAAGATATCGGGCTGGCCGCCATGAATGATGGCGAGTCACCTATAGGTCATCCACCATGCCCAGGCACTGCGACGCCGCGGTCAATCGAGACTACGTCGACGCGGGGACGCGCCTTCGCTCGTGTATGCGGAAGCGATTTTGTTTTGAAGGGTGCCTGCCAATGAAGTTGCTGTGCGGGGGGCCGAGGCCATGTGTCCTTTCGGGGCAGGATCACACCCACGGCGGCCTTGTATTTGTCGTGAATCCTGGCGCGGGCACGGCTTCGCCTCGGGCTTGTTCGCTGCAACCGTCCGGCCCAAACAATTTCCCCGGCACTCCCCTGCGGTCCTTGCCTTCCTCGCGAAACAAATTCTTTGGGCCTACCGGTCCTTCACTGCGTTGCGGCCTCATCGCTTTGCTCTGCGGTGCAGCGCGCCCGGACCCGCGCCCATCGGATCACGCCAAGGCCGCGATGGTCGCGACCTGGTTAACTTCTAAAAAGGACTTCATCATGTCAAACATCGGCAATTTCACCGCACAGAAAGACAGCTTCAGCGGCACGGTTCGCACCCTGACGCTTAACGTCAAGGTAAAAATCGTTCCGAACACCAAGGAAAGCGATAACGCCCCGGACTACCGCATCGTTGCCGGTACTTTCGAGATCGGCGCGGCGTGGAAGAAAGTCAGCAAGTCGGATCGGCCCTACCTGTCGGCGACCTTGGATGATCCGTCGTTCCCGGCGACCATCTATGCCCGGCTGGTTGAAGCCGAGGACGGCACGCACAACCTGATCTGGTCGCGCAGCAAGGGCGACTGAGCGTCGCCCTCAACGCCCCGCCCCTGCGGCGGGGCGCTTTAACGTTCGTGAATGGCCCGCCGTTTGTTGCGGGCTTTTTTACGTTTGACCTGTTTTGCTGATTTACGGGTTTGTGGATGTACGGCTTGACGCAGATAAGTAAACCCGGATTCGTGTATGGGCGTAAAGCCGCTTTTACGAATGTACGGCTCTGCGGGGTTACGCAGATGCGTGAAGGCGGTTTCGTGCATTTGAAGTTTTGAGTAAAGACGCATTGCAGGATTTACGGATGTCCGTGCGTCCCCGGCAAGCCGGGTCGCGCTGTCGTGCTGCGCATCGAGCCACCGATGGCGTCTCGCCCCTTCGGGCTTCCATCCCTGACGCCTGCGCGCTTCGCTTGCCCTCAAGGGGACCGGCTACCAGCCCGTCCCCGCCGCGCGGTGCTTGGCGCCCCTGGAAGTCCGCCGAACAGGCTGTGCCTGATCGGCCTTCGATTTCGACACATGGATGCCGGACTGCCTTGGGGCGATGCGCATTCTCCGGTGTTCATGGTGCGCATTCCTGTTTTACCTGGCCGTATCCCGACCGGACAAGCCGCGCAGCTTGGCGCACGCCGCACGCCCGTCAACCCCCAGCCCGCACCGACCGAGTCAGGGGTGTGACGGCCGCGCTATGCGCGTACGCCTGGATCGCAGCGCTCCGATCGGGAGCGTCCATTTCAAGGAGTTGCGATCATGAACCTTATTTCCGACGAACTACGTGCGCAGTTGCTGGACAACGGCCGACAATCCCTCGCAGGCGAGGGCTTTGACCCACTGCCAGTGGTCAAGTTGTTCACGCCCGATGCGGGTGCGACCTGGCTGCTGACCGAAATTGATCCTGACGATGAAGACCATATGTTCGGACTGTGCGACTTGGGTCTTGGCTTTCCTGAGCTGGGCTATGTGAGCCTGGCCGAGCTGATGAGCGTGCGGGGACGGCTGGGCCTTCTGGTTGAGCGGGATCTGCACTTCAAGGCAGACAAGCCGATCAGCGTCTATGCACGGGAAGCCCGGATGGCGGGCCGCATCGTGGCGTAGGTGTCGCAGGCATCAACCGCCGGTTGGCGATTGATGCCATTCCGCCGGAAGCCTGGCTTCCGTCTCAAGCATCAGCTCGCCAGCGCTGCGGCCCAAGGCCCTGGCGATCTTGAGCACCAGGGCCAGCGTGGGCATGTGCTCACCACGTTCGATCTTGCCCATGTGCGAGCGTTCGATGCCCGCCAGATGCGCCAGCGTTTCCTGGGCGATGCCGTCTTCGGTCCTGGTGGCGCGCACCGCAGCCCCGAACGCCAGAGCGGGCGCGGACTCAAAGGTCGTCGCGCCTGTCGGCCTTCCTCGCTGGATTACACGCTTCTGCATGGGCAGGAGCGTCGGTGTTTAGAACAATTTAAACCACGTTATATTTAACTCTTTTGCTTTGAATGCAAACCTCCATTAGAGTTAGAGTGTTCAGGGCGGTTCTAGAAAAATAATATTCTGTTACGGATGCGCCATGACCTTCCTTACTGAGCTCCAGCGCTCGCAAATGCTGGCCAATGGTGCAGCCCGCGCACGTGGCGAAGCCATCGATCCGTATCCCGTCGTCAAGCTCCACACCCTGGATGCCGGTGCCGTCTGGCTGCTGGTGAGCCTGGACGCGGATGGCGATCAAGCCTATGGGCTGTGCGATGCGGGAACCGGATTCCCAGAGCTGGGGACTGTAAGCTTGTCCGCATTGGAAGGTGTACACGGGCCGCGCGGCATGCGCATCGTGGCCGATACGCATTTCAAACCACGCCAATCGCTGTCGGCTTATGCGGCCGAGGCGATGCGGGACGGATCGATCAACGACTGAGCTATGGTGATCATTGCGCTCACAAGTTTCACCTTGTGTTACCCAAGCCGGCTTAAATTTTGACGTAACTCGTGGCACTCTTCCTGAAAATTCGAAAGGGAGCCATCGCAATGACGATCCAACACGACTCTGCCGACTTCTCCGCGCGTTGGCGCGCGGCAGCAGCCTACCTCTACACGCTGGACCTGGACGGTCCCGCGCTGGCATGGGAATATCTGAGACGCCACGCGGGCTACCGGGCCGACTGGCTCAGCGATCAACGCAGCGCTTCACGCAGTTCAGCGTCTCACTGGGGGTTGAAGAGTAGCCGAGGACCCACGGCTCGATGCTCGCCAGGCACACCCACGTTGGACAGCAGCGGCTGACGCGCTGCTGCATGTGCGTGCGGCTTTCACGCACGATTCAACCGCTAGTTTGGCCTTCGACTTCTGGAGGATTCCTGGTCGCAAGAGCCTGTCGCATGCAGGCCTGCAACTGAATCTCACAGCGGAGCACGGAGCGAACCGTTTGCGGGCCTCGCTGTCCACTGAGCTGGAGGAGGGCGCAGCCTATGGCTTGACTGTGCCCCTCGATGCCCACCTGCGCACGCGATTGACTGGTTACCAGGCCCAGGCCAATGCCATTCAGGGGCAATGGCCTCCAGTGGCCGCCAAAAAAGTTACCCGTGCTTCCTTGCTGCATCTGCACGCCCTGCAAGCGCTCGATGCATCACAGGCGGGCGCTCACCACCGCGACATTGCCGGAGCGCTGTTCGGCGCTGACGCGGTGCGCAAGCGCTGGACAGCTGATAGTGAGCTGCGTGCGCAGGTTCGTCACCTCCTGACCCGTGCAGAGGGTTTGATGCGTGGCGGCTATCTGGCCTTGGCAGGAGTGCGCCAGCAGCCCACCAGCGCCCCCGGAGACGAACCCGCTCGCTGAATCTCTCCCTTCGCAGTTGGCCAGGCTTTCCTGAGACTCCCTTCATCTGGCGGCATTTCGCTGCCAGGCGACAACCGTCGATGGAGTCCTTCATGGCAACTGCGAATTCCCTGCCTTTGCGTTCCTTACCTGCGGCTGCGCAGCCGCCCGCTGCAACGCCCGGTAACCCCGAGTTCCTGACCAATGACGAGGCCGCAGCCTTTTTGCGCCTCTCGCCACGCACGCTGGAGAAGCAGCGCGTTCTCGGTGGTGGCCCGCGCTACCGAAAGTTCGGCGCTCGTGTGCTCTACGCGGTTGGTGACCTGCGCACCTGGGCCGATGGCCGTGCCTACGGCATGACCTCCGATCCCGGCAGCCCTCAGCGGGCTTCGGTGCGCTGATCCAGTGCCAGATTCACGAACTCGCGAACGGATTGGCAGCCATGGTCAAGCCCTTGAGTGAACGCGAACAGCTGATGCTGTTCCGCGCACTGCCGGGCGGCGACATGGCCCCGCGCGACGCGCAGGACCTGATGGCCTACCCGTTCTTTTCGCTGGCCAAGTCCCGCCGGGTGGTGCCAATACGCTTCGAGGCCGGGGGTGTCACCCTGACGGTCGAAGGTGTACCGGAACATGGCATTGCCACGATCTGGGATGCCGACGTGCTGATCTGGGCGGCCAGCCACATCGTGCAGGCGCGGGACCGGGGTTTGCGCACTTCGCGCCTGATGGCCGCAACGCCGCATGAAATCCTCACCTTTGTACAGCGCGGCACGGGCTTTAAGGACTACCTGATGCTCAAAGCCGCATTGGATCGGCTGCAGTCCACCACGGTCGCAACATCTATCCGCCAGCCCGCAGGGCGGCGCATGCACCGCTTCTCATGGATCAATGAATGGAAAGAGCTGCCCGGAACTCGTGGCCGGGCCTACGGCATCGAGCTGATTCTGGCTGACTGGTTTTATGCCGGGGTAATGGATGACGCTTTGGTTCTGACCTTGGACCCTGCGTACTTCAAGCTCACCGGTGGATTCGAGCGCTGGCTTTACCGCCTGGTGCGCAAGCACGGCGGCCGACAGGTGGAGGGCTGGCGCTTCAACCTGCGCCACCTGCACCTGAAGTCGGGCAGCTTGCAGCGCTACGCCGACTTTGCCGTTCAGTTGCGGCGGCTGGTGCATCGGCAGTCGCTGCCTGGCTACTGGCTGTCCCTTGAGCACGTCGGCAGCACGGATTGGCTCAGATTCCGCAGCTGGTCGCGCCCACCCCGGTCCAACTTATCCACACCCGCTGGTGAAAAGCTTGTGGACAAGCTGTGTCCGAACTCGGGAATCACCCGCACGGCATTCGGGGAATCGCCCGCAAACGACACGGGTAATCACACGTGCGCATCGGCCGCCAGCCCACGCCCAGCAACGGTTTCGGGCCTCCTTAACTTATCTAACTAAAGACATAACCATGGATAAAAGAGGAAACACCCCTGCCCAAAAAACGGGCAGTGCTTCATCCGAAGCTCCAGAAAACCGTCGACCAGGAGAAGAAACACAAGCCGCAACTCGGTCCGGCAAGGTGATCGCGCTGCTCAACCAGAAGGGCGGGGCAGGCAAGACCACGCTGGCCACGCACCTCGCGGGGGAGTTCGCCATGCAAGGGCAGCGCGTGACACTGCTGGATGCCGACCCGCAGGGGTCTGCGCTGGACTGGGCGCAGAGAAGGGCGCAAAGCGGCCAGAACCGCCTGTACGGCGTGTTTGGCCTGGCGAGGGATTCGCTGCACCAAGAGGCGCCGCAGATCGCCTTGCAGGCCGATTTCGTCGTGATCGATGGTCCGCCCCGGGTGGCGGCCCTGGCGCGCTCCGCGCTGCTGGCCGCCGACCTGGTGCTGATTCCGGTGCAGCCCAGCGCTTATGACGTCTGGGTCAGCCATGAGATGGTGCAGCTCATTACCGAGGCGCGGGTGTTCCGGCCGCAGCTGCGCGCGGCCTTCGTGATCAACCGGCGTGTCGTGGGCACGGTGATCGGGCGGGAGGCGCGTGCGGCGCTGGCCGATCAGCCGTTTCCTGCGCTGCAGGTGGAGGTTTCGCAGCGCATCGTGTTTGCCGACAGCGTAGCGGCGGGTCGGTTGGCGTTCGAGGTGGCGCCGCATTGCGCGGCCGCACGCGAGATCGCTGCGCTGGCGCAGGCGGTGCGGGAGATGCTGCCATGACCAAGCCACAGGCGTTCACTGCGCAACGGCGGGCCCCGATCGATCCCAGGCCCGGTGCCGATCCGGCTTCGGCTTGGGTGCGGCGGGCCGAGGCCGTCATGGCCGTCACCAAGGCGTCGATCTACACCGCACGGCTCACCATCGATGTCACGCCTGTGCTGCGTGGGCGCATCAAGGTGGTGGCGTTCCGGCGGGGTGTGACCACCGTCGAGATGCAGCGGGAACTGCTGGAGCGTGAGTTTCCGGAGGGGACGTCATGATGCAGCCAGGATTTCAAGCAGCTTTGTCGGTGATGCGACCTGGGCGGATGGCGCCCAAGCCCACCTCCATGCGTGTTTCGCTGGCGTTTGTCGCGCAAAGGGTAAACGTGTGGTTGCGCTTCGGCAGGCCGGTGCGCGAGACCGTGCTGGACCGCTGGCGGCGCATTGCGGTGTTTGCACCTGGCGCGGTCTGCTGTCGCGTGAAGTGGTTCGCCAACGACTACGGCACGGCGCTCTGGCAGTTGATGGTGCTGCAGGCACCTATGCCACTCGGCGGCGCGCAGCGCATCGCTGGCGTGTTTCCGGGCGCACGCATCCTGCTGCGGGCTGAAGGCGAACTGCAGGTCAAGGCAGTGCTCGCGGCGATTGATGCCATCGAGCAGTTGGGCATCGATCCGTGTACCGCGGCCGTGATGTATTGGCGCACGGTTGGCAACCGGCTGGCTGCGCGCCAGCCGCTGCCCGAGTACACGCCCGAGCGGCATGCGGCGCATCTTGCGCGCGGAGCGCTGCAATGAAGCGGGCCGCCGTGATTTTCTG
The DNA here is from genome assembly GCF_056401235.1 of Polaromonas sp. P4_F9. Taxonomy (NCBI): domain Bacteria; kingdom Pseudomonadati; phylum Pseudomonadota; class Betaproteobacteria; order Burkholderiales; family Comamonadaceae; genus Polaromonas; species Polaromonas sp. P4_F9. The sequence goes on along the minus strand of NZ_JBFUJT010000001.1, from coordinate 404,590 downwards.
CATGGACCTCGGCCTGGCGGCCTTGCTCATGCCGTTGGCCATCCCACACTGTGTGTCCCTCGTCTACAACCCCAGCGACAGTGTGCCGCGCGGTTGGTACCGTATTGGGCCCGCCGACTCGCTGCAGGCCGGCAGCATCGTGCTGGCCCGACTTCCCGCACAGGCGGCTGCGCTGGCGGCGCAGCGCGGTTACCTGCCAGCTGGCATCCCCTTGCTCAAGCGCGTTGGCGCCGTGGCGCTGCAACGGGTGTGCGTGGATGGCGCATCGGTGCGCATCGACGACGTGGCGGTGGCCGCCGTGATGCTTGCCGATGGGCGGGGTCGTGCATTGTCTGTCTGGTCGCAGTGCCGACGCCTGGCGCTGGGTGAACTGTTTCTCTTGAGCAGCACGAACCTGGCGTCGTTCGACAGCCGGTACTTCGGCCCCATCTTGGCATCCAACGTGATCGGTCGTGCGCAGCCGATTTGGACCTGGGGTGCGCCATGAACTTGCGTTCTACCGTGCATATGTCCTGTCGCCAGCGTGCAGCCCTCGCTGCACTGGCGCCGCCCGTCCGGCAGCGTGGCACACCCTGTGTGCGGCTGGCGCGGTGTCGGAGCCGGGACCCCGGGGAGCCGGTGAAGACAGAGGGCAAGATAAAAGGGTCGGCACGTACCCGGCCGCAAAGCCAGTCTGCACGTGGGTTGGGCACGGCACGCCGGCTTGCAGCCTGTGTGCCGTCACAGAACGCAAACCCGCAGGGCATCACGGTTGGCCGCGTGCCGTCTTGGATGCGGTTCGCTGCGTCGCGCTGGAGCTTGTGCCATGGTCACACGTGACGATGACCGTTTCAGGGTTAAGCCAGGTGCGTCCAGGGGCGGTTCTGGTGCGGGTAATGGACAACGGGCGCAGCGCTTCGTCTCGCAGGTGTTGAAGCAGGTATCGAAGTCCGGTGCCAAGGCTTCTGGCGCGGGTGGTGCTAGGCCTGCATCGACATTCGGACGAGGGCGCGTCGCAGCGGGCAGGGCGGGCCAAACCCTTGCGGTAACTGCTCGGCGTGTGGTCATCAAGTCTCGCTATGTCGTACTGAAGAAGGCGGGCGCCAAATCTGTTTCGACGCACCTGCGTTATATCGAACGTGATGGCGTGACGCGCGATGGAGAGAAGGGGCAGGCCTACGGGCCGGAGACCGATACGGCTGACCTCAAGGCCTTCGAGGAACGCGGCAAGGGCGACCGCCACCAGTTCCGCTTCATCGTCTCGGTGGAAGATGCCGGGGAGCTGGAAGACCTGCGCGGTTACACGCGTGAGTTCATGCAGCGCATGACCACTGACCTGGAAACCCGGCTGGAATGGGTGGCTGTTGACCACTGGGATACCGACAATCCGCACACGCACATTGTGTTGCGCGGGCGCGCAGGGGAGGGCAGAGGAAAAGGCCAGGATCTGGTGATTTCGCCGGACTACATGGCGCACGGGATGCGCATGCGGGCCAGCGAGTTGGCAACCGAATGGCTGGGGCCGCGTACCGAGCTGGAGATCCGGCAGGGATTGCTGCGGGAGGTGGAACAAGAGAGGCTGACGAGCCTGGACCGGGCACTGTTGCGGCAGGCCACCGTGGATATTGTGGACTTGACCCAGCAACCCAAAGATCGACAGCGGCAAACTCATCTTCGTGCCCGGTTAAAACGGTTGGAGGCGATGGAGCTGGTGGAGCGCGTGGATGCGAACCGATGGAAGATGTCTCCAAAGATGGAGCAGACGCTGACAGCGATGGGCGAGCGTGGCGACATCCTGCGCACGATGCACAAGGCCTTGCAGGGGCAGCAGCGAGAGTTGGTTTTGGAAACCGAGTTGGCAACACCTGTCCTTGGTCGTATCGCCGCCAAGGGTCTGGCCGACGAGTTGCATGACCGAGCCTATCTGGTGGTGGATGGCATTGATGGCCGTGCGCATTATGTTCGCCTGCCGATCAGCACTGACCTGGCCGATCTGCCGGTGGGTGGCATAGTGGAAGTGCAAGCCGTTGGAGGGGAGCGGACGGTGGACCGGAATATCGCAGGTGTTGCGCGCGAGGGTCTTTATCGCACCGCTGACCATCTTGTGCAGCTTCGACAGGAAGGGAATCAAGACCCGCAAACTGTGGTCGATGTCCATGTTCGCCGGCTCGAAGCGCTGCGCCGGACTGGGGTCGTGGAACGCATGGCTGAAGGTGTTTGGCGCGTACCGCCTGACTTTTTGTCGCGCGCTCATGCGCACGATGTGCAACGGGTCGCAGGCGTTACCACCCTGCTGCGGTCGCACTTGTCTATCGAGCAGCAAGTACTCTCCCCGGGCGCAACATGGCTAGATCATCAAATGGTGGGGGATGCCAAGGGCCTGTCGGCGCTGGGCTTCGGTGCCCATGTGCGGGGTGCGTTGCTGGACCGGATGGGATTCCTCGTCGAGCAGGGCTTGGCCGAGCGGCGCGGTCAGCAAGTGGTTTTAGTGCGCAACTTGCTATCAACCTTGCGTGACCTGGAACTGGCCGAGGTGGGCAAAGTGATCCAGCAACAGACCGGACTAATCCATCGCCCGTTGCGCGGTGGCGAGCGCGCAGACGGCGTCTACCGCCGTTCAGTTCAACTCGCCAGCGGGCGCTTCGCGATGCTGGACGATGGCATGGGTTTTAGTCTGGTCCCGTGGCGGCCTGTGGTGGAGCAGCGCTTGGGACAGCAAGTCTCTGCCATGGTACGTGGATCATCGGTTACTTGGGGGCTGGGGCGGCAGCACGGACGTTAAGGGCGCGCACGCGTCCAGACTCATTGAATCATGGCGGGTAGCCAGGCTGGCTCAGCGTCTGCATGAGACGGAAAATCGATGATCGACGACAGCCAGTTTGCATAAAAACCGACCTCTGATAGCCCCGTTTAGGGAACGTTTAGGGAAGGTCTTTCATAATCGCAACAACTGGTTGTTCGCAGGCTCCCTGCGGGCGGGGCAGCGTGCGGCGGCGGTGATGAGTTTGATTCAGAGCGCCAAGCTCAATGGGCATGATCCGTATGCCTATTTGAAAGATGTGCTGGCTCGCCTGCCTACGCACAAGAACAGCCAGATCGAAGAATTGTTGCCGCATCGCTGGCAGCCCCCCCAGACTTAACTGCGATCTCGTGCCATCAAGGCGCCAGCGCCGTCTACACGTGTTCCCCATCCGCTTACGCGACAGCACACTAGACTGGTTCTGTTTCAGCCCTCAAATTACAAACGCATGGGCGTTTGAGGGAAACCCCCGAAATGTGTGCAAGTAACGGCAGCCGCGTCCCTTCCGGCTTCGAGGCATTCCTGAAGACCTCCACCGGCGAGTCGCATGGCGATGAAGCCCGCAATGAATGTGTCTCCAGCTCCCGTCGTGTCGGAAACCTCGATGGGCAGTATCCCGGTCTCGACCACGATGGAGCCGTCCGTCGCGAGGCTCCCAATCGCTCCTCGCGTGACCACCGCGAGTGCGGCACCCTGTGCCAAATATCCATTCGCGATGTCAATTGCGGCATGCGGATCGGAACCGGCGGAGCCGAAGGCGATCGCCAGCCCATCGGCGCCTGGATTGACGGTGATGTCCTGGGATACGCTGACGCCAGCGGTACCAAGCCGACGCTTCAGTTCTCCGCCGTCGTCCAGCCAGCCGATGTGGACATGGCGCATCGCGAGCAGGACTTTGACATCCGCTTCGGTCGGTCGATATGTCCGGCAAACGCCGAATTCCTCGAACGTGATGATGCGATCTCCGGCCTCGTCGATGTCAAGATTGGTATAGGCGGTAACGCCATCATTGACTTGGACGTGGTCTAGGTTAAGGCCGTTCTTCCTGAAGTAATCCAGCATACGGCGGCCGTCGTCATCCGGCCCAACAGCACCGAAATAAGCGGTATGCAGGCCATGCTTTCGAAGATGGACCGCGACATTGACGGCGTTGCCGCCGATTGCCGCGAGCCCAACCGGGGGCAGGTATCGATCGATGCAGTTGTCGCCGACCGTCGCGACTTCAAAATCCGGCATTGACTTGCTCCTAGAGATGGATGTCCGCTGCCGTATAAATTGGCGAGGGACATGAGGTAAATTAATACGCGACGCGCTTGTGGTACCGACGCATTACCGGCGGGTGATCGTGCATGACTCCCAGATGCGCGATCACCCGCTCCAGCACAGTGACGATACCGATCAGGCAGGCAAGGGCGCGAATGCATCGACAAGTTTCGAAAAATTCGGACACGAGCTGGATGAGAGCAAGAGATTGAATAGCTGTTTCGCCTGCGTTTCGCTCAGCAAGCCCGTCGTGCATGCGGTGAACTTGGCGAGCAACGCCTCGTCGCCCAGTGGATTGCCCGCGCTGCCCGGAACCGCTTCGCAGAACGCCTCGACACGCCTGCCGTCCCGAAGGACGAGCGCCACGCGACACGAGACGGAAATGCCGCTTGGTCCCCTGGGCAGCCCAGAATCATGGACCGCTTCGACACGCTCCATCATCTCGTGCACGGCAGGATCAGCCAAAGTTGCATCGTTAAATTCGCTGATCCCGACCCGACCTAAAACGGCCGCTGCCGCCAGCGCGAACGGCAGGCTGAACTTGGCCTCGACCGGCGTTCGAGGTCGGTTGTAGATTAGGATGCCGAAGACCCCTGGATCGATATTGCATATGATGCGTTCGACATCGGCGGCCTTGACGTGGTGCGTGGCGGCAAGCCCAAGCACACCCCAGATGGCGGTATGCGAGGCCGTGCAGCAGGGGTAGGACTTGATGACCATTCCGCCGGCAGAGAACCCGTAGGGCTTGCCGAAGCCGCTGATGACGGTTTCCAGGCGCGACAAGTCGCCGCCCTGGAGCGCGACGTAGCCCCTTGGACCCAACAGGCTGCCAGCTGCGGACTGAAGACCCGCTGCGGCGCATTCGGCCGCGAAAATGCCGTTGGCAACGGCCTGGCCGACCTGCAGCGGTTTGGCATGACTGCCAAAATTGCTGCGGATGCCGCTCGCGGAGGAGGCCGCCATGCCAAGTGCGTTCCGCATGGCTTCAACGTCAAGACCGAGAAGGCGCCCGGCAGAGGCGCACGCAGCAAAAGTTCCAAGTGTCGCTGTCGCATGCCACCCGTGCAGGTAGTGGCCCGGGTTGATCAATCTGCCGATGGACATGGCCAACTCGGTACCCAAGAGATAAGCGTGGAGGACTGCCTCGCCCGGGATCCCTGGCCGACTGTCGCCGATGACCGCTGCCGCCGTCATCGCCGTCACCGTGAGATGGGCCATGGTGATGTCGGTTTCGTCGTCGTCGAAATCGTGCCAATGCGCTGCATAGCCGTTGACCAAACCAGCATCGCGCAACGATAGCCGCCGCTTCGTTCCCCATATCCTGGCCGATCCAACTGCGCTGTTGGTATCCTGGCAAAGCGCGGCAAGGGCACCGACCGATCGCTCTTCGGCTGCAGCGAGCGTCACCCCGACCAGATCGGCGAAATGCCGCGCAGCCCTTGCCATCTCTACCTCGGAGAAGGTTGGAGCCGCACCGCAGACTATCTCAGCGAGAAGACGTTCATGATCTATAAAATGCTGTTGCATCGGTTTGGCCTTTAGGGGTTGGTAAGGTCGATCGGTTTGTCCGCAACTGGCGCAGYGTTCGACTTGCGACTGGTTGACGACTGCTTTGCATGGGGTTTTGCAAAATGGTTCTCGAACACACGCCCGGCGTGTGAATCAGCCAGCACTGCAGGAAATAAATGACGTGAATGAAGCCGTAGACAACGAATGCTGGACTGCCGCCACGCGAGATCGTCGTCTGGACGGCGACGCCGCCTGTGCCGAGGAAACAGATGTTCTCGAAATCTTGCCCGATCAGCGATAAAAAAGATTTGGTCAATCTCAGGCACCAGCCCCACCGCGCCGAATGACAAATAACAGTTCTTGTCAAAATTAGGCATCGACGACGTGCGGTTACGAGCGCTTACTCCATCCAGGCGCCACCGCTGACAGTCAGCGAGATGCCGGTCATGAAATTTCCTTGGGGCGATGCGAGAAAGCCGATGACGCCTGCGACATCTTCCGGGGTTTCCAACCGACCAAGGGGGGTGTCCTTGATGTAGAGCTCTTGCACCTGTTCGCTCGTCAGGCCCCGCAATTTCATTTCCCAGGCGATTTCGCGTTCCTGCATCGACGTGCGCACATACCCGGGGCAGACCGCATTGACTGTAATGCCATCAGGGGACAGTTCGCTGGCCATTGCCTGCGTCAGACCGACAACGGCGAACTTGGAGGCGATGTAGTGGGCAAGATACGGTGCCTTGCCCGTCTTGCCCGCCACACTTGCCATGTTGATGATCTTGCCGCGCAGACCGTTCTCGCGCCGATCCTGCTTGAGCATCTGCCTTGCTATTGCCCTGCTACAGAGAAAAGTGCCCTTGGCATTGACCTCGAAATTGAAGTTCCACTCGTTCTCGGTAATGTCGACAAAACGCTGCATGGTGCTGACACCGGCATTGTTGCACCAGATGTCAATCCTGCCATGGCTGGACAGGACTCGGGAAAGCGCCGAGTCGATCGAAGTAGCGTCGGTCACATCCAGAGCCTCTGCCGACGTCTGGATGGTTGATTTCCTGATTTCATCGGCAGCGCGCTCAGCCTTGTCCGCATCGCGATCGGTGACGACGACATGCGCGCCAAGCTCGCCCAGACGCGCCGCGATGGCGCGGCCAATACCTTCGCCTGCGCCCGTAACCACTGCAACCTGATTGTTCAATGGTTGTGAATCCTTAGTCATTCTGAACTCTTTCCATATAGTTGTATTGCCAAGTTTCGGCACATCATTGAGCACTCCTTGGCTGCACCGCCAAACTTCGACGATCGATGTAGTTATCGCCGACCGCCGCGACTTCGAAACCGGGCATTGACTTACTTCTAGAGATGAATTTCCGTCGCCGTATGAATCGGCGACGGACATGAGGCGAATCAATAAGCGACGCGCTTATAGTAGCGGCGCGTTACCAGTGGGTGATTGCGCATGACTTCGAGATGCGCGCTCACTCGCTCCAGCACGGTGGCGAGAACAATCGGCGAGGCAAGGGCACGAACTTCGTCCGAAATTCCGGGGAGGACGAATTCCTTGCTATCGAGGACGGTCAGCTTGTCGGTGTAGCTCGGCACAAAATTCTCAACGCGTTCGGCCAGCGGACGATATGCATCCTCTCCCTTGAAAAGCACGACGCTGACGCCTTTTTCGACAAGCTCAAGCGTGCCATGGAAAAAGTCTGACGCATGGACCGGACGAGTGCGAATCCACTGCATTTCTTCCAGGATGCAGGTGCCGTAATACAGGGCCGCAGGCCAAGTATTGCCGCCGCCGGTGAAGATATGGTAGTCGGATGCCGCGATGCGGGCGGCGAAGGCCTCCGCCTTGGGTTCGAACGCACGCTTCACTTCCAACAGCAACTTCGGCAGACGCTTCAATTCCCAGACAATGGAGTCATAGTTGTCGATTTCTTTCCGGAATTTCATGATCGACAGCGCCACAAGCAGCGACTGGAGATAAAAGGATTCGCAGGACGTATCGTCTTCCGCAAAATTGATGAAGACATGGTCACCGCCTTTGCCCAGGGGGGTTTCCCCGTGCCCCACGAAAGTGAGGACGGTTGCCCCGATCTCCTTGAGTTTGGCGAGCATTGCGACGCTCTCCTTCGTCGTGCCGGAAAGTGATGGCATGACAACGATCGATTTGTTCGTCAGGTTCACGGAGTCGGTAAGAACCAGTTCAGATGGGTAGTCGATGAAGGCGGGGAATTTCGAGTGACGCTGCAGCTGCTGGTAGGCGGGCTGCATCAGGTAGGCAACGCCGCCGGTTCCCAGAAAGAGGATGTTTTCTGCTCCGGCGTTTAGCGCGGAGGCGATGGTGTTGTCGATTCGTTCGGCCAGGGCCACGGCACCCGATTGGATGCGCAGGAAGCGGGGTTCGTCAAAATTGAGCATGGCAGGTTCTTTCAAGTTGGAAGGTTATGAAAATCAGGCGACTATGGTTTGAATCGCTTTACGGAGACACTCGTTGGCGAGATCGACACCGCGCAGACGGGTCGTGACGAGATCGATGTCCTGGGCGCGCTTTGTCGCCAGGAACGCCAGCATGCGCCGGACTTCGGACGGTGCGGTGCCACCCGGCGTCGTGCGAGCATGGACGGATCGCACCGGATCGAGGCAATCGCGGACGAACTCTGGCGTAATCGCCAGCGGGCGACCGAGCTCTTTCACGGCGGACGCGTTGATCGTCTCGACCGTCATTCCGCCGGCATCGAGACCGGCATCGATCGCACGTTGCACCGCGCCGCCGACGACGTGATGCGCTTCGCGAAAGGACAGGCCGCATTCACGCACCAGTCCGTCGGCAAGATCGGTTGCGGTAGAGAAGTTCTCGTAGCATCTTTGCTCTAACCGTCCCTTCTTCACATCGACGCATTCGAAGACTAGCCTGAGAAGCTCCATCGCATCGACGAAAAGCGCCAATGACGGCCAGGCATCCACGATCCCTTCGCGGGTCGAGTCTAGGCCGATGGAATAATTGCTGCCTTTGATGTTCGCCAACGTACCGCTTAGCGCGCCAATGCTGCGTCCGGCGGCCGCGCGGAAATATTCCAGCGCGAACATGTTCTTCTTTTGGGGCATGATGCTTGAGGTGCCCGCAATTCGGTCCGGGAAGGAGATGGTCGCGAATTCGTGGGTGCAGAACACATACATGTCTTGTGCGACACGGCTCAGCATCGACAGCGCGCTGGTGGAAGTCCACAAGAGCTCGGTCACGAAATCCCGCGACGCCACTGCTTCAAGGCACGGGCTCGCCAACCCATCAAACCCTAGGAGGTCCGAGACTCGGCTACGGTCGACGTTGAAGCTGGTGCCGGCCAAGGCGGCTGCGCCGAGGCTCGACAGGTTGATGCGCCCATAGACCGCGGCAATCTTGTCATGCTCTCGGGACAGGGCCGACGCGACGTTGGTGAGGAAGTAGCCGAAGGTTATCGGCTGCGCCGGCTGGAGATGGGTATAGCCCGGCATGATGCTTTCGGCGTGTTCAGCCGCTTTTGCCTCGCAGGCGGCGCGGGCGCGGTTCAGGCCTTCCATCATCCTTAGGCACAGGGAGCGGGTCCTCATCCTGTCGAGAGTCGCTCCGAGGTCGTTGCGGCTGCGTCCGGTGTGCAGGAAACCGGCATCTTCTCCCGCAATGGCCGCGAGGCGATTTTCAAAGGCAAAGTAACTGTCCTCGAACTGGGGATCGAGGTCCATCGCTTCGACGCCCTCTGCGCGTATCCGAGCCATGGCTTTCAGTATCGATCGTCCCACCGAGCGGTCGATCAGGCCCTGTTCGACCAGCATCACGGCATGGGCCTCGTTCAGCTGGAGCAGCGCATCCAGCGCCTGGTTGTCGAACCCGGCCATTGCCGGCCGGTAGATGACATCGGCCAATTCTTTGGCGGCGCGTTCGGTAAGGCGGGAACTGACCGCGTTTTTCGTCTCATCACTCATAATCAAAGTCTCCACTCTGGCACGCGGACGTGCGTGCTCGATAAAATCAAGTTGCTGTCGATTGTGTTGACTGGATGCGTACTCGCTGCGCAGGTTATCTTTCCGTGCGTTCGCAGAGGCGCTCATGTGGAATAGCGCGCGCGAGTTCGCGACCAGGCGCCTAAGGATTACCAGCAGGTATAACCGCCATCGACCACGAGGATGCTGCCGGTCACATAGCTTGCCGCGTCACTGGCGAGATACAGCATGGCGAAGGCGATCTCTTCCGGCTTGGCCAAGCGACCCATCGGTGTATTACGCTCCCAGATGGGCAGCCAGCCGGAATTGGTGATGGCATCCTTCGTCATATCCGTCATGACGAAGCCGGGTGCCACGGCGTTAACGCGGATCTTTTGTGGGGCGAGCTCGACCGCCATCGACTTGATCATCTGATGCACGGCAGCCTTGCTGGCGTTGTAATGCGCCTGCGGCTGCGGACGGTCGACGATAAGGCCGGAGTTTGAGCCGATCGATACGATGCTGCCGCCACCAGTTTCGACCATGCCCTTCGCCACGGCCTGTGCAATGAAGAATTGGGCATTGACGTTGACGTTCATCACGTTCTGCCATTCCTGCGGGGAGATCTTCAGGAAGTCCGTATTGGGGCCGATGCCGATGCAGTTCATCAGAACATGTGTCGGACCGAAATCACGGCCAATGTCCTGAACCACCGCCTCGGCCTTCGTCCAGTCGCACAAATCCGCGCCGTAGAAGCGGACTTTCTTGCCGGACACTTCAGCCAGCCGCTTCGCCGAGGCTTCGCCCTGCTGCTCGAGAATATCGATGATCGCGACATTGGCGCCTGCATGTACGCACAATTCCGCTACGGCAAGACCAATGCCTCGGGCAGCGCCCGTGACGATGACGGTTTGGCCATCGAGGCGAAATCTATCCATTGGGTTCGTCATGGTATCTCCTATATCCAGTATGTTCATAAGGTTGCCTAATATCAGGCGTCGTGACAGTGGAAGACTGTTCCCGAAGCCCGTTTCCTGCTCCGGAAGACAAAATGTTGGCCGTTACTGGCGGCCGGATCAGCTGCTTTGCTGCAGGAACTCGAGCTCATACGGTGATCACGTTCGTCAGACCGCGGAGAGGTGCCAAACCCGATGAGCTTGCTTCCTTGCCCGTTATCAATGCCGTCACGGAACCAAGACCATCGATGACGCCAAGCGAATTGCGCCCGAGCTTGCTGTGATCTGCGAGAACAAACACCTCGCGGGCCGCGCGCATCATGATCTGCTTCACCATAGCCTCTTCGATATCCGGCACCGTCATGATGCCCGTGTGTTCGATTCCGTCGACACCCATGAAGAGGCGGTCGCAGCGGATTGATTCGAAGAACTTCGCGGCCACCTGACCGACCGCGGCTACGGGTCCCCGGCGCAGAGCCCCTCCGCAAATATGCAGGTCGATCTGCCGTCCATCGATCAAATCGGTTGCGACATTCAATGCGTTCGTCACAACGGTGAGGCGGCGATCCCTGAGCAGACGGGCGAAATGACCGGTCGTCGTTCCGGAATCGATGATGATCGTGTCTCCGTCCTGAACGAGTTCAGCCGCACGCTCGGCGATCCGCTTCTTTTCGGCAACAAATTGGGTGGCCTTGGCCGCAAACGACAGTTCGAAAAATGCCGTCTCCTTCAGCCTGGCACCGCCATGCGTGCGAATAAGCTGGTCTTCCTTTTCAAGCTCAGACAGGTCGCGCCGGATGGTCATTTCGGAGACGCCGAACCGCTTGCAAAGCTCGTCGATACTGCCCGTGCCGACTTCACCGAGATACTCAAGCAAAGTCTTCTGACGGTCGCTGCGTTTGTCGCTCATGTTTACTTATCCCAAGTCACTAATGTGTTTGATTCAAACAAAACTTAACTTTCTTGAAAAGATTGTTTAATGTTTAATTGTGACATAAATCGAACATTAGGTCAAGTAAGCATCAGAGGTTTGCGATTGCCGGGCGAGGGGGGCGTTCGACGCCGATGCGGCCGCGGCAATATCTCGAACCCGGCAGCGGCGCGAGGGCGCATGTTTTTGGGGTGGAGCAGTGATTGCTTCGGATACGCTTTCCATAGAACAGGCTGCGGCTCCGCTGAATGTCGCCATGATCGGCGGCGGCATCATCGGCATCAGCACCGCGTTGTGACTAAGGAGGAGCGGTCAAAACGTCACCGTGTTTGAGCTGGAATCCGTGGGGTCGCGGTGCGTCGCTGGGAGATTCGGGCAAGATCGGCAACTATGGCGTCCTCTCATGCAGCACGTCGGCAATGCTGAAGGCCATGTCCCGGCTGCTTTGGGACGGCACTAGCTCGCCGGCGATCCGCCCGGCGCACTTGCGTCGCAGGCATCATCGGCTTCCTCGCGTTGCCCCAAAGAAACTTCATGGCTGGCATCTCACTGACTGTCGGCGGTGGTGTCTGGATGGAGTAGCGCTCGCAACCGCGCGTCTCCAGTAAATCTTTTTATATATCAGGTGACGAGCGATGCGATGTCGATGACGAAGCGGTAGCGCACGTCGCTCTTCAGCACGCGTTCGTAGGCTTCGTTGACGTCTTGTATATTGATCTTCTCTATTTCCGACACGATGTTGTGCTCTCCGCAAAAATGCAGCATTTCCTGGGTTTCCTTGATCGAGCCGTTCATTGAGCCTGAGAGGCTCCTGCGGCCGAGGATCAGCGAGAAGGCATGGACCGGGATCATGTGTTCCGGCGCACCGACGATGACCATCGAACCGTTGACCTTGAGCAGGCGGAGATAGGCGTTCCAGTCGATCACGACACCTGCGGTGCAGATGATGAGGTCGAAGGTGCGAGCGAGCTTCTCGAAGGTCGAGGCGTCGCTGGTCGCGTAATATTCCTTGGCACCTAGTTTCAGGCCGTCTTCCTTCTTCGACAGCGACTGGGAGAGGACGGTTATCTCAGCGCCCATGGCGGCGCCGAGCTTGACGCCCATGTGGCCGAGACCGCCCATTCCGACGATTGCCACCTTCTTGCCGGGGCCGGCATTCCAGTGGCGGAGCGGCGAGTAGAGCGTGATGCCAGCGCAGAGCAGCGGTGCGGAGGCATCGAGCGGCAGGTTGTCCGGGATTGACAGGACGTAGCCTTCCTTGACGACGACATGATCGGAATACCCACCCTGGGTCGGGGTCTTTCCGTCAGCCTCAACGTCGTTGTAGGTATCAACGAGGCCTGGTAGGTACTGCTCGTTGTCGAGGTCGCGGCTGGCGCAGCCGACACAACTGTCGACGAAGCAGCCGACGCCGACGCGGTCGCCGACCTTGAACTTGGTGACCTTCGAGCCGACGGCCGAAACGATGCCAACGATCTCGTGACCCGGAACGATCGGGTATTTCGCGTTCTTCCATTCGTTGCGGACGGTGTGGATGTCCGAGTGGCAGACGCCTGCGAACTTGATGTCGATCACCACATCGTCAGGGTTCGGCGTGCGGCGCTCGAAGGTAAAGGGCGTCAGCGGTTTCGACGCGTCAGTCGCAGCATAGCCTTTAGCAATAGTCATGAATAGCTCCAGTCATCTTTGGTAAGCGGAATTGGACGTGCGGACTAAATTGGGTGGCCTTGGCCGCAAACGACAGTTCGAAAAATGCCGCCTCCTTCAGCCTGGCACCGCTATGCGTGCGAATAAGCAGGTCTTCCTTTTCAAGCTCAGACAGGTCGCGCCGGATGGTCATTCCGGAGACGCTGAACCGCTTGCAAAGCTCTTCGTGACGGTCGCTGCGCTTGTCGCTCATGGTCACTTACTCCACGTCAATAATGTTCAGATCGAACAAGGTTGGCGCAGTCATAGTCAAATATGGCAAGGGTTTTCCCTGCGTTATATTTTTCTGAATGCTTGCATAATGATTGATGTTAACACTATTCAATCAAAAATAGTGTAAAATTAAGTCCGAAACGTCGGGAATTTATCAACACCAGGAGTAAATGCATGACACACACATATTTTTATCGCGGCCTGCTTTCCGCAGCGGCCTTTGCGTTGATCGGTGCTTTTGCTGCGGCGGCGCACGCGGCTGACGTGGTCATCGCGTCATCTGGGGGTAACTCTCAAGTCGCGCAACGGGAGGCGTTTTGGAAGCCTGTCTCGAAGGCGTTGGGTATGACTGTCGGGGAAGACACCACCCAGAACTGGGGAGAGGCGAGGGCGCAGGTCGATGCCCGAGCAGTGACTTGGGACATCGTGCAGCTTGCCATGTTTGAAAGCAAACTTGCTGCCGATGCCGGCGTCATCATCAAGCTACCCGCCGACATCGTGAATCGTAGCGATTATGTGCCTGGTACGGTCTCCGATTACTGCATCGGCACCAGTGTCTATTCCACAGTGATTTCCTACAGCACCGTAGCATACGGTGGTCGAGGTCCGCAGAACATGAAGGAGTTTTGGGACGTCAAGATGTTTCCCGGCAAGCGCGGAATGTATCGCAATCCACGCAGCACGGTCGAAGCAGCGGTTCTGGCTTTGGGTTATCCACGTAGTGAGATCTACAAGTTTCTCAGTACGAAAGAAGGTCGCAAGGCTGCGATCGCTAAGCTCGCAGAGCTTAAGCCTCATATCGTGTTTTGGGAAAGCGGTGCTCAGTCCATGCAGCTTGTCAAGGACGGCGAAGTGCCGCTGATGTACGGTTATAACGGGCGCATCCAAGCCGCCATCGATGCTGGCGCAAAGTACCGGATAAACTTCAACGACGGACGCATTGAAAACGACTGCTACGCGATTGTCAAGGGTGCTCCGAACACCGCGAACGCGTTGAAGTTCCTAAGGGAAGTCGTTAAGCCGCAATATATGAAAGACCTGCCGAAATACATCGCATACGGGTCGGCGAATTTGAAATCTTACGCAACATTTGACGAAGCCACTCTGGCCCGGCTGGCATCGTCCCCAAAGAACGTTGTCAACCAATATACCGCCGACATCGACTTCTGGTATCGGAACGGCCCCGAACTGTCGGAGGCATTTGACGAGATGCTTCTCTCGAAGTAAGAGTTACTACCTTGGAAATTAGTGACCAAGGTTGTTGGCACCTTGTCGGGCGGTTCGAAACACAGGTCGGCCGCCCGACTGAAATGATGGGCATGACCTGTTTGACCCTGCATTGGATGCGCGCGACGTTATGAAACAACCAAGACACTTGACCTCTGCCTCGGCGGACTCGCTGCCGATCGGCATCACGAATATCGGTAAGACCTATGGCCGGGTAGAGGCTTTGAAGAACGTGTCACTCGACATACGTAGCGGCGAGTTCATGACCCTTCTCGGCCCTTCGGGTTCCGGAAAGACAACCCTGCTCATGGTGCTGGCAGGCTTCATTCGACCGGACCATGGGTCCCTTCGGTTCGGAACAGAAGAGGTCATATTGAGGCCCCCTCATCAGCGTGGCATCGGGATGATGTTCCAGAACTATGCGCTGTTTCCCCATATGAATGTATTTGAGAATATTGCCTATTCGTTGAGGATCAGGAAGCGACCCCAGGTAGAGATTGATGCGGCGGTGGCGCAGGTGCTTGAGACGGTACAGTTGCCCGGTTACCAGAATCGCCGCATTTCTGAGCTTTCCGGCGGCCAGAAGCAGCGTATCGCGCTTGCTCGCGCGGTGGTTGCCAAGCCGAAGATCCTTCTCATGGATGAGCCGCTATCCGCCCTCGACAAAAACCTGAGGGAACTAATGCAGGTCGAATTGCGGGCCATGCACGAGCGCCTGGGGATGACGACCGTGCTGGTGACGCACGACCAGCGTGAGGCCCTGACCATGTCGGATCGGATCGCCGTCTTGCGAGGCGGCGAGATCGCCCAGCTGGACGCGGCCGAGGATCTTTATAACGCGCCCAAGACGGCGTTCATCGCCGAGTTCATGGGCGAATCGAACTTCCTGTCGGTAAAGACGACCGGTGGCCAACCTTATTACCGTGACCAGGCGCTCAAGCTTGGCAAGGACTCGAATGCCCCCGAAGGAGAGGGGCTGCTGATCATCCGGCCGGAAAAGATGGAGATCGTCACCGCGTCAACGGATCGAAGCGCCTACAACATGTTTAACGGCACTCTTGAGAGAATTCTTTTCCAAGGCGATAGCTGCTTAGCTTTCGTGCAACTTTCGACCGGAGAAACTATCTCGGTGAGACGGAATTTGCGAGAAGGAACGCGGTCTCTTTTTCCCGCGCRCGGAGAGCCCATCACCGTTGGCTTGCACGTGAACGAAACTCGCGTCGTGAGCAACGATCTCAAGCGATGAATATGGCACCGATCTCATTGACCAATAGTGCTGACGACAATGCTGAAGCGCTCCGGAAATCCGCAAAGTCGGAAAACGCCTGGCTGCTGTCACTTGCCGCACTCGGTGCAGCGCTGATTTTTATTGCGATCCTGCTACCGCTAGGCGTCATGCTCTACCTTTCCTTCGTCGGTGACAGGGGCGGTTTCACCCTGGAGCATTACGAGCGGCTCTGGAGCCAACCGGTATATGCCAAGGTCTTCGCAATGACCTTCAAAGTATCGTTCTACACGACGCTGCTCGTGGCGCTGGTCGGGTATCCGCTCACCTATTTTCTGGTCCAACTGCCGGAGAAGACACTGAAATACGTGCTTCTTTTCATTCTTGTCCCGTTCTGGACAGCCGTTCTCGTTCGCACCTATGCTTGGCTCGTGCTCTTGCAGTACAACGGGCTCGTCAACAAAGCTCTGATCGGCATGGGACTGATCGACGAGCCGCTGCAGCTTGCGCACAACATGACTGGCGCGCTGATCGGTATGGTCCACATCATGATTCCCTTTATGGTGCTTCCTCTTTACGCGTCCATGCGAGCGATCGATCAAAATCTCGTGGCCGCAGCTTGCAATCTGGGGGCCAAACCGTCGAAGGCGTTTTGGGACGTGTTCTTCCCGTTGTCATTGCCCGGATTCTTGTCAGGCATCCTGTTGGTGTTCGTCATGTGCCTCGGTTTTTACACGACACCCGCAGTGCTCGGAGGTGGGCAGGTCATCATGGCAGCCATGCGGATCGACGCCAACGTGCGGCTGTATTCCAGCTGGGGTGCCGCAAGCTCACTGGGGATCGTATTGCTCGCCATCACCCTCGCATTGCTCGCAATCGCAACAGTTCTCGCACGTAAAACAAAACGGAGTACGTTTTCATGACTTGGTTGAATCGCTCGGCTTCCATTCTCCAGGTCACCCATCGACAGCGCCTCTGGCTGTATGTTTTCGCGGTTCTTATCCTGATTTTCCTGATACTGCCGACGTTGATCGTCGTTCCGATGAGCTTTTCCGGGACGCAGGACTTGGAATTCCCACCCCGCGAACTGTCGTTGAAATGGTACAGCAACTATTTCTCGTCACCCGAATGGATGACTTCGACGCTGACTTCGGTCCGGGTAGCCATCCTCACGACAATTTGCGCGACGGTCATCGGTACGTCAGCGGCCTACGGTATCTGGGCCGGCAGTGCGCGCTGGCGGTCGTTTCTCCTCAGCCTTTTCGCATTGCCTATGGCCGTGCCGATCATCCTCGTGGCTGTGGGCTCGCTCTTCGTCTTCGCGCGGCTCGGCCTGGTGAACACCACCTTTGGGCTTACCTTTGTCCACACTGCCTTGGCGCTGCCCATCGTCGTTATCCTTGTGACGGCAGGGCTGGCATCCTATGACGGCAATCAGGAACAGGCGGCCCGCAGCCTCGGGGCGACTCGTCTGCGTGCATTTTTCACCGTAACCGTGCCGCAGATCAAGGCGTCGGTGCTCTCGGCGACGCTCTTTTCCTTTTTTACGTCGTTCGACGAGGTCGTCGTTGCCATGTTCATCTCGAACGGTTCTGCGGCGACATTGAATCGCCGTATGTTCAACGCCCTCCGGGACCAGGTCGATCCTACGATCGCGGCGATCTCGACATGCCTCATTGGCGTGACGATCGTACTGATTGTCCTGAGCCAAGCGTTCAAGGCCCCAACAGCACTGTCACGTTGACGGATTGGTGAGCACTACGCGGCAGTTCAGCCCGATGAGCACCGTTTGCTGCAGCCTGACGATTTCACCAAACTGGGGTGAATGCAGTCAACGTGATTGAAGGGTTTGAAGGCATACAAGGTCAGCCAGGCTGATGTACCGGGTCGACGCGGTTGTCATCGGCACCGGTGTGGGTGGGCCTGGCAGGGTGCGAGGTCATGGTGCTGGCGGTGACCACCGGTACCGGCACCAGCTCACGCAACAGCGAAGTCATTCACGCTGGCATCTATTACCCGCAAGTCTCGCTCAAAGTCCGGCTGTGCATGCAAGGTAAAGACATGCATTGCCGTTATCCACGCCTGAACTGTGTCCGCACTTCGCTGCGCTACGCCAGCATGGGTGTGTAGTGCCGTGCTTCGAATCGAAACTTCATGCACGCGGTGCCGTGGTGGCACGCGTGCAAGAAATCGATACAAAGGGCGGGTTCATGCCGACAGGTATCCTGTTTGGTCAGATTGCAGTAGTGTTGGGGATCACGCTTAGTGGTATCTGGGCGGCAACCCAATGGACATCGGCAGCGCTTGGTTGCCAGCCGCAGCTCGGACTACCCTGGTTTGACCTGTTCGGCACCCCAATCTATCACCCGTGGAGCCTGTTCGAGTGGTGGTATTTCTTTGACGCCTATGCGCCCGATGTTTTCCTGCGCGGTGGCATCATCGCAGCCTCCAGCGGATTGCTCGCAACCGGTGCCGCCATTGCGATGGCTGTCTGGCGATCACGTCTCGCGAAGCGTGTCACCACCTACGGCTCTGCCCGTTGGGCCGAACCTGAAGAAGTTCGGGCGGCAGGCCTGACCCAACCTGCTGGTGTGTTCCTGGGGAGGTTGCGTACCAAGGAAGGTGACTACCTTCGCCACGAAGGTCCGGAACACGTGATGGCCTTCGCGCCCACCCGTTCCGGTAAGGGTGTCGGCCTGGTGGTGCCAACACTGCTGTCATGGCCCGGCTCCGCCGTCATCCACGACATCAAGGGTGAGAACTGGCAGCTAACCGCAGGCTGGTGCTCACGTTTCTCATATTGCCTGCTGTTCAACCCCACTGATGCACGCTCTGCTGCATACAACCCTTTGCTGGAAGTACGGCGCGGCATGCACGAGGTGCGCGACGTGCAGAACATCGCCGACATCCTCGTGGACCCCGAAGGCGCACTGGAGCGGCGCAACCACTGGGAGAAGACATCACATGCCCTGCTGGTGGGCGCCATCCTGCATGTGCTCTACGCCGGTGACGATAAAACCCTACGCGGTGTCGCCAACTTCCTGTCCGATCCAGCCAATCCGTTCGAGATCACGCTGCACCGGATGATGACGACGCGGCATCTGGGCGACGTCACTCACCCGGTCGTTGCTTCAGCAGCCCGCGAAGTGCTGAACAAGAGTGACAACGAACGTTCGGGGGTTCTCTCTACCGCGATGAGTTTTCTGGGGCTTTACCGCGATCCGACGGTGGCTGAAGTCACCTCACGCTGCGACTGGCGCATTGCTGATCTGATTTCCGCAGAACACCCGGTGTCGCTGTACCTGGTGGTGCCGCCCTCCGACATCAGCCGCACCAAGCCGCTGATCCGCTTGATCCTGAACCAGATCGGCCGACGCCTGACCGAATCGCTGGATGGTTCGGACGGCATCGCACGTCGGCACAAGCTGCTGCTGATGCTGGACGAGTTCCCGGCGCTGGGCCGTCT
The DNA here is from genome assembly GCF_056401235.1 of Polaromonas sp. P4_F9. Taxonomy (NCBI): domain Bacteria; kingdom Pseudomonadati; phylum Pseudomonadota; class Betaproteobacteria; order Burkholderiales; family Comamonadaceae; genus Polaromonas; species Polaromonas sp. P4_F9. The sequence goes on along the minus strand of NZ_JBFUJT010000001.1, from coordinate 385,360 downwards.
GGACTTCTTTGAGTCTGCTCTGGCCTTTATGGCAGGTTATGGATTGCGTGCCTTCCTGATTGCGCAATCCCTGAACCAGATCGACAAGGCCTATGGCCAGAACCATTCGATTCTCGACAACTGCCATGTGCGCATTGCGTTCGCAACCAACGATGAGCGCACAGCCAAGCGAATTTCTGAAGCCCTGGGCACAGCCACTGAATTGCGCGCGCAGCGCAACTACGCCGGCCACCGGCTGGCCCCATGGCTCGGGCACCTGATGGTCTCACGGCAGGAAACTGCACGCCCCTTGCTCACACCGGGCGAGGTAATGCAGTTGCCACCTGATGAGGAAGTCGTGATGGTGTCGGGTCATCCGCCGATCAAGGCCGCAAAGCTGCGCTACTACCAGGACCGAAATTTCATGGGCCGGATGCTGGCGCCGCCTGTGCTGGCGCTGGACGGCTATGCAGACAAGCCCATGGCGCGGCCAGACGACTGGAGCGGACTGCCGATACCTGCAGCGTCCGAGACCTTGACCGCGAACCCGTCAGGCGGGTTTGCCGACGAAGGCGGCCATCAGCTCAAGCCTGAATTGGACGTTGCGCTCGATGTCCAGCCCTTGATGGATAGTGACGACCTGCTGGTGCTCGATGACGAGGACGACATGTCACTGCAACCACACGGCCTGAAGCGGGACAGGCGGGATGGGTCGGATATAGGGGATACAGACCAACGAACGCAGCGCACCGCGCGACTCGCAGCACTGGACCCGGACGACGGGATTGCACTATGAGTCGGACCCGTCTCAATATCTTCATTGAACCCGATCACGCGAAGCGCTTGGACCAGCTCGCCGCCGTGCACAAGGGCGTGTCCAAGTCGGCGGTGATTGCGGCGGCTCTAGCTTCATTCCTTTCACCGGATGCTGCCGACCAGCGCGAGGCCGCCATGGGTAAACGGCTGGACCGCCTCTCGCACCAGTTCGACAGGCTGGAGCGTGATCAGTCCATCCTGATTGAAACGGTGGCGCTCCACATCCGCTATTTCCTGACGGTCTCATTGCCCGTGCCCGAAGGCCAGCAGGATGCAGCCCGTGCGCAGGGCCGTGCCCGTTATGCCCAGTTTATCGAACAGCTTGCCCGCCACATTCAACGCGGGCGCAGCCTGGTCCGGGAAGTCCATGAAGAGGTTGCGCCAGATGACCTGGCTTCCCAGGCGACCACACCAGAACACGAGGAAGGGGAGGTAACCAATGATCCGCAAGCCTGACAAAGACGCGGGGGACGGTGTGGTCCGCAGTGACGGAGACGGTAGCGGTGGCAGTGCCGCCGTCTCTCTGGAGCGCCGCATCCGCATGCTGCGCACGGCCATGGGTCCTGAGATTGCAGCAGCACTGGAAGACCCGGAAGTCGTGGAGGTTCTGCTGAACCCGGACGGTACTCTGTGGCTGGACCGGCTGGGCTCGGGTCGTTCCCCGACCGGCACGACCTTGCCGCCAGCCGTGGCCGAGCGGATCATCCGCCTAGTGGCAGCGCACGTGCGGGCCGAAGTGAGTGCAGGTGCGCCTATTTTGTCGGCCGAACTGCCCGAGACCAGGGAGCGTTTCCTGGGGGTATTGCCACCGGTGGTGCGTGCGCCCTCGTTTGCGATCCGCAAGCGGGCGTTACGCATCATGACGCTGAGCCACTATGTGGCCGATGGCATTCTGACCGAAGCGCAAGCCGTATTTCTCCGTGCTGCCGTGCGTGAGCGCCTCAACATCGTCGTATGTGGTGGCACCAGCACCGGCAAGACCACGCTGGCCAATGCGCTGCTCGACGAGATTGCCGATACCGGCGACCGGGTCATGATCCTCGAAGACACGGTGGAATTGCAGTGCCGATCCGACGACCATGTCTGCATGCGCACCGAGCCGGGTGTCAGCACCATGGCCGACTTGGTGCGTGCCACGCTGCGGCTGCGACCGGACCGCGTGGTGGTCGGCGAAGTACGCGGTGGGGAAGCGCTGGACCTGGTCAAGATCTGGGGTACCGGGCATCCGGGCGGCATTGCCACCGTGCACGCCGGTTCAGCCCATGGCGCCTTGGTCCGGCTGGAGCAACTGATTCAGGAAGTCTCGGTCACGGTTCCCCGCGCACTGATCGCCGAGGCGGTCAACGTCATCGTCTTCATCGCTGGTCGCGGTCGGCATCGGCGCGTGCAGGAGATTGCACGGGTCATCGGCTTTGACAGCCACGGCTACCAGCTCAGTCCCGATCTGATGCCGTCGTTTCCTTCAATTTCACCCGTCACCAACCTACCCACTACCGGAGAACCTTCATGACGACTTCACGCATTTCCGTAAAACCAGTCCTTCAGGCCGCGGCCATCACGGCGCTGCTGCTGGCTATCGCCATCCCTGCCCAAGCCGCAGGCTCGAACATGCCGTGGGAGGCACCGCTACAGTCCATCCTCGAATCGGTTCAAGGACCAGTGGCCCGCATCGTGGCGGTGATCATCATCATTACCACTGGATTGACGCTAGCGTTTGGTGACAGCAGCGGTGGCTTTCGGAAACTGGTGCAGATTGTGTTCGGGTTGTCGATTGCGTTTGCCGCATCGTCATTCTTCCTGACCTTTTTCAGCTTCTCGGGTGGAGCGGTACTGACATGAGCGCAGTCACAGCCAATACACCGGGTTTTGAGGTGCCGCTGCACCGGTCCCTGACCGAATCCATCCTGCTGGGTGGCGCACCACGCACCGTGGCGATTGCCAATGGCACGCTGGCGGCTGCGGTTGGACTGGGCTTGCAGCTCTGGCTGCCGGGTATTGCGCTGTGGATCAGCGGCCACTCGTTGGCAGTCTGGGGCGCGCGCCTGGATCCGCAGTTCATGCAGGTCTTTGCGCGGCACATCAAGCACCGCGTGCTGCTGGACGTGTGAGGCAAGACATGGAGAACACAGCATGATGCACCTCGCCGAATACCGCAAACGCCCGGCCTTGCTGGCCGACTGGCTGCCCTGGGCCGGAATGGTCGCGCCGGGCGTCGTGCTGAACAAGGACGGTTCGTTCCAGCGCACGGCACGTTTCCGTGGGCCGGACCTGGACAGTGCGACGCAGGGCGAGCTGGTAGCGACCTCCGCGCGTTTGAACAACGCGTTGCGCCGGCTGGGGTCGGGTTGGGCCCTGTTTGTCGAGGCCGAGCGCAGCGAAGCGGCTGACTACCCGAAATCAGTTTTTCCTGAACCGCTGTCCTGGCTGGTTGATGAAGAGCGCCGGGCAGCTTTCGAGGAGGCGGCAAGCCACTTCGAGAGTGCCTATCACCTGACGCTGCTGTACCTGCCGCCGGAAGAGTCTCAGGCGCGTGCCGCCAAGCTGCTGTACGAGAACACCAAGGCCGAGGGCGTGGACTGGCCAAATTGGAGAGGGCGGCTGGAGGGCTTCGTGTCGGAGACTGAACGCTTCTTTGGCCTGCTCGAAGGGGTGATGCCAGAGATTGCCTGGCTGGACGATGGTCAGACCTTGACCTACCTGCACGGCTGTGTGTCTACGCGCCGGCATCCGGTGGCTGTGCCCGAGGTGCCGATGCATCTGGATGCCTTGCTGGCGGACGAACCATTGACGGGTGGGCTCGCCCCCATGCTTGGAAATCAGCACCTGCGTGTGCTGTCGGTGCGGGGCTTTCCTACCTCGACCTGGCCGGGTTTGCTGGACGACCTGAACCGTTTGGGTTTTGCTTACCGTTGGAGCACGCGTTTCCTGTGTCTGGACAAGGCTGAGGCGGAGAAGGAACTGACGCGCTTGCGCCGCCAGTGGTTCGCCAAACGCAAGGACATCGTGGCGTTGCTGCGTGAGACCATCTTCCAGCAGGAAAGCCCGCTGGTTGATTCCGATGCGTCGAACAAGGCGACGGATGCCGATGCGGCCTTGCAGGAACTGGGCAGTGACCAGGTGTCCTTCGGGTATGTGACGGCGACGGTGACAGTAATGGATACCGATGCCACTGCCGCCGATGAGAAGCTGCGCGCCGTGGAGCGAACCATTCAGGGCCGCGGTTTTGTCACGAACCCGGAAACCCTGAATGCGGTGGATGCCTGGCTGTCGTCCATTCCGGGACATGCCTATGCCAACGTGCGCCAGCCCATTGTTTCGACCTTGAACCTGGCCCACATGATGCCGGTGTCAGCGGTCTGGGCCGGGCAGGACCGCAATGCGCACCTGGACGGGCCACCCCTGATCGTGACGCGCACCGATGGCGCGACGCCGTTCCGGTTGCTCACGCACATCGGCGACGTGGGTAATACGCTGGTGGTGGGTCCCATCGGCATGGGTAAGTCGGTCTTGCTGGCCACCTTGGCCATGCAGTTCCGGCGCTACGCCGGCTCGCGCATTCTGGCCTTCGACATGGGCCGTTCCATTCGCGCCACCATTCTCGGGTTAGGCGGCGAGCACTATGACCTGGGAAAGGATGGTGGTGCCGAGGGCTCTATTTCCTTCCAACCGCTGGCGCGCATTGACCACGATGGCTACCGCGCTTGGGCGGCGGAATGGATAGCCGGGCGTTTGATTCACGAAGGCGTCCCGGTTGGCCCAGCCGAGAAGGATGCGGTCTGGTCGGCTTTGAACAGCCTGGCCAGTGCGCCGGTCAATCAGCGCACCATGACGGGCCTGTCCGTGCTGCTGCAATCGAACGCCTTGCGCCAGGCCTTACAGCCCTATGTGCTGGGTGGCGCGCACGGCAAGCTGCTGGACGCGGATTCGGACCGATTGGGTTCCGCCGACATGCAAGGCTTCGAGATGGAAGAGCTGATGCACAGCAAGGCGGCAATGCTGGCGGTTCTGGGTTACCTGTTCGCGCGTTTCGAAGAACGTTTTGATGGGGCTCCGACGCTGCTGATTCTGGACGAAGCCTGGCTGTTCCTGGACGACCCGGTGTTTGCGTCCCGCATTCGCCAGTGGCTCAAGACCTTGCGCAAGAAGAATGTGTCAGTGATTTTTGCGACGCAGTCGCTGGCGGACATCAAGGATTCCGCCATTGCCCCGGCCATTATTGAGAGCTGCGCCAGCCGCATCTTCCTTCCCAACCCGCAGGCGACCGAGCCGCAAATTCGCGTCATCTACGAAGGCTTCGGGCTCAACAGTCGGCAGATCGACATCGTCGCGCAGGCGCAGCCCAAACGGGACTATTACTACCAGTCGCGACTGGGCAACCGGGTCTTTGACTTGGGGCTCGGGCCGGTGGCTTTGGCATTTGCTGGTGCTGCCAAACCCGAGGACCAGCGTGCCATGGATGCGGTGTCGGCGTCCGTCCCGCGTGTGGACTTTGCAAGCGCATGGCTGCGACATCGGGGTTTGGATTGGGCTGCGGACCTCATTCCGTCGTTTCCTTCGTTTCCATCACATCAGGAGAAATCTTCATGAAGAAGACCTTGCTGGCCGTTACCACGGCTTTGCTTGTGACCGCCATGCCCGCTGCACAGGCCCAGTGGGTCGTATTCGACCCGTCCAATTATTCCCAGAACATCCTGACCGCCGCCCGCACCCTGGAACAGATCAACAACCAGATCCGGCAGTTGCAGAACGAGGCCCAGATGCTGATGAACCAGGCCAGGAACCTGACGGGTCTGGACTTTAGTGCGTTGGCTGAGCTGCGGTCCGCGCTGTCTGCGACGAACCAGTTGATTCAGCAGGCGCAGGGCATGGCCTTTAATGTGTCGCAGATGGAGACGGAGTTCTCCCGGCTTTACCCGAATGCGTATTCCGCGTCCACCTCAGGCGGTCAGATGGCAGTTGACGCACGCCAACGCTGGCGCAACTCGTTGGAGGCGTTGCGCACGGCGACGAAGGTGCAGTCGCAGGCGGTGCAGAACTTCAGGTCTGACGAGCAAACGCTGACCGACCTCGTGAATCGCAGTCAGTCGGCAGTCGGCGCGCTGCAGGCCACGCAGGCAACCAATCAGTTGCTGGCCTTGCAGTCCCGCCAAGCGATCCAGGCGCAGCAGCTCCAAATCACGCAGGACCGGGCAACCGCCTTGGAGCAGGCGCGGCAGGTGGCGGTACAGGAGCGTGCGCGCGAGGTGCGTCAGCGCTTTCAGGGTGAGGGTACGCCTTACACCCCGTACACCGTGAACTTTTACAGCAACTGAGGGGATCACCATGAAACAGCTTCTGAGTATTGCGCTGGCGTTGTCGGTATCGCTCATAGCGGGTTGCGGAAAGTCGGCACCGACTGACACGGTCGAATCACTGGTCGCGAATCCCGAGCGCCTGAAAGAACTTCGCGCCCAGTGCAAGGCTGACCATGCCAAAGTGGGGGATGCTGTCTGCGGAGCGGTGTCCGAGGCCACGCGGCGGCGCTTCATGGGCACGGGGACGCCCTATACGCCTTATGTGTCCCCAGCAGCAGCACCGCAGCCCGCTGCATCTGCCGTTTCCTCGTCGAAGGACGGGACACGATGAACGACCTGTCGGTCATCGACCGCTTTCTGGATGTTTTTTCGCGCTACATCGATTCGGGTTTTGGCTTGTTGCATGGCGAGGTGGCATTCCTGACGGCCACGTTGGTCGGGATCGATATGACGCTGGCAGGCTTGTTCTGGGCCATGAGCCATGCCAGTGGGGGTGGTGACGACGTGATAGCCAAGCTGGTCAAGAAGGTACTGTATGTCGGAGCCTTTGCCTTCATCATCGGCAACTTCAACAACCTGGCGGGCATTGTGTTTCGATCCTTTTCCGGGCTCGGGCTGGTGGCGTCTGGCTCTTCGATGACGCAGGCGCAGTTGCTGCAGCCGGGACGGCTCGCCCAAGCCGGCGTGGATGCGGGTCGGCCCATCATGGCGCAGATCAGCGACCTGACTGGTTTTCCCGAGGTGTTCGCCAATCTTGATGTCATCAGCGTATTGTTTCTGGCCTGGCTGGTGATCATTGTGAGTTTCTTCGTGCTAGCGGTTCAGCTGTTTGTGACGCTGATCGAGTTCAAGCTGACGACACTGGCGGGGTTCGTGCTGGTGCCTTTTGCGCTGTGGAACAAGACGGCGTTCCTGGCCGAGCGGGTGCTGGGCAATGTGGTGTCATCTGGCATCAAGGTGCTGGTGCTGGCCGTGATTGTCGGTATTGGCTCAGGCTTGTTTGCGGAGTTCCAGACCCCACCGGGGACGGAACCCTCGATTGACCATGCGCTGGTCATCATGCTGGCGTCGCTCACGTTGCTGGGTTTGGGCATCTTTGGTCCCGGCATCGCGACCGGGCTGGTATCGGGCGCGCCGCAGTTGGGCGCGGGTGCTGCGGCGGGAACGATGCTCGGTGCCGCTGGGCTGGCCGTGGCAGGTGGCGCAGCCATTGCCGCCGGCGGTGCTGCCGTAGCCGCCGGTGCGCGTATGGCACCGGGGGCGGCACGTGCGGCTATGGGGGGTGGTGCCAGCGCCGCCCGTTCGGCCAGCACGATGGCTGCTGGTGCGAAGTCCGCCTACCAGGCAGGTGCCACAGCATCGGGCGGTGGCGGTGTTCGCGCTGCAGGGGCAGGTCTGGCCAATGTGGCGAAGACGGGTGCGAGCGCCGTCGGCCAGCGTGTCGCGGCAGGTGCCAAGGCTGTCAAAGATCGCGTTGCATCGGCTGTACCTGAAGCGGCTGCACCGGCTTCAGCCGCAGGTGCCACAACTGGCACAGGTGCTATGAGCGCCGACGCACAGCCTCCTGCACCGGCCTGGGCGAAGCGCTTGCAACGCAACCAGCGTCTTTCGCACGGGGTTTCTACCGCCGCCCACACGCTGCGCTCAGGTGACCACGGCGGGGGCGGAGCCAGCCCGAGCCTGCGCGACCCCTCGAACCATTAAGGAGATCACTTCATGTTATTCAAACGACCCCAGGTGCGTTACTCGGACACGCCCGAACCCGTCACCCCGTACCAGGCTGCCGCACAGGTCTGGGATCAGCGCATCGGCAGTGCCCGCGTGCAAGCCAAGAACTGGCGGCTGATGGCCTTTGGTTGTTTGAGCCTGGCTTTGCTGATGGCGGGAGGATTGGTCTGGCGCTCCGCACAGTCCATCGTGACACCCTATGTCGTCGAGGTGGACAGCGCCGGTCAGGTGCGTGCAGTTGGTGAAGCTGCCACGCCGTACAAACCGAATGACGCGCAGATCGCCTATCACTTGGCGCGCTTTCTCACCGACGTGCGTTCGCTGTCGATTGATCCCATCGTGGTACGGCAGAACTGGCTCGAAGCTTATGAGTACACCACGGACAAGGGCGCGGCCACGCTGAATGACTATGCGCGCGCCAATGATCCTTTTGCTCGCATAGGGAAGAACTCTGTTTCGGTGGAGGTCACGAGCGTTGTGCGGGCCAGCGAATCTTCGTTCCAGATTCGCTGGATCGAGCGCAGTTATGCGAATGGTGCACCTTCGGGCACGGAGCGCTGGACGGCAGTGGTCTCGGTGGTGTTGCAACCGCCGCACACCGAAGAACGCTTGCGACGCAATCCACTGGGCATCTACGTCAACGGCCTGTCCTGGAGCCGTGAACTCGAAGCGACACAAGGAGTAAAACCATGAAGACACATTTCCGTATTTACGCTTTGCCGTTGGTAATGGTCACCACCCTGGCGACCATCACCGGCTGCGCCACGCACGGCAAGCCGCCGCCCGCCATCACATTGGATGAACCCGTGGCCGCACAGTTGCTGCCGGAACTACCCAAGCCCATCGAGGTGGTGACGCTGCCCGAGCCGCTGCCACTGCCGGCACAGTTAAAGCCTCTGTCGACTGAAGCAGAGACGAAGACCCCACCGGAAGCTGCCGACGAAAAGATCCGTGTCTCGCGCGCCAATCTGGAGGCGCGTGTGGCGCCGAGCCGGGAGGGCTACGTCAATGCCATCCAGGTCTGGCCGTATGCCGATGGTGCGCTATACCAGGTCTACACAAGTCCAGGGAGGGTGACCGTCGTTGCGCTGCAAGAGGGTGAGGAACTGGTGACCGTTTCGGCGGGGGACACGGTGCGCTGGATTGTGGGGGACACGGCCAGCGGCTCAGGCACCAGCTTACGTGTGACCGTTCTCGTGAAACCCACCCGCACCGGTCTGAAGACCAACCTGGTCATCACCACGAACCGGCGCATGTACCTGCTGGAGCTGTCTTCGACGCCGCAGGCCTGGATGGCTTCGGTGTCCTGGGATTACCCCAAGGACCGGATGCTGGCCTTGCAGAAGCAGGCGCAGCAGGCTCAAGTGGCTGCGCCAGTCGATTCCGGCTTGTCGCTGGAGCAGATCAAGTTCCGCTATGCCATCACCGGCGACAGCCCGCCGTGGAGGCCGCTGCGTGCTTTCGATGACGGGCAGCGGGTGTACATCCAGTTTCCTGGGGGTATCGCGCAGGGCGAGTTGCCGCCGCTGTTCGTGATTGGGCCGCAAGGTGATGGGCAATTGGTGAACTACCGTTTCCGGTCACCGTATTACGTGGTGGATCGGCTGTTTGGTGCCGCTGAGTTGCGACTTGGGGCGGACAAGGCTCAGGTGGTGCGGATTGAGCGCACCGATGGGGTTGCCAGTACGGCGCGGAGGAACTGAGCATGAGTACACCCGCCACACCGCAGGCTGACACGCCGGTGCCCCCTAAGGTCGATCCGGACACCATGACTTTGCGTGCTCCACCGCGTCCGGTGGTGCGGCTGAATAGGCGCATGCTGGCGCTTGGTGCGGGCACGCTGGCCGCCGCCGTGCTCGGCGGCACCCTGTGGTCGCTGCAGACTCACAAGCGCGAGCGCAACCCGGCGATCGAGTTGTACAACGTGGATAGGGTCTCGCAGGCCGAGAGTCTGGATCAGTTGCCCAAGGATTACTCGAAGATACCGGTCCCGGTCAAACCTGCAATACCTGTGTTGGGCGAACCGCTGCCGGGTGATTTGGGGCCAGCTATCGTCAGTGCCGAGCGCCAGCGCCAGGCGAATGTGTCGGCGGCGTACAACGATCCAGCGCATGCAGATCGTCTGACACGGTTGCGTGATGCGGAGGAAGCGGCACGCTCTACGGTGTTTTTTAGGAGCAGTGGCAATGATGCGAAGCCGGCAATGGCTGCGGCCACGGCTTCGGCTGGCAGTCCATCCGCACCGGTGTCGGGCAACCAGCCGTTCAATCCGATGGGGCCGACGACTGCCACTGCGCTGGTGGCCGACCCGACCGCTGCGCAGAACCGGCAGGAACAAAAGGCAGCCTTTGTTGCGAATGCGGGTGACACGGCTACGCGCAATCTGGCCAGCCTGCAGATGCCTGTCTCGCCTTACCAAGTGATGGCGGGCACCGTCATTCCGGCCGCGCTGGTGACYGGCATCAATTCCGACTTGCCGGGGCAGGTGATTGCCAATGTGACGGAAGCGGTCTACGACACGGCCACGGGGCGTTATCTGCTGATTCCGCAGGGCTCACGGCTGATCGGGCGCTATGACAGCCAGGTGTCCTTTGGTCAGCGGCGGGTTTTGCTGGTGTGGACGCGGCTGATCCTGCCGGACACGTCGTCGATTTCCCTGGACCGCCTGCCTGGCATCGATCCGGCGGGTTATGCCGGGCTGGAGGATGGTGCTGATTGGCATTGGGACCGGATTCTTGCGGGTGCGGCGTTGTCAACGCTGCTGGGCGTGGGGGCCGAACTGGCGGCGCCGGATCGCAGCGCGAGTGATGGCAAGGTGATCGTCGCAGTGCGCCAGGGTGCGCAGGATACGGTGAACCAGGTTGGTCAAGAGATCACCAAACGGAACATGAGTGTTCAGCCGACGCTGACGATTCGGCCGGGGTTTCCGATGCGGGTGATCGTGAGCAAGGCCTTGATTTTGCGACCGTATCAGCCGCTGTTCTTTATTAGGGGGTCTTCCCAATGAGCAAGAATGTCGGCAAGCTGCGGTTGGGTCCTCTGCCGAGGCACGAGACGGTGAAGTTGACTATTGTGCTGACGACGACATTGAAGGCTGATCTGGAGCGCTATGCGGCGTTGCATGCGCAGGCCTACGGCGAGCCGGTCGATGTCGTAACGTTGATTCCGCATATGCTGGAATCGTTCATGATGCGGGATCGGGGATTCAAGAAGCAGCATGCCGCCGGGCCAGACGCCTTGACTCGAAGGCTAGCTGCCAACGGCTTAACCGGCGCAATCGGAGCTGATGCGCTGCCTGAAGGAGGTACAAAAAAATAGGCCCTTCCATCGCTGGAAGGGCCCTGTGGTGGTGCCCGGGGCCGGAATCGAACCGGCACGCCTTGCGGCGGGGGATTTTCTTACCACTTCGGCTTTCGCCGCCCCTCAATACGAGAGTTCGTGGTCTGGAGCACGCCTTCACCATAGTCTTTCGACTTTAGGTGCCCGCCGTCTGCTCTCTACACCTTCCCTCAACCTTTCGGTACGAGGGCTTGGCTCGGTATTAGCTCGGACTTGCGTCCAGGGCCTTCGCCGAGTTTGACGGGCTTCACCTCAAGAATTTCTTCAAGAGGGCTCAAATTTGGTCTGAGTCCCCTGCGTCTACCAATTTCACCACCCGGGCTTTGAATCCTCTGGACTGGGCCAGAATTTTCTGTTCAACCTTGGTTGATCTTCCATCTCGCCGCAGGCTCAATATGTCAGATCAACATTTCAATTCTACTTGTTGCCTCTTGGCTTTTCGCCGTGGCTCCTATTTGGCTCCTAGGTCTCAACAAGCCCTTTGGGGCTCTATTCGACCAGTCGCCATAAACCGTTATCCCGCCTGGTGTTGCGTGGTGTTCACGGAGTTCAAAAAAAGGTACACAAACCTCTTTTTGAGTCCCCTGCGTCTACCAATTTCACCACCCGGGCGGAAAGAAGCGAAGACCGAAATTATGGCACAGTGTGGCGTATGAACTATCCAACCATTGAAGACGCGATCGGCAAAACGCCGTTGGTCGCGTTGCAGCGCATCGCATTCGCTGAAAACACCGAACGCAACAACGTCATCCTCGGCAAACTCGAAGGCAACAATCCGGCCGGCTCCGTCAAGGACAGGCCCGCCCTTTCCATGATCAAGCGCGCCGAGGAGCGCGGCGACATCAAGCCCGGCGACACCCTCATTGAGGCCACCTCGGGCAACACCGGCATCGCGCTGGCCATGGCGGCGGCCATCAAGGGCTACCGCATGGTGCTGATCATGCCGGAGGACCTGAGCATTGAGCGCGCCCAGACAATGAAGGCGTTTGGCGCCGAGCTGGTGCTCACGCCCAAAAGCGGCGGCATGGAACACGCCCGGGATCTGGCCGAGCAGATGCAAAACGAGGGCAAAGGCCGGGTGCTGGACCAGTTTGCCAACCAGGACAATCCGCGCATCCATTACGAGACCACCGGCCCCGAAATATGGACAGATACGTCAGGCAAGGTGACACATTTTGTCAGTGCGATGGGTACAACCGGCACGATCACCGGGGTTTCGCGCTACCTGAAGGAGAAAAATCCGGCCATACGCGTCATCGGTGCGCAACCCAGCGAAGGCTCGCGGATTCCCGGCATCCGCAAATGGCCGCAAGAATACCTGCCCAAAATTTATGACCCCAGCCATGTGGACGAGCTGGTGCTGGTCAGCCAGAGCGATGCGGAAGACATGTGCCGCCGGCTGGCGCGCGAAGAGGGTATTTTTGCCGGTATCTCGTCGGCTGGCGCCTGCTGGGTGGCGCAGGAAATCGCCAAAACCGTCCGCAACGCGGTGATCGTGTTCGTCGTGTGCGACCGCGGCGACCGCTACCTGTCTACTGGCGTCTTTCCCGCCTGATTGACCGTGAATACTGTTTCAGGCCCATATTTTGTTGGGATAGTTTGCTATGAAAAATATAGCAAATTGTTGTTCGTGGGGCATCAGCCATGACCCACGAATTCCGCTTTTGCCCCCAATGTGCGACGCCGCTGGCCATGGTGGTGCAAATGGAAGACAGTGGGGAGAAGGCGCGCCTGCGCTGCCCGGCCTGCAATTACACCCACTGGAACAATCCCACGCCCGTGCTGGCGGCGGTGGTCGAATACCAGGGGCAGATTTTGCTGGCGCGCAATGCGGCCTGGTCCGGAAAGATGTACGCACTGATCACCGGCTTCATGGAGGCAGGTGAAACCCCGCAGGAAGGCATCAGGCGCGAGATCAAGGAAGAAACCAACCTGGACACCACCGCGCTGGACCTGATCGGGGTGTACGATTTTCAGCGCATGAACCAAGTCATCATCGCCTACCATGCCGTCTGCAACGGCGAGGTCAGGCTGTCGCCGGAGTTGGTGGATTACCGGCTGTACGATTTTGACAAACTCAAGTGCTGGCCTGCGGGTACCGGCTATGCGTTGGCTGACTGGCTGCGCACGCGTGGCTATGAGCCCGAGTTTCTGGCGTGGGACAAAAGGTCGGAATAAAAGGCCGGACAAACAGCGAAACAGCGTAGCAGCGAAATAGCGGTGGGTTGGTGCTGGCACCGGAGGCGGCGGCTGTGCAGCGCCCTGTTAGTGCTTAAAATAACAGCAACCCAAGGATAAGCATGCATATCGACAAAGAACTCGACACCCGCGGCCTGAATTGCCCGCTGCCCATCCTGAAAGCCAAGAAGGCGCTGACCGAAATGCTCAGCGGACAGTTGCTGCGCGTGGTCTCTACCGACTCCGGCTCAACCCGCGACTTCCAGGCCTTTGCCAAGCAGACCGGCAATGAACTGGTGGAGCAGCAGGTCGTCGGCAGCGACTTCATTCATGTGCTGAAGCGGCGCTGAAGTTCACCACCGTCTGCCCGGGTTTCCCCCGCGGTCCGGCCTTCAGTCGAGCTTGAGCCCGCTGAGGTATTGGCGAAAGTGTTGCCCGACTTCCGGGTGTTGCAGCGCCAACTCAACGGTGGCCTCCAGGAACCCTTCCTTGCTGCCGCAGTCGTAACGCTTGCCCTGGTATTGCAGGGCATAAACGGTTTCCTCGGCCAGCAGGCTTGAGATGCCATCGGTCAGCTGGATTTCGCCCCCTACACCGCTCGCCTGGCGGCGTATATGCTCAAAAATGGCGGGTGTGAGAATGTAGCGACCGGCAACGCCCATGCGGGATGGAGCCACCTCCGGCGCCGGTTTTTCCACGATTTTTTCCACCTTCATGAGCCTCGGATTGGCTCCCGGGCTGGCAGCTTGCGCCACCACGATGCCGTAGCGGCGCGTATGCGCCAGGGGCACTTCCTGCACCGCCAGCACCGACTGGTGAAGCTCCTGGTATTGCGCGGCCATCTGGGCCAGCACCGGCAGGCCGCCCGGTGGACCCACCATCAGGTCATCCGCCAGCAGCACCGCAAAAGGCTCGTCGCCCACCAGGTGTTCGGCGCACAGCACCGCATGACCGAGGCCGAGCGAACGGGGCTGCCGGACATAGGCAAAATTCATGTCGTCGGGCTGAACCGAACGCACCAAGGCCAGCAATTCCTGCTTTTGTGCGACCTCCAGTTCGTTTTCGAGTTCGTAGGCGGTGTCGAAGTGATCTTCGATGGCCCGTTTATTGCGTCCTGTCACAAAAATCATGTGACGAATGCCCGCCGCATAGGCTTCTTCTACCGCGTACTGGATGAGTGGTTTGTCCACGACGGGCAGCATTTCCTTGGGCTGGGCTTTGGTGGCGGGGAGAAAGCGGGTACCGAGCCCGGCAACGGGGAAAACGGCTTTGTTCAAGGTGAATTTTGGCATCGACTTTGGTCTGTGAAAAAACTTAAGTGTTGCGGCTCCGGTGAGGCACACGAAGTCGGACGACATCCCGAGTCGGCGTGCGCGAACCGCGCTATGAACAGGATGAGCCGGATTGGCAGGAAAAGGACAAAAAGGACAACTGGGTGGACATCTTACTTCTTGATGCATTGGTGCCGGAGGCTGTGACCTGGCTTCAAACCAGGCACAGCGTGGAATACCGTCCCGAACTGGCTGACGATCTCATCGCCCTGCGCAAGGTGGCTTATAAAACCAGGGGCATTGTCTTTCCCCGGCAAACCGTCGTCACCCGGGGGTTTCTGGATTTTCTGCCCAAGCTCAAGGCTGTGGGCCGCCTCCACATTGGCACGGACAACATCGACATCGACGCCTGCAAGGAGCGGGACATCAAGGTCGTACACGCCAGCAGCGCCAATGTACGCTCCAACGCCGAGTATTTGCTGAGCAGCCTGCTGCTGCTTTGCCGCCGTGGTTTGGTATCGGCCCTGATGGGCCACAAGCACCCCAGCGCCCAGATAGGGCGTGAGCTTCACGGCAGCACCGTCGGCATTTTGGGCCTGGCGCCCGCCGCGCATACGCTGGCCGGCATGCTGAGCGGCCTCGGGGTTCGCCTGATCGGCTATGACCCGGCGGTGCACCACACTGCGCCCGTCTGGGAGCGTCTGGGCATTCAGCCGGTCTCCCTGCAAGAACTGGTGAGCCAGGCCGATGCGGTGTCGGTGCAGATGGTCTATGCCACGCGGTACAGGGGCTTCGTCAATGCCAAATTGCTGGCCGCCTGCAGGCGTGACCAGCTGTGGGTGGGCATCAGCCGCAGCGATTTGTTTGAGGAAGCGGCGCTGGCTGCAGCGCTGGGCGATGGCCGCATCGAGGCCTGCATTCTCGATGGTGTCGAACCCGGTTTTGCGGGAGACACCTCGCCGCTCAAAGGCCTGAAGAACCTGTTTGCCACCCCGCGCCTGGGGTCGTACACGCGGGAGGCGCGCTTGCGGGCGAGCTGGTATGTGGCGCACCGCATGCATGAAGCCATCGGGGCGCCACAGAGTGGGCTGGATTCGCTGCCCGCCGCAGCCTCACCGTCGCAGTGGCCCGAACCGGACCTCTCGGTGTAGGCGGTTGGCCCGCCCCGGCGCCGGCACCGCGGCTCCGGCCTGCCTATGCGCTACCTAGGCGCTACCTAGGCGCTTATGCCAGGCGCGCCAGCTGGTCCCTGATTTTCGCCAGCGTCGCCGTGAAATCGGTCAGGCGTTTGCGCTCCTGCTCCAGCACGGCAGGGGGCACTTTGGTGACAAAGGCCTCGTTGCCGAGCTTGGCGTTGACCTTGACCAGCTCGCCCTCCAGGCGGGTCGCTTCCTTGCCCAGTCGCGCTTTTTCGGCGGCCACATCCACTTCCATGTGCAGGCAGACGTGTGCTTCGCCGACGACCGCGACAGGCGCTGCCTGGGCGGCGGCGGCCCAGCCGGCCTCGTCCTCAAACACCTTCACTTCGCTGAGCTTGGCCAATGACTTGAGCACGGGCGCCACGCTGTTCATGAAGGCGGTGTCGCCCAGCACAAACAGCGGCAGGCGCGTGGCCGGCGAGACATTCATTTCGCCGCGCAGGTTGCGGCAGGCATCGACCAGCGTCTTGAGCTTGGTCACATGCGCTTCGGCTTGCGGGTCGATTTTTTCGGGCTGGCTTTGCGGGTAGGCGGCCTGGCCGATATAGGGGCCTTTTTTGAGCCCCGCCACCGGCGCCACTTTTTGCCACAGCTCTTCGGTGATGAAGGGAATCAGCGGATGCGCCAGGCGCAGCACGCCTTCCAGTGTGCGGATCAGCGTGCGGCGCGTGGCGCGCTTTTGCGCATCCGTGCCGGTCTGGATCTGCACCTTGGCAATTTCCAGGTACCAGTCGCAGAACTCGTCCCAGACAAACTGGTAAATGCTGCCGGCCACGTTGTCGAGGCGGTAATCGGCAAAGCCTTTGGCCACGTCAGCTTCCACGCGCTGCATGGTCGATGAAATCCAGCGGTCGGCCTGCGAGAAGCTCAGGTAGTTTTCAAACTCGCCACCGGGTGCGCATTGCGCCTTGGTGTGCTCGGCCAGGCCGCAGTCCTGGCCTTCGCAGTTCATCAGCACAAAGCGCGTGGCGTTCCAGAGCTTGTTGCAGAAGTTTCGGTAGCCCTCGCAGCGCTTGCTGTCAAAGTTGATGCTGCGGCCCAGGCTGGCCAGCGAGGCGAAGGTGAAGCGCAGCGCGTCGGCGCCATAGCCTGGAATGCCGGCGGGAAATTCTTTTTCGGTGTTCTTGCGCACCTGGGGGGCGGTCTCCGGCTTGCGCAGGCCCTGCGAGCGCTTGTCTAGCAGCGGCGCCAGTTCAATGCCGTCAATCAGGTCGACCGGATCCAGCACATTGCCTTCGGACTTGCTCATCTTCTTGCCGTGGGAGTCCTTCACCAGACCGTGGATGTAAACATGGTGGAAGGGCACCTGGCCGGTGAAATGCGTGGTCATCATGATCATCCGGGCGACCCAGAAAAAGATGATGTCGTAGCCGGTGACCAGCACGCTGGATGGCAGGAACAGGTCCAGTTCTTTGGTTTTCTCGGGCCATCCCATGGACGAGAAGGGCACCAGCGCCGAGGAATACCAGGTATCGAGCACGTCTTCGTCGCGCGTGAGCTTCTTGCCGGGTGCCTGCTGCTGCGCTTCGGCCTCGTCGCGCGCCACGTAGACCTTGCCCTCTTCGTCATACCAGGCCGGGATCTGGTGGCCCCACCAGAGCTGGCGCGAAATGCACCAGTCCTGGATGTTGCCCATCCACTGGTTGTAGGTATTGACCCATTGTTCGGGCACAAACTTCACGGCACCGCTCTCGACGGCGTCGATGGCTTTTTGCGCGATGGATTTGCCGGTCGGGTCCTGGTCGCTGACCTTGGTCATGGCGACAAACCACTGGTCGGTCAGCATGGGTTCGATCACCTGGCCGGTGCGGGCGCAGCGCGGCACCATGAGCTTGTGCTTCTTCACTTCCACCAGCAGGCCCTGCTCCTCGAGGTCGGCCACCACCGACTTGCGGGCATCGAAGCGGTCCAGGCCGCGGTATTTTTCAGGCGCGTTGTCGTTGATGGCGGCGTCCAGCGTCAGCACGCCGATGATGGGCAACTGGTGGCGCTGGCCCACGGCATAGTCGTTGGTGTCGTGCGCGGGCGTGACCTTGACCACGCCGGTGCCGAATTCCTTGTCCACATAGTCGTCCGCAATCACCGGAATCTCGCGGTCGCACAGCGGCAGCTTCACGCGCTGACCGATCAGGTGTTTGTAGCGTTCATCGTCGGGGTGGACCATCACGGCCACGTCGCCCAGCATGGTTTCGGGGCGGGTGGTGGCAACCGTCAGGGAGCCGGAACCATCGGCCAGCGGATAACGGATGTGCCAGAGGAAGCCGTCTTCCTCCTCGCTCTCCACTTCCAGGTCGGACACGGCGGACTTGAGGATCGGGTCCCAGTTGACCAGGCGCTTGCCGCGGTAGATCAGGCCCTGCTCATACAGCCGCACAAAGGTCTCGGTGACCACCGTGGACATCTTGGGGTCCATGGTGAAGTACTCGTGCTTCCACGACACCGAGTCGCCCATGCGGCGCATCTGGCGTGTGATGGTCGAGCCGGATTCCTCTTTCCACTCCCAGACCTTGGCGACAAAGTTCTTGCGGCCCAGGTCGTGGCGGCTTTTACCTTCACCCTGCAGCTGCCGTTCCACGACGATTTGCGTGGCAATGCCGGCGTGGTCGGTGCCGGGCACCCACAGCGTGTTGTGGCCGCGCATGCGGTGGTAGCGCGTGAGCGAGTCCATGATGGTCTGGTTGAATGCATGGCCCATGTGCAGCGTGCCGGTCACATTGGGCGGCGGCAGCTGGATGGAAAACGACGGTTTGGCCGCATCCAGCGTGGGCTCGTATTGCCCGCTCTGCTCCCACAGCGGGCCCCAGCGGCTTTCAATGGCCGCCGGTTCAAAGGACTTGGCCAGGCTGTCCAGCCCGGGCGTGGAAACAGGCGCCTTGGCGGTGTCGGGAGCGGGGCTGGCGGGCGTGGGGATGGCGGCGTTGGTCATGGGGCAATGGAAAAGCGGCATCCGGGATGCCGCTTGGTGTTGGAGGTAACTGCCCCGATTTTATTCGACTGGCCAGTCGGTGCCCGTGTGGTCCCCATCTGCGCCATCGGCGGGCTTGGCGTCCCCACGTTGAGCCCTCGCTTTGCACCCTCAGATACCCGGGGGTTTCTTCAGCGTCAGCATCCGGTCTTCGGGGTTGATGACAATGGTCTTGACTTCATCGCCCTGGCGCACGGTGAGCGTGACCGGCTCGTCGGGCGCCGCCCGTGCCCACAGTTTCTTGTAAAAGCCCTCCAGCGTCGTGACTTCGGTGCCGTCCACGGCCAGTACCACCACGCCTGGCTGCAGGCCGGCATTCTCCGCCGGACTGTCCGCGCTGACGCGCATGATTTGCACGCGCCCCTCGTGGTCATTCGATGTCAAGCCCAGCCACGGCCGGTGGCTTTGACGGCTGCTGCCCGACTGCTGCATTTCAGCGAGGATGGGCTTGAGCAGATCGATGGGTACGAACATGTTGCCGGGCAGGCGGCGGTTTTCGCCGCTGGCGTCCATCACCAGCAGGGAGCCTATGCCGACCAGCTCGCCCTTCTGGTTGAACAGCGGCGCACCGCTGTGGTTGCCCTGGCCTGCGGTGACCGGCGGGCTGGTGAACAGCGCGGTGTCGATGTGGTACTCCCAGTTGCCCGAAAAAGCGCGCTTGCTGACCAGCTGCGTCATGCTCACGTCACCTTCTTCGCCGTCGACGGTCGCCCCGGTCGCGGCCATCAGTGCTTCACCGGGCGTTACATCCTGCGAATTTCCCAGCGTCACGGGTGCCACGCCGCGCAAGGGCAGCAAGGGCCTGACCAGGCCAAAACCTGTGGCGATGTCGTAGGCCACAGCGGTGGCCGGCAAGCTCTTGTTGTCCTGCGTGACGACCTCGATTCGCTGCGCTTCGAGCATCAGGTAGCCGATCGTCAGGACCAGGCCATCGGCTCCGATCACCACGCCCGAGCCGGTGCGCTCCCGTCCCAGTGTTTGTATCGACCGGGCATCCGGAACGGCGGTCACCTGGATGCCGACAACCGCTGCGTTGGCCTTGCTCAGGGCATCGATCACAGCCTGAACCGTGGGCGGCGGCAGTGGGCTCGCAGCGAATGACGCAGTGAGCGCTCCCGGGGCCAGCGCTAAAGCAAGGGACAAGGCAAGAAGCGGCCGGACAAGTGAAGTACCCATGATGGACTCCCGGGACACGCCGTGACAGGCATATACAGAGAATGCGCCCGATTCAAATCCCGTGCAAGTGCGGGGCCATGGCGGGCCGGGTCGCTGCCTCGCCCGCAGCCGCGATGCAGGCTTGCAGCAGCGCCGTGTTGCCAATCTGGTTGGCCATGAGCAGGATCAGGCGGGCATTGAGCAGCTCGGACTGCTCCCGGCTCAGGCCCTGGTGGGCGTCGAGCAGGGATTCGTAAAAAGCATCGGCATCCTGGAAGTTGACGTTGGTTTTCATGCGGTTTCTCCGTGCAGGCTCCAGTGGGTGCCAAGCGCCATGGCAATGGCATGCACCAGCGAAGTGTCAATGCTTTCGCCGGTCGCGGCCACGTAGCTGTCGGGCCGCAGCAGCGCCCAGGCATGGCCAAAGACATGGCAGCTGGCCTGCAGATGACCCTCCTGGTCAATCACGTGCTCCACCGCGCTGGCCCGGCTGTCGGGGGGGATCACCTGCACGCAGCGTACGTCGGTTTGCACGGCCAGTTCCTGGAGCCGCCGAGCGGCAGCGACGGGCAGGTCGCCAAACACCAGCAGCAGCAGGCGGCTGCCGGCCCAGTTGAGCAGATCGATCAGCTCGCCCCGGGTCCCGTTGGGCCAGGTGAGGGCGCAGTTTTGCGTGGCCAGTCCACCTGTCTTGCCGCAAACGCTGGAGTGGGTGTAGGTGTTGGGGGTAGACATGCGGCCGGTATTGACCAGTTGCCGGGCAAACGCATGCTGCCTGGCCAGGCTCAGGACGGCATTGCGAAACAGGCGTTCCGCGCCATCGGTGGGACGCAAAAAGCGTGTGGTGCGGTTGGTGACCCGCATGTTGAACTGTGCGGCCTCACGCCGCTCGTCGCTGTAGCTGTCCAGCAGCTGCGGCGCGGCGCGGTCCTCCACCACGGCGGCCAGCTTCCAGGCCAGGTTGTCGGCGTCCTGCACCCCCGAGTTGCCGCCGCGCGCACCAAAGGGGCTGACCACATGGGCGGCATCGCCGGCAAAAAATACCCGGCCGTGGCGCAGCATGTCCAGGCATTCGCTGCGGTAGGCGTAAGGGCCCACCCAGACGATTTCACATTCCTCCGGACTCAGCTCGCGCTTGAACTGGGCGTTCAGCCGGGCCCGCACGACGTCTTCGCGGCTCATCGATTGCAGGTCGGCATCGGGCGGCATCTGGTAGTCGATGCGCCAGACGCCGTCGGCCATCAGGTGCTGCCAGACGGCACGCCCCTCGTTGAACGGCGCCTCAATCCAGGTGTGGCGCTCCGCGGGCGGCGGGTTGCTGAAACGCACGTCGGCAATGCACCAGCGGTCGTCGCCCTTTTTGGCGGTGGCCGTGGCCTGGCACCAGTTGCGAAACGGGCTGTGGGAGCCGGTGCAGTCAATGACATGGTCGGCCTGCAGCGAATAGGCCCCGGCGGGGGTGTCTATGGAAAGCGTCGCAAATTCGGCATTCTGCTCAAACCCGGTAACCCGTTGGCGCCATCGGAGCTCCACGCCCGGTTGGGCCTGGGCCAGCTGGTAGATCCGCTCGACCAGAAAACCTTCCACATAAAACTGCTGGATGTTGATGAAGGGCGGTTCCTTGCTCAGGGAGTGGGTTTGCTGCTGGCGCAGGTCGAAGCTGTAGACCTCGTCCTCGCCGGCAAAGGTGCGTCCCACGCTCCACTGCACGCCCTTGGCGGCAATGCGCCCGTAAATGCCCAGGCGCTTGAAGATTTCGAGTGTCTTTTGCGCGTAACAAATGCCGCGTGACGAAGCCCCTTTGACGCCCACCGTGTTGTCTTCGTCGAGCAGCACCGCCGGCACACCGTAATGCGCCAGCAGGCAGGCCAGCGTCAGGCCGGTGATGCCGCCGCCCACGATGACAATCGGGTGGCGTTTGATCTCGCCCGAGGTGAGTTCGGGTGGCGCGATAAACGGGTATTCGGGCAGATGGTAGCCGGTGCCCTGCGTGAATTCATAACCGTTGGTGAAGGCGGTTTCGGCGTAGTCCGGATGTTCTTCTTGCATGGGTGGTGTCCCTCCTGCCTGCATTTCTGCATGTACTTGCACGATTTTCTACTGCAACTCCTGGCCGCCCTTATGGYCGCGCCATCGCCCTGGCGGCAACTTCGGGCCGGTCATTGCGAGTAAATGCTCTTGAAGATATGGTGATCCGTCACGCCGATCACGTCAATGCTATTAGCTTGCAGCCGCGAATACCCGCCAACGGCGACTCCGGGCCGTCGCCTCAGCTCCATCCTGCTAATAGTCGTAAAATTGTCTGTGATTATCAGTGTGTCACTATTGATAGTTATTGGCTATTTCAATCATTGATTGCGGCAACTGGACGCGTCACGCCAACAGCGCTAAGGTGGAATCGTCTTCGGCTGGCTTTGCCCGAGGCTTCAAGCAAGGTATTCATCAACCCACGAAGGAGATTTCCATGGCTGCTCTTAAAGGCTCCAGGACGGAAGAGAACCTGAAAGCCGCGTTTGCCGGCGAATCACAGGCCAACCGCCGCTATCTGTATTTCGCAAACAAGGCCGACGTTGAAGGCCAGAACGATGTGTCAGCACTGTTCCGCTCGACTGCAGAAGGTGAAACCGGCCACGCCCACGGCCACCTGGAATGGCTGGAACAGTGCGGCGACCCCGCCACCGGCATGCCCTTCGGCGCCACCCGCGACAACCTCAAATCTGCCATAGCAGGCGAAACCCACGAGTACACCGACATGTACCCGGGCATGGCCAAAACCGCGCGCGACGAAGGTCACGATGAAGTGGCGGACTGGTTTGAAACCCTGGCCAAGGCCGAGCGTTCGCATGCGAACCGCTACACCAAGGCCCTGGCCGAACTGGTGGACTGACCAGGCAGGCGCGCCGGCCCTGCCGGTGCTGGAACGGCTGCAGGGCGTCGTCGTCTCGGGTAGCTCACCCGGGCGACGGCGCCCCGGGTCGTCCGTACAGTCCGTACCTGCTGCTCGCTATCCCCGGGGTAGCGAGTTTAAGAAAGAGTTCTGCCGCGAAAGCCCCAGTGCCGCAGAGCCATTTCTTAAACCTTCATCCTCAAAACGAGAGACAGCGCCATGGCTACAGAAGGCAATCTGAAAGCACCTACCCGTCATGCTATTGACTGGAAAAATCCGCAGTTCTACAACGAGGAGGCGACCTTTCATGAACTGGAGCGCATCTTCGACATCTGCCACGGTTGCCGTCGTTGTGTGAGCCTGTGCGGCACATTCCCTACCCTGTTTGACCTGGTGGATGAGAGCAAAACCGGCGAAGTCGACGGGGTGGAGAAAAAGGACTACTGGAAGGTGGTGAACCAGTGCTACATGTGCGACCTGTGCTACATGACCAAGTGCCCGTATGTGCCGCCGCACGAGTTCAACGTCGACTTTCCGCACACCATGCTGCGCGCCAAGGCCATCAAGTTCAAGAAGGGCGAGGTCGGCGCGGGTGAGAGGTTTCTGGCCTCCACCGATGTGCATGGCAAATTTGCCGGCATTCCCATCGTGGTGCAGGTGGCCAACGCGGTCAACAAGACCAAGCCCGCGCGCGCCGTGATGGAAAAGGTGCTGGGCGTCGACAAAAACGCCTGGCTGCCCGAGCTGGCCACACAAAAATTCCGTTCGGGTGCGCTGGAGTCACCGCCGCATCCGGTCAAAGACGGCGCCAAGACGCCGGGCAAGGTCGTGATTTACTCGACCTGCTACATCAACTACAACGAACCGGGCATTGGCCACGACCTGCTCAAGGTGCTGGACCACAACGAAGTGCCCTATGTGCTGGTGGAAAAGGAAAAATGCTGCGGCATGCCCAAGCTGGAGCTGGGCGACCTGGACTCGGTGAACACCAGCAAGGAAGCCAATATTCCGGTGCTGGCCAAATACGCCCGCGACGGCTTCGCGATTTTGAGCGCCGTGCCCAGCTGCACGCTGATGTTCAAGCAGGAGATCCCGCTGATGTACCCGGATGACGCCGAGGTGCAGCTGGTCAAGGAACACATGTGGGACCCCTTCGAGTACCTGATGGCGCGCAAGCGTGACGGCCTGCTGAAGACCGAGTTTCCCACGCCGCTGGGCAAGATCAGCTACCAGATTCCCTGCCACGGCCGGGTACAGAACATCGGCAAGAAAACCGAGGAAATGCTCAAGATGGTGCCCGGCACCAGCGTGCAGACGCACGAGCGCTGCTCGGGCCATGCCGGCACCTTCGGCGTCAAGGTGCCCTACCACCAGCAGGCCATGAAAATCGGCAAGCCGCTGTTCAAGGCCATGGCCAACCACAAGGATGGCGGCCTGCCCGATGTCATCAGCAGTGACTGCCCGCTGGGTGGCCACCACATTGCCCAGGGCTTTGACGTCAACAACCTGGGCGCGCCGCCGCAGAAACATCCGCTGACGCTGATACGCACGGCGTATGGCCTGAAGTAACCGCCACAAACCTGGATGCATCCCATGGAAACCACCGGAAAAATCACGCGCGAGTCTCTGATGACGCTTGAGGCATACAGCAAGTACCGCAAGGAACACAAGGCCGCCATCATGGCCCACCGCAAGCTGCGCAGCGTGCGCCTGGGCGAGTACATCAACGTGCAGTTCGAGAGCGAAACCAGCATCCGCTACCAGATCCAGGAAATGTTGCGTCTCGAAAAAATCTTTGAGGCAGAAGGCATTGAGCAGGAGATCGAGGCCTATGCGCCCCTGATGCCCGACGGCAGCAACTGGAAGGCCACCATGATGCTGGAGTACCCCGATGTCAACGAGCGCAAGCGTGAGCTGGCCCGCTTGATCGGCGTGGAAGACCGCCTGTTTGTCGAGGTGGAAGGCCACGCCCGCGTGTACGCGATTGCCGACGAAGACATGGACCGCGAAAACGACGAGAAAACCTCGGCCGTGCATTTTGTGCGTTTCGAGCTGGACGCCGCCATGTGCGCCGCCGTCAAGGCCGGTGCCAGCGTCAAGCTGGGCTGCGACCATACCAATTACCCCGCGCACACGATGATTCCGGCGGAATCGCTGGCGTCGCTCGCCAGCGACTTGCGCTGAGAAACCTGCTCCCCGTGCGGGAGGGGCCTGTCGCAGCCCCCGGTCTTTCGGGGGCGCCCGGCTGGCTGTCGTACAGTCGCAGGCTTGCTTGTCAATTTAATTTTTCCGGACCATGCTGTTTCTCATTTCGCCTGCCAAATCGCTGGACTACGACACCCCCCCGCACGTCTCCACGTACACCAAGCCGCTGTTCACGCGCCAGTCGGCTGAGCTGATTGATGTGCTCCAGACAAAAACGCCGCAGCAGATCAGCACGCTGATGAAGCTGTCGGATGCGCTGTCCGGCCTGAATTTCGCGCGCTACCAGGCGTGGTCCCCCAAATTCACGGCCAAAAACTCCAAACAGGCCGTGCTGGCCTTCAATGGCGATGTCTACGGGGGGCTGGACGCGAAGACCCTGAGCGAGCAGCAGCTCGGCTGGGCGCAGGACCATGTCTGCATCCTCAGCGGCCTTTACGGCGTGCTGCGCCCGCTCGACTGGATGCAGCCTTACCGGCTGGAGATGGGCACTGCGCTGGCCACCGGCCAGGGCAAGAATCTCTACCAGTTCTGGGGCTCGCAGATTGCCGATTACCTCAATCAGCGCGCCGCCGCCCATACCTCGCCGGTCATCGTGAACCTGGCGAGTGAAGAGTATTTCAAGGCGGTCGACCGCAAGGCGCTGAAAGCCCGCGTGGTGAGCTGTGTCTTCGAAGAGTTCAGGGCAGGCAAGTACAAAATCATCAGCTTCATGGCCAAGCGCGCCCGCGGCCTGATGGTCCGCTATGCCACCGAGCACAAATTGGTCACGGTCAAGAAGCTGGAAAGCTTTGATGCCGAAGGTTACCGCTTTGACCCCGCCGCATCGGAGGCCGACCGCCTCGTGTTCCGGCGCCGGCAGGCGGCCTGAAGCGTTAGTAGGCAGGCCTGGTGTGAAGCAGCAGCCCTCCAGCGTCCAGCCTGTCAGCCGTGAATTGCGGGCCTGGATAGCCGCGCAAACGGCGCTGGGTCATCCCCGGGCAGCCATCTTCCAGGCGATGCTGGATGCCGGCTGGCAGCATGCTACGGCCTGCCGTGCCTTGCGGCTGACGCTGGCGGAGCAAGCGGCGTTTGCCTTGCCCCCCTTGCCGGCGGGTGGGTCCGGCACGATGCTGGACGCCGGAGACCGCTGGGTTGAAGTGCTCCAGCGCCTGGAGGTGCCCGATCTGGTGGTGTTCGGCAATTTGCTCAGCGACAGCGAATGCGAGGCACTGATGGAGGCTGCGCGGCCGCGCCTGTCGCGCTCACTGACAGTGAACACCAAGACCGGCGGTGAGGAGCGCAACCGTGACCGCACCAGCCAGGGCATGTTTTTTGCGCGTGGCGAGAATCCGGTGGTGCAGCGCGTCGAAGCGCGCATTGCCAGGCTGCTGGCCTGGCCGGTGCACAAGGGCGAGGGCCTGCAGGTGCTGCGTTATCGGCAGGGCGCCCAGTACAAGCCCCACTACGATTACTTTGATCCGGCCGAGCCCGGCACGCCAGCCATACTGCAGCGGGGCGGGCAGCGCGTGGCAACCCTGATCATGTACCTGAACGAGCCGGAGCAGGGCGGCGCCACGGTATTTCCGGACATTCGCCTGCAGGTGAAGCCCCGCCGCGGCACCGCGGTTTTTTTCAGTTACCCGAATGCGAATCCCGCCAGCCTCACCAGGCACGGCGGCGAGCCCGTGAAGGCCGGAGAAAAGTGGATTGCCACCAAGTGGCTGCGTGAACGAGAATTTGTTTAACACCCCTGTTGAGGCTCACTGCGTGTAGCCTCCTCTCCCCTTGCAGGGGACGGCGCCTGTGGGCCGGCGTAGCCGGACCCACGGCCCCCGCTGGTGGAGTCGGGCTACACGCAGTGAACAGGGGTGAACGAATCCCCCGCCAGCAGGGGCCGTGGAACTGGCTCTGCCAGGCCGCAGGCGCCGCCCCCTGCAAGGGGGGAACAGGCTACACGCAGTGAGCCTGGACGGGGGTATACATAATGACCAGATGAAAATCAGAGCCAACCACATCGACATCGAAATCGAGGACACTCACCCGGACGATGCCACGGGCCGGCCTGCGGTGCTTCTCATCATGGGCCTGGGCATGCAGCTGATCGCCTGGCCGCCGGAGCTGGTGCAGGGCCTGGTGGACGCCGGCTTTCGCGTGGTGCGCTTTGACAACCGCGATACCGGGCTAAGCCAGCACTTTGACCACCTGGGCACACCCAACCTGCTATGGGAGGGGCTCAAGTACCGGATTGGCTTGCGCATCACACCGCCATACAGCGTGGAGGACATGGCGCGCGATGCGCTGGGCGTGCTCGATGCGCTGCAAATCGACAAGGCGCACATGGTCGGCGTGAGCATGGGCGGTATGATCGCGCAGCGGATTGCGCTGCTGGCCCCTGGGCGTGCGCTCAGCCTTTCTTGCATCATGAGCTCCAGCAGCGCGCGCGGCCTGCCTGAAGCCCAGCCCGCGGTGACGCGCGCGCTGCTCAGCCGCCCGGCGGGCAAGGGCATGGCGGCCGCCATTGACCACACGGTCAAACTCTTCAAGGCCATCGGCAGCCCTGGCTTTCCCATGGATGACGCGATGCTGCGCGAACGCGTGACGGCCGCGACCGAGCGCAGCTACCACCCGCGGGGCATTGCCCGCCAGATGGCGGCCGCCGTGGCCGACAGCACGCGTGCCGCAGCGCTGGCCCGCATCGCCGTGCCTGCGCTGGTGGTGCATGGCAAGGCCGATCCGCTAGTGCCGTTTGCCTGTGCCGAAGACCTCGCCCGCCGCATTCCGGGCGCGAAACTGGCCGGCATCGAGGGCATGGGCCATGATTTGCCGCCGGGCGTGGTGGACCGCCTGCTGGCGCTATTGATTCCGCACTTTCAGGCCGCAAGTTGATATGGCCTCCACGCTTGTCGCTTCGCGTGCCTTCGGCGGCACGCTGCCCCTTTCCTTACATAAAGGGGTCTTCGCTTGCCCGGCGCGGCCCTTCGCGGCGCGGTCAGCTACATTGATCAAGATGATCAGAGAATTTACGACCCATGAACACCCCTGAACATTCCCAACTCGGCAAGGCATCGGCCTATATTGACCAGTACGATGCCTCCTTGCTCTTTCCGATTCCCCGTGCGGAAAAGCGTGCCGAAATCGGCGTCACCGGAACACCGCCGTTTTTTGGCGCCGACATCTGGACCGCGTTCGAGCTGAGCTGGCTCAATGCGCGCGGCAAGCCGCAGCTGGCGCTGGCACACATCACCGTGCCCTGTGAAACGCCGAACATCGTCGAGAGCAAGTCCTTCAAGCTCTACCTGAACAGTTTCAACAACACCCGCTTTGCCGGTGCCGGCGAGGTGCAGGCACGCATCCGCGCGGACATCAGCGAAGCCGCGTGGCGCGGCGCGCCTTCGCCGTCTTCGGTGGGCGTGAAGCTGCTGCTGCCCGAACTCTTCGACCGTGAGCCGGTGCATGAACTCGATGGCCTGAGCCTGGACCGGCTCGACGTGGAGTGCACGCGCTACACCCCCGCGCCCGAGCTGCTGACCGCCAGCTTTGAGGAGCCGCCCGTGAGCGAGGTGCTGACCAGCAACCTGCTCAAGAGCAACTGCCTGGTGACGGGGCAACCCGACTGGGGCAGTGTGCAAATCAGCTACTCGGGGCCGCAAATCAACCAGGAGGGCCTGCTGCAATACCTGGTGAGCTTTCGCAACCACAACGAATTTCACGAGCAGTGCGTGGAGCGCATCTTCATGGACGTGTGGACGCGCTGCAAACCGCTGAAACTGTCGGTGTACGCCCGCTACACCCGCCGCGGCGGGCTGGACATCAACCCGTTTCGCACCAGCCATCCGCAGGCCTTGCCGGCCAATATCCGGATGGCGCGGCAGTAAGTTGTAGTTGTGTATTTGATTTGCACATGGGTTGGTCAATCTTGCAGTGCCGGGCATGGTCAGCGTGACTTCGCGCGTGTTGCGGTGCAGTAGACCAGGCCGGCCTGCGCACCGGCCTTACCCTGTGCCGCCTCCGCCATGCCGGCAAACAAAAAGCCGTATCCTGTGCAGGCAAGCTTTTTTCGGTTTGCAGGCTATAGTGAAGATGGCGAACGTGCTCGCCCCACTGGTCCAGCAGCCGGGTGGATTGAAAAACAGGGCCGGTGACTTCGCGGCTCGGCTTAATTCAGGCGTTGGGCATCACAAAGAAGGAGGCCGTCGTGAGCCTTGAAGTATTCACAGCACAGCTTGACGCTGTTTTGAATGAGTTCGCGGCCTTCGCAGCGAAGTCTCAGCATGACGACCTGAGCGATCTGCCGAAGGCTGATAGACAGGCACTCGTTACCAAATCCATAGCAGCGATACACCGAATCGCCGGTACAAATTCAAGCTATGCGAAGGAAGTGGATCGGCTGTTGAAAGCGCTGAATCACTTGCACATGCACACAACTTCAATCATGGGCGTTGCTAAGGCGCTCCGAGACGATCTCAAAGCTGGATACATCCGCTCATTGGTTGAACTTGTTCATAGCGATGTCTTTGCTGACTTCTTAGAGATGGCCCAGCACCTGTGTGAGGCGGCATACAAAGATGCTGCAGCCGTAATTGCAGGATCAACACTCGAAAGTCATTTACGTGGCCTCTGTAGCAAGGCCGGCATTACGGTCGAGATCCCGAAAGCAGACGGTAGCGTCGTGCCGAAGAAGGCCGAGGCGATGAATTCCGATCTTGCGTCATCAGAGGTCTATTCAAAGCTTGACCAAAAGAGTATTACCGCTTGGCTCGACCTTAGAAACAAGGCAGCTCACGGGAAATACGGCGAATACACCCAAGAGCAGGTATCGGTAATGGTTTCGGGTGTGCGGGATTTTATCGTTCGCAACCCAGCGTGATGCGATGCCCAACCCATTAACAGTGAACACCACATGCATTGGCAGCTTCAGAACACAAACCTCCATGTGATCGGCTCGGTCCATGTTTCGGCTCGCCAACTCACTGTCAAGCCTGCGATAGCAAAGCTCCTTGAGGATGCCGAGGTAATAGCGTTTGAAACCAACTTCGATCTTAAGCCAGACGCGCAAATGGGGCTATATCCGAGCTCAACCAGCCTGAGCAAAAATATTCCTCCAGATCTATTTGTAGATACTCAACGAATGTGGGCGAAGACAAACCGCCCTACGGCTGAGTTAGATCACCACCGCCCATGGCACGCCGCGTCCCTGCTCATGAATGCAGCACTCCACTCGCGAGGCTTTTCGCCTGCCAATGGAATTGATCAACAGGTGATTGAACTGGCCAAACGTACTCGCAAAACTCTGTTCTTTCTGGAAACTAGGGCAGCTGGAATAGAGCCTTTTCGGGGTGCGCCACATGAAGAACAATTGAGGTTCCTCTCAGACATAGTGCGAAACATAGAAGAGGGGATTCAGGACGCCACGTCCCTCGGTGAGAGCTGGGAGAACAACGATCCGAACGGATTGCACCCCATTTGGGACAAGTGCATTCGCCTTATGCCGCGCTCATACGCTGGCGCTCTTGGCGGCAGGAATCGTCAGTGGCTACCCAAACTTCTCAAACTAGCGCGCGGGCGCAAACGGGCTGTTGCTGTAGTAGGCGCGCTTCACATGATTGGCCCAGAAGGTCTACCAACAATGTTTAAGGCCGCGGGGATAAATTGCCGCCACATCACCACCGATTCACACTCAGGCAGTGGAGGGTGAACGCAATGCCGAAGGTCTGCTCATCATCACCCAGCCTAACTGTAGATTCGAGAGGGGCAATGATGCTTCGCATCGTTGCCCCTCAACCTTGGTGTTGAGGCTGTATTTTTAGTCCCGCCAGGGCATTGATCTGGCTCATCACGTACCGGTCGTCATTGAAACCGGGGACTTCTAACCCGCCATTCGAGTGGACGGCTCGCCGCTCGCTCAATTCCAACGTTGGGCGGCATAGAAGCACACAACACGCTTGCGGGCATGGAACGTGATTGCGGAGACTCAGCCAACGCGGGACAATCTTGGTCAGACGGTTGGTTCTGCCGAGCCTGTGGTGGGCGCGAATAGCCCGTTCGCACAGAATCGATGAGTCCTTCGTCGCGAAAGGTGCCGAAAATGACCATTGAATACTTCGAGGAGAGTAATGCGGGTACACGAACGCTGCCGCGCTCACTGGCGACAAAGGCCGGCGGCTTTGTGTTTGTGTCCGGCCAGGTAGCCAGAGACGAAAACGGCAACATGATCGCCGGGGGCATTGAAGCTCACACGCGCCAGACGATGAAGAATGTCGCTCACGCACTTGCATTGGCTGGTTGCACGCTCGAGGACGTGGTGAAGACCATGGTCTGGCTCGATGACGCACGCGACTTCGGTGAATTCAATCGCGTTTACAGCGAGTTCTTTCCTGAAAAGAGGCCGGCGCGCTCGACAATGCAAGGGAAAAACATGGTCGGCACCAGGATTGAGATTGAGGTCATTGCCTATAAGCCATGAGGCGGCATGTCAGAGAAAGAGGCCAATTGCCGCCCCACACATCGATCGAGCGGACAGCCAAAGGGCTGCGCCCTTCGTCGGTCGCTCATGTCGAACGCTGAGGCGTGTGCGGCACCGCCTTCAAATGCCGCAAAAGAAGGAGATCATTATGAAAATGCTACTTACGGTCGAAATCCCGCATGAGCCTTTCAACTCCCTTGTCAGAAGTGGAAAGGCGGGCGAGATCATTGGGCGCATCCTCGAAACAATCAAACCGGAGGCGGCCTACTTCACGGAGCAAGACGGAGCACGCGGCGGAATCTTCGTGATTGACGTGCAAACACCGTCGGATGTGCCCGCCTTTGCAGAGCCCTTCTTTCTCAACTTCCAGGCCAATTGCAAATTTCGCATTCTGATGAGCCCGGAGGATTTGCAAAAGGCCGGCCTGGAGGCGCTCGGCAAGAAGTGGGCGTGAGTTCCGCCAGACACCGCGCTGAAGCCAGCAGCGGCCCCGCCTTGCCGTTACCGGGTCGCGGCGGGTTCGGGCGTCCTGAAAAAAGTAGGGGTCCTTGCTTGACTTTACATCGCATAACAACCGCTTCGAGAGGGACGGGGCAGAAAGCGCCGAGCCCCTCCAGCGGTGTGTCAGGCCTCGCGAAACCCCTCATTTCGCAACGCCAGCCTCATGTCAAACGAACCACCTGACCCGTACAACCTCGACCGCTTCGTTCAGGCCCAGGCGAGTGACTACGAGCGAGCCCTCGGCGAACTCCGCGCAGGAAAGAAGCGAACGCACTGGATTTGGTACATCCTGCCGCAGCTGCAGGGTTTAGGTTCGAGCGAGATGTCGGCCTTCTATGCGATCAGGTCAGTCGCGGAGGCACGCGCATACATCGGGCATCCGTTGTTGGGCCCAAGGCTCAAGGAGTGCGTGGCAGCCCTGAACGCGCTTCCTGGTGTAAGTGCGACTCAAGTCCTGGGCGATGTTGACGCCGCCAAGTTCCGGTCCTGCCTGACGCTCTTTTCCCAGGTTGAGGGCCCGGAGTCGCTTTTCGGTCAAGCGTTGAACAGGTATTACCTGGGCGAGCCTGATCGCCAGACACTGGTCCTGCTCGCAGCGCAGCGCGGAGAACCGCGTGAGGCCTGACCCCTCCGTCGATGCGAGGCCCCAAGGCATGGGCCGGCTCCATGGCCAGGGGGATGGTCGCGCTCCGCGAGCCCACACGTCGGTCCCGCTTGACGTCGACTGTTAGGTGCCTTCGAAATGCGTGCATCGCTGCCGTATCAGCTTCTCGCGGACGCAGTGTTGGTCCTGCATTTCGCTGTGGTCCTGTTTGTTGTCGGTGGCCTGCTTTTCATCGTCGCGGGCAACTTGCTGGCTTGGCGTTGGGTCAACAGCCCGTGGTTCCGCGTCGGGCACATTGCGGCAATCGGGGTTGTTGTCGCCGAGTCGTGGCTGAGCATCATCTGCCCACTGACAGCAGCGGAAGTCTGGCTTCGAATACAGGCCGGGTCCACGTTCTACCGCGAGAGTTTCATTGAGCATTGGGTTCAGCGCCTGCTCTTCTATGAGGCGCCACCATGGGTGTTCAGTGCGGTGTACACATTGTTCGGCTTGCTTGTGGTGGCGGCCTGGTGGTACTTTCCGCCAAAGTTCAGAAAACCTGGGCGCAAAGGCGGCGCCTGACCCATCGCTCAAGCTTCCCCTCAACGGCAAGAGGCTGACCGATGGTGTTGTTTGCCCTTGGCTGCCCTCGGTTGCCCGTTGAGCGCGGTCAGGCGAAGTCAGCGCACCAGATCCAGCCATTCACACCGGATGAGCTGCCTGGCATGGGCATGTGCCCGCCAGTGCACATAAAGCCGCGGTGCGAAAACACCCAGCAGGCACAGTGGATACGCCCAGGGTGCTTCAAAGGTGTAGGCGGGCAGCCAGCCTATCCAGCCCATGACCCATACGGTCAGCACGGCCTCCCAGACCTGGCGTTCCACCGGGTGTGCGTCCTGTTGGGCCACATGCCAGTTTTTGACTCGCTGCAACTGCACCAGGGTCAGGTGGTGTGGGTGGTATCTGGAAGGGTCTGACATAAAGCCTCCGTGCAGAGACTTAACTGTAAGTTTCGTGAAAGGTTCTGTCAATGCTTCGACACCCATTTCATAGGCCGTGACGGGCTCCGGCAAGCCTTTCGTGGGCGGCAATGGGAAAGGATCAGGAGCAGGAGCAGGAGCAGGAGCAGGAGCAGGATCATGGGAGAAACCATCCCGGCGGGTTGCCAGGATGGCAGGGCGGCAAAGGGCAGGGCTTGTTGGTTATTTAGCCGCTGCAACGGCCTTGGCCAGGTCGCTGGTTTCCTCGCAGGTCGCGCAGATGGCCTGCAGCCTGGCGAGCTGGGCTTCGGCCTGGGCTTTCTGGTTGGTCTTCAGGTAGGCAATGCCCGAATATTCCAGCGCGCCCTTGTGCCTGGGGTCCAGCGCCAGTGCCTTGCCGTAAGCGGCAAAGGCCTCATCGTATTTGCCCAGCCAGCGGTTGGAATAACCGAGGTAGCTGTAGGCGTCGGCATTCGTGGGGTTCCTGGCGACGACCTTGCTGAAGCTGCTCACGGCTTCCGCCCAGTTTTTGGCGTCCAGGGCCTTTTTGCCGGCAGCGAAGTCGTCGATCTGTGCGTTCTGCACCGGCGTGGTCTGGATATCGGCGCCCAGCACGGCACCGGCCAAAGTCAGGCCCAGGATGGGCAATGCGATGAAGTTGCGGATGGAAAACGTATTCATGTCGGGCTCCTTTAATCGTTGATGGATTGAATGCGCTGCAGGTCAGCACCTGGGATAAACGACGGAACCTGAAAAACGGATGCAGGGCAATTCGTATTTGTTTGTAGTTTGTAATTGGGTGGTCGCGGGTGGGAGCGGGTGGTGATCGCTCAGGCTGGAGTCGGGTTTGTTCTTTGAAGGCCGGCTTAGCGCCTGTTCACGATTTATTTGGGGTTGCGCAGTTGTCTTTTCGGGATGGGCTGCAAGGCGCAGTGCGCCGCCAATAGCCCGGCTATTGGCAAGCAGTGCAATGCCGCAGACGGCCCGAAAAGGCACCTGCCCTTCGGGTTGGGACGAAATCGGGCGATTTGGCAACCAAATCCCTTGCATGGGCATGAGCCCATGCGGCGTGATGTTGGCAGCTAACTCATCCCGATTGCGTCCCAACGCGACCCCAAATAAATCGTGAACAGGCTCTTAAACCGCATGCTGCCACCGAAGGCCCAACGGGAGCTCGCGGGGGCCATACAGAAAATGCAGAACCCTGCGCATGCTGCTGCCCGTAGATTTTGACGACGCATGTAAAAGCAGCGGGCGCATGGCCATCGCACTTCCTTGCCCGGCCGTGCAGACGAACTCGGTCTGGTCCCGGCGGGCGGTCGCCGCCGCCTCAGCCGGGAGCCGGCCGCACAGGTGCGAACCGGGCACCACTCGCAGCGGACCGTCGTTGACGCCGCAAGCGTCGATGTGCAGGCGCACCGCTACCAGCTGCTGCAGGAGTTCGACCGGCGGCTGAACATACAGGGCGCCTTCCTTTTCGGACCAGCCGCCCAGGCTTTCGTGGTCTACGCGGCCGGCAACCGGGATGCTCAAATCCTGGTGCAAAGGCACAAGCCAGTTGCGGGACAGCGATTTCTCAAAATAGGTGCACTGCGTGGCGACAAAATCGGAAGGAATAAGCGGCGACAGTGATGGATGTTGGCTGATTTTTGCAGCCAGCGCCCGGCACCAGGCTTGGGACAGCAGGCAACGCGTTCCCGCCGAGCCTGCCGGAACATCCGCAACCCGGTGGGCGACAGCTTCGCACTCGGCGCCAGTCAGTACCTGCGCAACGAGGGCAAAGCCCTGGGCCGTGAACTCGGTGTGGTTCATTTCCGGTGGCTGGTCTTTTCAGCCTTGTTTCACCTGGGGTGGCCTGTCAGCCGGGGAGCCTGGCGGGCTCACCACAACTTCGCGCAATTGCCGCTGAAGACCACGGTCCCGCCAGGAGCGGCAGGCGCTGCGCTGGCCTCAAGCGTCACCATCAGCTTGCCAACTTTGGACAGCAGCTTCTCCGACGTGTCGGGCAACATGGAAACGGCCGAACCGCTGGTGGGCACGGTGCCGAGCGCAAAGGCCGGCGCATCGGCGGGCACGGCCCACAGCACCAGCGTTCCGGCGGCGGGCGGTGTGATGGGGCCTATCACCTTGACCGTCATGGTTTTGCCGTGACGCAGCGAGCTCACCAGCAGCTTGCCGTTGCCCTGCGCATCGGTGAGCAGGCCCACATAGCTTTGTGGCAGTTTTTCACCCGAACGCATGGCGATCTGGTCGCTGGACATGAAAAGCGAGGGCATGGCTGCAAACAGCGCGCTGGCCGCGATCACCCCGGCCGCCAGGCCTCCCAGGCCAAAGTCTGCCGGCTTGAGCCAGCCCAGCCAGGAGGCCGAAGGGGAAACGGTACGCGGTGCAGCGGGTGCCCGGCCGGGTTGCGTACGTGCGGCAATGGCGGCCCACAGCTGCGGCGAAGGCCGCTGGGCCGGCACTGACATGGCCAGCTGGCCCAGCCGCGTTTCCCACTGCGTCACCAGCATCCGCACATCGGCGCGGTCGCGCTGCAGGCGTTCAAAGCGGCGTCGTGCGCCGCCTGCCAGCGTGCCCAGTACATAAGACGAGGCGAGGTGCTCCAGCAGTTCAGGGTGGGTGTACCTCATGGCGTCACCCCCTGCGCGGCCAGGCAGCCTCTGAGTTTTTCCAGCCCGCGCCGTATCCAGGCTTTGACGGAGCCGAGCGGCGCGCCCATTTGCGCCGCCACCTCGGTGTGCGATAAGCCCTGGTAGTAGGCAAGCGCCAGGCTTTGGCGGTAACTGCCTTCCAGCGCATTCATGCAGCCTTCTATGTGGAGGGCCTGGCTGGCCTGTTCCAGAAGCTGCATGGCGCTGGGGGCGGGCGTTGCGGTGGTTTCGGTGTCTTCTTCGTCCACGTCGCCGGACTCGGGTAATTCGTTTTCCTTGCGGCGCGTGCGGGAGCGCAAGGCGTCCAGCGCCTTGTTGCGGACGATGGCAATCAGCCATGTCATGGGTTGAATGGTTTGCCCGTCTACCTCGCTGCGGTAGCCGCCGGCATTTTTCCAGATGCTCACATACGCCTCTTGCAGCACATCCTCGGCCGCCTGTCCATGTCTCAATATACGCAGGGCAACGCCAAACAGATGCATATGGGTGCGTGAATAGATACGGGCGAAGCAGGCGTGGTCGCCTTGCGCCGCAGCCGCGATCAGCGCTTCCAGGCTGCGGGTGTCCGCATCAGTGTCCAGCTTCATGCGGCCGAGTATATGAAGTTCCTGGAGTTTTGCCGGGCGACAAACGCCCAGGCCTCGTCACAAAAATATTTTTGCGAACCTGCATCCGATTTTCAGAACGCAGCGTTTGTCCCTTGCAGGCAAGGCGGTGGAACCAGGGCACCTGGCTGCGCGCCTCAGCCGACCGGCTGTTTTATCCGTCAATTCACTTCAGGAGATTTCCATGACATCGATTCCCGCAACCCCATCCGCCATCACCAGCCTGGTTCTGGCTGCGCTTTGCGCCGGCCTGCTCAGTGCTTGCGCCTCTTCCAAACCGGGAGGAGCCGCAAACGTCGCGAAACCCGTGCCTGCGGCGCTCAGGCCCGCCGATAGCGAGCGCGTGGCGTTCACCTGGCACGCTGTCGGTTCGCAGATTTATGAATGCCGCGCCGCCGACAAGGGCGGTTGGGCCTGGGTGTTTGTGGCGCCCGAGGCTGATCTCTTCAACCAGAAAAACGAGAAAGTAGGCACCCACGGTGCCGGCCCCAACTGGGCGGCGCTTGACGGCAGCAAGACCGTAGGCACCGTCAAGGCCCGCGCCGATGGTGAGCGCGCGGCAGACATTCCGCTGCTGCTGCTGTCCGCCAAATCAAGCGATGCCACCGGCAGGATGGCCAGCGTCACCAGCGTGCAACGCCTCAACACGGCAGGCGGCAATGCGCCGGCCAAGGGCTGCGAGACCAAGGCCGACGCCGGCAAGCGCAGCAAGGAAGGCTATACGGCCGACTATGTTTTCTTTGCGGCGAAATAGCCTTGATGCCACCCCAGCATGTTCGTACTCAAGAATCTGTTTAGCACCGGGAAGCGCTCAAAATCCGAGCCTGCGGGGCCGGAGACCACGCCCGTCAAGATGAGTCTTGAGGAGCGCATGTGGTTCCGGCGAAAGATGCTGTATGAGGCCATCACGGTCACGATGCAGGCCCACGGCATCCTGTCGGCGAGCTACCGGTTCCGTGTGGTGCGCAACGACAGGCGCGGTCACCAGTATTCAGTTCTGGTTGATCTGTCCACCGACTTCCTGCACAACCGCGAAGGCCGTCCCGGGCAACTGGTCGTCCTGGGTGCGGCGATCACCAAAAATGCGGCCGCGCGGTACGGCATCACGGTGTCCGCTGTGTACTGGCAGGTCAACGGCCAGATCCAGGGCTTCGAGACCAGCCGGCCTGATGCGCAGCACAGCGGCGGCGGGGCCACGGCGCCGGGCCTGCCGCTGTCGCACCGGAAGCGCGACCAACCCACGGCTGAAGAGTTTGCCGCCTTCGAGGCCGCCCGGCAGAAAGGGCATGAGTTGCAGCTCGGCAACCGTGTCTATTTATCCGACCTTGCACCGCTGGGCGGCGATTTTGAAAGGGGTGATGGCCAGCGCTGAAGATGGAGCGGTCGACACGCTAGAACAATTGATCGCTTGCTATCGACTCAATACCTTGTTGCCCTTGTTGCGGGCGTCCCGATGGGGTTGATGGGGCTGATGGCGATTTTTGTTCGGGCACCGGCTCTTCACCGGCTTTGGCCAGCGTGCTGGCGCGAACGCCCAGCAGGCGCAGCTTTTTCTCGAGCGGAACCCGCTTCAGGCACAGGCCCGCCAGTTTCCGGATGGCTTGACCGTCAGCGGTGTAGCTGTCGGCGGTCTGGTCGCGCGTTGCAATCCTGAAATCGTCATAGCGCAACTTGATGCCTATGGTTTTGGCCACATAGCCCTTGCGCTGCAGGTCCTGCGCCAGTTTGCTGCACAGATCGGTGAAGATGGCGCCAAGCACCGCCTTGTCGCGCACCGCATGCAGGTCGCGGTCAAACGTGGTTTCCCGGCTCATGCTGACGGGCTCGCTCTCGGTGACCACCGGGCGGTCGTCGCGGCCCCAGGCGGCCTCATGCATCCAGGCGCCCGTGGCCTTGCCGAAGTTGGCAATCAGAAACGAAGGATCCTGCGCGGCCAGCTCGCCGATGGTGTGGATGTTCAGCCTGGCCAGTTTTTCCCCCGCCTTGGGGCCAATGCCGTTGATCTTGCGTACGTTGAGCGGCCAGATCCGGGTCTGCACGTCTTCCTCATACACAATCGAAATGCCATTGGGCTTGTCGAACTCGCTGGCCATCTTGGCCAGCAGCTTGTTGGGTGCCACGCCGACCGAGCAGGTGAGGCCGGTCTTTTCAAAAATCGCTTTCTGGATCAGCCGCGCCAGCACCCGGCCCCCCTCGCGCTGGCCGCCGGGCACATCGGTGAAGTCGATATACACCTCGTCCACCCCGCGGTCCTGCATCACAGGGGCAATCTCGGTGATGGTGCTTTTGAAGAGCCGCGAGTATTTGCGCACTTCTTCAAAATCGACCGGCAGCACAATGGCCTGCGGGCAGAGTTTGGCGGCCTTCATCATGCCCATGGCCGAGCCCACGCCAAATTGCCGCGCGGCATAGGTTGCCGTGGTGATCACGCCGCGACCCACATAGTCCTTGAGCAGCGGGAAATCTTCTACCGGAATGAAGCGCAGGGCCCGCTCGCCTTGCGCCGCCAGCAGTTCTTCATCCACCTTGCGCCGACCGCCGCCGATCACCACCGGCAGGCCTTTGAGCTGCGGGTAGCGCAGCAACTCGATCGACGCGAAAAACGCGTCCATGTCGAGGTGGGCAATGCGGCGCAGTCTGGCGCCATGGGGCAGGGTTGAAACGTTCACATGGCAAGCATAGCGTTCGTCGACGTGCCATCGCTTTTGTGTGGTCAAGCTCCGGGATGCCGACCTCCACGCCGATGCGGGCGCGAGTGGGGACTGGTTGCTCTGACTGCCCACATCGGCTTCACTCCAGGCGATGTTATTTTGTCACTGACAAAATATCCGCGGCTGCCTAAACTGGCCAATTGACCTGCGACGATGCGGCCCGGTGGTGGCGCGCCATCGAGGCTAATGGAGGGGGAAATACCATGAAACGCTGGATTAAATGGAGCGCTGCCGGCCTGGGCTTGGCCGTACTGCTGGTCGCGGGTGCTGCCGTGGTGGGCACGCAGCTGGCCGAGCGCAAACGCATGCGCCAGGTGAGT
Source organism: Polaromonas sp. P4_F9 (assembly GCF_056401235.1). Classification (NCBI taxonomy): domain Bacteria; kingdom Pseudomonadati; phylum Pseudomonadota; class Betaproteobacteria; order Burkholderiales; family Comamonadaceae; genus Polaromonas; species Polaromonas sp. P4_F9. The sequence goes on along the minus strand of NZ_JBFUJT010000001.1, from coordinate 345,548 downwards.
GTGCCGGTGCAGCCCGTGGCGTATGCCTCGGATGCCCAGGCGCTGGAGCGTGGCAAGTATTTATTCCAGTCGCGCGGTTGCGTCGACTGCCATGGCGCGAACGGGGGCGGGCGCGACTTTGTCAATGACGGCAAAGGCACGCGCATCGCCGGGCCCAACATCACGCCTGGCGGCGTGGTGGCCGGCTACAAGCCTGAGGACTGGGTACGCACGATACGCCATGGCGTCAAACCCGATGGGCACCCGGCGCTGATCATGCCCAGCGAGGATTACAACCGCTTCACCAATGAAGACCTGGCCGCTTTGGTGGCGCATGTGCGCAGCTTGCCGCCACAAAGTCCCCGCGCCGCTGTGATCGAACTGCCCTTGCCGGCCTGGGTGCTCTACGGCTTTGACGCCATTCCCGATGCGGCGCAACGGATTGACCACGCGCTGCCGCCCTCAACCCCGGTGGCGGCTGCCGTGACGGTGCAGCATGGCGCCTATGTGGCCAATATGTGCATCGGCTGCCATGGCGAGAAGCTGTCCGGCGGGAAGATTCCCGGTGGCCCCCCGGACTGGCCGGCGGCCGCCAACATCACGCCCGGCGAGGGCAGCGCCATGGGGCGTTACAAGGATGCAGCGCAGTTCATGGCCATGATGCGCAGCGGCAAACGGCCTGACGGCACAGCCATCCAGGTGATGCCGTTTGGATCGCTGTCGGCCATGAACGATGTCGATACCCGGGCGCTGCACGCCTACCTGCAAACGGTGCCGGCCCGACCTGCGGGCCAGCGCTAGGCAGGACTTCGCCTGGCGAAGCCTGCCATGACTCATGAGCAGGTGCCCTGAGCGCCCAAGGCCTTGGCCTTGAGCACGTCTTGTCCCGAGCGAATGCCACTGGCCATTGCACTTCGAACTGGCTGCCGACCGCAGCCAGTTCGAGGGTGTGCCGCAGTTTGGCCTGTCAGACCGGCAGGCCCTTGCTGCGCAGCAGGGCGTTGAAACGCTCCGGGTCGGAGGTGCCGGCGGCGTTGGTGGCGCGAATTTTGGCTTCGCGCGCCAGGTGCGCACGCACGACCGGCAGCAGCGCCGCCACGTCCGCCGATGGAATGGCGATCACGCCATCCGCATCGCCCAGCATCAGGTCGCCCGGCTGCACCGCCAGGCCGGCGCAGGCGATCGGTATGTTGATTTCGCCCGGGCCTTCCTTGCTGGGGCCGCGGTGCGTGTGCCCGCGCGCAAAGATCGGCATGCCGTCCTCGGCCCATTCCTGCAGGTCGTGGACGGCGCCGTCGATCACCAGCCCACCGAGTTTTTTGGCGAGGGCGGTGGTGCGCATCAGACCGCCGACGAGTGCCTGCGTCAGGTCGCCGCCGCCGTCAATGACCAGTACGTCGCCGGGCTCCACCATCATCAGCGCCTTGTGGATCATCAGGTTGTCGCCGGGGCGCATGCGCACGGTCACGGCCGGGCCGCACAGCGCCGTGCTCATGCGCCCGTGGTAGGGCCGCAAGCCCATGGCGCCAATGCTGCGGCCCACGCAGTCGCCGGCGACGGCCACCGCAATGTCGCGGAATGCCGCGACCATCACGAGACCTTTTCACACCTGTTTTCAGGCTCACACCGCATGCCAGAGGGGGAGTTTTGCCGAATTTATTAGGGTTTATACCTATTTTGGAGCCAAAAATAACCTTTAAGCTTCGTTCATCGTTTCAAGTATTAATCGCTGTTTCATAAGTGAAACAATAAAAAGTCAGAACCCAAATCTTCAGTTGAGGTTTCTCATGTTTGAAATCATCCGCATCACCGGCCTTCCACGCAGTTTGAGGCATCAGGCCCGCAAGCAAGCCCGCAGGGAGGTGAACCATGGTCGCGCATAGCCAGCCGGGATTGGTGCAGGGCCGCCGCATCCTGGTCACAGGTGCGGCCCGTGGTCTGGGTTTCTCCTTCGCCCGCACGCTGTGCGAGAGCGGTGCCAGGGTGGTGCTGGCAGACCTGCGCGAAGAGTTGCTGCAGCAGTCCGTTTCGACCTTGCGCGACCAGGGCTTTGACGTCAGCGGCATTGCGGTAGACGTCGAAGATCCTGCTTCCATCCAGCGCTGCGCCGAGCAAGCGGTGATCAATCTCGGAGGCCTGGACGGTCTCGTCAACAACGCCGCGGTGACCGACTCCGGAGGTCGCGGCATGGACGACATCGAGATCGCCAAATGGGACCAAGTGATGAACGTCAACGTGCGTGGTACCTGGCTCATGACGCGCGCCTGCCGCCCCGCGCTGCGCGCCGGTGGCCGCGGCGCCATTGTCAACCTGGCTTCCGACACCGCGATGTGGGGTGCGCCTAACCTGCTGGCCTATGTGGCCAGCAAGGGCGCCGTGATTGCGATGACGCATTCGCTTGCGCGCGAGCTGGGCCCCGACAACATCACCGTCAATGCCATCGCCCCCGGCCTGGTGCTGGTGGAGGCCACGCAGTACGTGCCCGAGTCGCGGCACCGTCAATACATCGACCAGCGCGCGCTCCAGCGCGAGCAGATGCCCGAGGACGTCTCCGGCGCGGTGCTCTATGCGCTGTCCGATCTGGCCCGGTTCGTCACTGGCCAGGTTCTCGCCGTCAATGGCGGCTTCGTCATGCGCTGAACGCGCAAAACCCGAAAAACCCGCTAAACGCAATTTCAAAGGAGTGAACAATGAGTGATCTGTCTGAGCAACGGCAACTCCCCAAAAGCTGGGACCAACCTGAGGGGGCGAGCTTCGCGTCCTGGATGGAAAGCCGTGTTGCGCGTTTTTCCACCCGCAAGTATGACTTCGATGCCCTGAAGTTCCAGGCGGACTTCGATCCCAAATACCGCCGTGGCCAGATGCGCTATATCGGCACGGGCGGCACCGGTGTCGCCTCGGACAGCACCACCATCCCGGCGGAAAACTTCACCTTCTCGACCATGGTGATCCCGGCCGGCCACGAAGGCCCGTCGCACCTGCACGTTGATGTGGAAGAGGTGTTCTTCCTCATCCGCGGCAAGCTCAAGCTGGTGCTGGAAAAAGACGGCGAGCGTTTTGAAACCATCCTCACCGACCGCGACGTGGTGTCGGTACCACCCGGCGTGTACCGCGAGGAAATCAATATCGGCGACGAAGACGCGCTGATGTGCGTGATGCTGGGCAACAAGAAGCCCATCACGCCCACCTATCCGCCCGAGCATCCGCTCGCCAAGATCAAGCGCTGAGCGCATCTGCCATGAACGCCGTGCCCCGCACCGCTGACGATCTGCTGCAGGCGCCCCTCGCGCTGCTGGATAGTCGCTTTCCCCAGCGCATCGTGCCGTTGCCCTCGGGCGCGCAGGTGGCGCTGCGCGAATGCGGTGCGCCCGGCGAGGCGCCCGCGGTGGTGCTGCTGCACGGCATCAGCTCCGGCGCTGCCTCATGGCTGCATGCGGCGGTGCTGGCCGGTGAGCAGGTGCATGTCATGGCGTGGGATGCCCCCGGCTATGGTGACTCTACCCCGCTTCGGGGCGATGCCCCCACGGACGCAGACTATGCGGCACGCCTGCATGAACTGCTGCAGGCGATGGGCGTTCGCCGCTGTGTGCTGGTCGGCCATTCGCTGGGCGCGCTGATGGCTTGCGCCTACGCACGCGGTCTGGGCGCGGACTGCGTCACACGCGTGGTGCTCATCAGCCCGGCCGGCGGCTACGGCGCGCCAGCGCAGGCCGAGACCCGTGCACGGGTGCGCAACGAGCGCCGCGATGCGCTGCAGACGCTGGGCGTGGCCGGTCTTGCCGAGCGCATCCCGCAGCGCCTGCTCTCGCCGGCGGGAGACAGCGCGGTACGTGCCTGGGTGCAGTGGAACACCGCCCGCCTGCAGCCCGCAGGCTACCTGCAGGCCGTCGAGTTGCTGTGCGCCAGCGACCTGGGGAAAAGCCGGGATTTGACCATGCCGGTTGATGTTTATTGCGGTGATGCCGATGTGATCACACCGCCCGCCGCCTGCCGCGGCTGGGCGGACTTGTATGCTGCGCCCTTTGACTTGATCAAGGGCGCTGGCCATGCCAGCCCTGTGGAGCAACCTGAAGCGGTCGCGCGCCTGATCACGCGCGCCGCGATGCAACCAAACGGAGCCATGCACCATGAGTGACAACACCGCCGAAGAAAACGGCAACGACAAATACATCGTCCCCGCGCTGGAGCGCGGCCTGCGCCTGCTCGGAGAATTCAGCCGCGACAGCCGCACGCTGAGCGCGCCCGAGCTGGCACGCCGGCTTGACCTGCCGCGCTCCACGGTGTTTCGCCTGCTCAACACGCTCGAGGCCATGGGCTTCATCGAGCGCACCAGCGGCGGTAGCGACTACCGCCTTGGCATGGCCGTGCTGCGCCTCGGCTTTGAATACCTCTCCTCGCTGGAGCTCACCGAACTGGGCCAGCCATTGCTGGCGCGGCTGTGCGATGAGGTTCACTATTCGTGCAACCTGGTGGTGAGAGACGGGCGCTCGATCGTCTATGTGGCCAAGGTTGCGCCGCCCACGCCGTTCGCCAGCTCGGTGCGCGTCGGCACGCGCCTGCCGGCCCACGCGACCGTGCTGGGCCGGGTACTGCTGCAGGACCTGACCCTGCCCGAGTTGCGCGCGATCTACCCCGAGGATCACCTCGAAGCGTTTTCCGCCAGCACGCCCAAGACCGTGCTGGAACTGTTCAACCTGCTGGAAGCGGACCGCCAGCGCGGCTACGTGATGGGCGAGGGCTATTACGAGGCCAGCATCTCCACCATTGCGGCCCCGGTGCGCGACGACAGCGGTCGCATCATCGCCGCGCTGGGAACCACCATTCCCTCAGCCCACATCGAGGCCGGGCTGGTCGACGACATGGTGCAGCGTGTGCGCGTGTCGGCCGACGAGTTGTCCCGGCTTCTTAATTACCAACCCCGCAGCGCCAGCCCCAACACGGTGGTTGCATTGCGCCAGCGCTGAGCACCCGAGATGAATCTGATTGACCTGAACAATACCGTGGCCGTGGTCACGGGCGGCTCGTCCGGCATCGGCCTGGCGACAGTCGAGCTGTTGCTGCAAGGCGGCGCGGCCGTGGCCTTCTGCGGCCGCGATGAAAAGCGCCTGCGTGACGCCGAAGCGAAGCTGCGTGCGCAGTTCCCCGACGCCCGTCTGTTCGCCGCCACCTGCAACGTGCTGGACGCCGCCGACGTGCAGCGATTTGCCGACGGCTGCGAGCGTGAGTTGGGCGCCGCCTCCGTTCTGGTCAACAACGCCGGCCAGGGCCGCGTGTCCACTTTTGCCGATACCGAAGACAGCGCCTGGACCGAAGAGCTGAACCTGAAGTTCTTCTCAGTCATCTATCCCACGCGCGCCTTCCTGCCGCAACTGCGGCGCCAGGCCGCACCGGCCATTGTCTGCGTCAACTCCCTGCTGGCCGCCCAGCCCGAGCCCCATATGGTGGCCACCTCGGCGGCCCGTGCCGGCATCAAGAATCTCGTGCGCTCCATGGCCACCGAGTTCGCTCCCATGGGGGTGCGCGTGAACGGCATCCTCGTGGGCCTGATCGAGTCCGGCCAATGGCGCCGCCGCTTCGAGGCGCGCGAGAACCGCGCGCTGGACTGGGCCGCCTGGACGGGTGAGCTCGCCGCACGCAAACGCATTCCGCTTGGCCGTCTGGGTCTTCCGCAAGAGGCGGCCCGCACCATTTTCTTTCTAGCCACCCCGCTGTCGTCGTACACGACCGGCAGCCACATCGATGTCTCCGGAGGTCTCTCACATCATGCCTGACAACAACCAAATCACGGTCGGCGCCGCCATTGCCGCATTCCTCGAGGAGTGCGGCGTCAAGGCTGCCTTCGGCGTCATTTCCATCCACAACATGCCCATCCTGGATGCCTTCAACGAGCGCGGCAAAATCCGCTTCGTGATGGCGCGCGGCGAAGCCGGCGGCACCAACATGGCCGACGCTTATGCCCGCACCACAGGCGGCCTGGGCGTGTGCCTGACCAGCACCGGCACGGCCGCAGGCAACGCCGCCGGCGCCATGGTGGAGGCGCTCACCGCCGGCACGCCGCTGCTGCACCTGACGGGCCAGATCGAAACGCCTTACCTCGACCAGAGCCTGTCCTACATCCACGAAGCGCCCGATCAGCTCACCATGCTGCAGGCGGTGTCCAAGGCGGCCTTTCGCGTGCGCAGTGTCGAGACGGCGCTCAGCACCATCAAACTGGCCGTGCAGACCGCGCTGACGGCGCCTACCGGCCCGGTCAGCGTGGAGATCCCGATCGACATCCAGGCGGCGCTGATGCCCCTGCCGGCCGATCTCAAGCCACTGCCCGTGGTGGCGCACCAGCCGTCCGCCCATGCGCTGGACGAACTCGCCGACCGCCTGGCCAAGGCCCGCCGCCCGCTGCTATGGCTGGGCGGCGGAGCCCGCCATGCGGGTGCGGCGGTGGCCCGCCTCATGGCCATGGGCCTGGGCGTGGTCACCAGCACCCAGGGCCGCGGCATCGTGCCCGAGGACGACGTCCGGTCGCTGGGCGCTTACAACCTGCACAAACCGGTGGAAAACTTCTACCAGACCTGCGATGCCATGGTGGTCGTTGGCTCGCGCCTGCGCGGCAATGAAACACTGAAGTACGAACTCAAGCTGCCGCGCCCGCTTTACCGCGTGGACGCCGACCCCGCCGCTGAAGGCCGCGGCTACGCCACGGACTATTTCGTGCACGGCGACTCCGAACTCGTGCTGCAGGGGCTGGCCGACCGTCTCGAAGGCCGCCTGTCGATTGACCCCGCCTTCATGGCCGACCTGCGCGCAGCGCGTGCCGCGGCCGAGAAAAGCCTGCTCGACGGCCTCGGCCCCTATACGGAACTGGTGAGCCAGCTGCAGCAGGCCGCTGGCCGAAACTTCAACTGGGTACGTGACGTCACGGTGTCCAACAGCACCTGGGGCAACCGCCAACTGCACATTTTCGATCCGCGTGCCGGCGTGCATGCGCTCGGTGGCGGCATCGGGCAGGGCCTGGCCATGGGCGTGGGCGCCGCCGTGGGTTCTGCAGTGACCGCCTCGGGCCGCAAAACCTTTTGCCTGTCGGGCGATGGCGGCTTCATCCTGAATCTGGGCGAACTCGCCACGGCCGTGCAGGAGAAGGCCGGCGTGGTGTACGTGCTGATGAACGACAAGCGCTATGGCGTGATCCAGAACATCCAGGACGCCCAGTACGGTGGCCGCCGCTGCTATGTCGACCTGCACACGCCGGACTATGCGCAACTGTGTGCCTCGCTGCAGCTGGGCCACACGCGCGTGAGCCGGCTTGCCGACCTGCCGGCCGGCCTGGACAAGGCGCTGGCTGCGAGCGGCCCCTTTATCCTGGAGATCGACATGCTCTCCATCGGCAGCTTTAAAACTGCTTTTGCCGGCCCGCCGACCAAAGTCGCGGTCGCTGCCTGAAGCGTGTGATGCCATGCTGAAAATTGCCATGATTGGTTGCGGCGCGATTGGCGCCAGCGTGCTGGAGTTGCTGCATGGCGACCCGGACGTGGTGGTCGATCAGGTCGTTACCGTGCCGGAGGCCCGTGACCGCACCGAAACCACTGTCGCCCGCTGGGCTCCGCAGGCCCGGGTGCGGGAGGCGCTGGCCGCTGATGACACGCCTGATGTGGTGGTCGAGTGTGCCGGTCACGGCGCGATTGCCGCGCATGTGGTGCCGGCGCTGGAGCGCGGCATTGCCTGCGTGGTGACCTCGGTGGGTGCGCTGAGCGCGCCCGGCATGGCGCAGATGCTGGAGCAGGCCGCACGGCGCGGCAAGACGCAGGTGCAGCTGTTGTCTGGCGCCATCGGCGGAATTGACGCGCTGGCCGCCGCGCGTGTGGGCGGGCTCGATTCGGTGGTGTACACCGGCCGCAAGCCACCGACGGCCTGGAAGGGCACGCCGGCCGAGACCGTCTGCGACCTCGACAGCCTCACCGTCGCGCACTGCATCTTTGACGGCAGTGCCGAGCAGGCCGCACAGCTCTACCCCAAGAACGCCAATGTGGCGGCCACGCTGTCGCTCGCGGGCTTGGGCCTGCAGCGCACGCAGGTGCAGCTGTTTGCCGATCCGGGCGTCAGCGAAAACGTTCACCACGTGGCGGCGTGCGGCGCTTTCGGCAGCTTCGAGCTGACCATGCGCGGCAGGCCGCTGGCGGCCAATCCAAAAACATCCGCGCTCACCGTTTATAGCGTGGTGCGCGCGCTGCTCAACCGGGGCCGCGCGCTCGTCATCTGAGGACATGTGTCATGACATTGATCACTGAATCGAAAGAGCTGCTTCCCATCAACATCGGCGGCGAGATGCGCCTTGGCGGCGGCGATGAATCCGCCACACTCTACCCGGCCACGGGCGAAGTGGTGGCGCGCTTGCGCGCACCGAGCCTGGCGGACGTCGACGAGGCCATTGCGCGCGCCGACCAGGCATTTCGCACCAGCGGCTGGGCCCAGCGCAAGCCGCATGAGCGGGCGGCTGTGCTGTACCGCGTGGCGTCGCTGATCCGCGAGCGCGCCGAGCCGCTGGCCCAGCGCCAGCGCCTGGACAACGGCAAGCCGATCAACGAGACACGCGCCCTGGTGGCGAGTGCCGCCGGTACCTTCCAGTTTTTTGCGAGCGCCTGCGAAACGCTGGAAGAAACCATCACGCCATCGCGCGGTGACTTCATGACCATGAGCGTCTACGAGCCCATGGGCGTGGTTGCGGCCATCACGCCGTGGAACTCGCCCATTGCGAGCGAAGCGCAGAAGGTCGCGCCGGCTCTCGCCGCGGGCAACGCGGTCGTCATCAAGCCGGCCGAGGCGACGCCGCTGATGGCGCTGGAGCTTGCCGCCATCTGCGAGGAGGCCGGCATTCCCAAGGGCCTGATCAGCGTGCTGCCGGGCCGGGGTTCGGTCATTGGCGATGCCATCACCAAGCACCCGCTGGTCAAGCGCGTGTCGTTCACGGGCGGCACCACTACCGGCAAGCACATTGCCCACATTGCGGCCGACAAGATGATGCCGGTCTCGCTGGAGCTGGGCGGCAAGTCGGCCACCATGGTGCTGGACGATGCCGACCTGGACCATGCGGTGAACGGCGTGCTCTATGGCATCTTCAGCTCGTCGGGCGAGGCCTGCATTGCCGGTTCGCGCCTCTTCGTGGCGCGCAGGCTGTATGGCGAATTCATGGAGCGCCTGGCCAACCGTGCCGCCGCGCTGCGCGTGGGTGATCCGGCCGACGAGCGCACCCAGATGGGTCCGCTGATCACCGCCAAACACCGCGAATCGATAGAGCGTTATGTGGCGCTGGGCCTGGACGAAGGTGCGAGCGTGCGTACCGGTGGTGCGCGTCCGCAGGGCGGCCTGTATGAGCGTGGCTACTACTACCAGCCCACGATTCTTGAAGGCGTGAAGAACACCGACCAGATCTGCCAGCAGGAGATCTTCGGCCCCGTGCTGGTGGCCATGCCCTTCGACAACGAAGACGACCTGCTGGCCCAAGCCAACGACAGCCTCTACGCGCTGGCGGCCGGCATCTGGACACGCGACTACAAGCGCGCCTGGCGCATTGGCCGTGCAGTGCAGGCCGGCACCGTGTGGATCAACACCTACAAGCAGTTCTCCATCTCGACGCCGTTCGGCGGCTGGCGCGACAGCGGCCTGGGACGCGAGAAAGGCCGCCTCGGGATCCTGCAGTACATGGAGCAAAAAAGCCTGTACTGGGGCCTCAACGAACAACCGCTGGCGTGGGCTAACTAAAGCCTGGCGCGACGCAGCGACACAAGGAGTTATTACATGAGCGTACTGGGCATAGACGAAATCACTTACGGCGCGGACGACCTGCCGACCTGCCGCCGCTTCTTCCTGGACTGGGGGCTGTCCCTGGTCAACGAGGAGGCCGATCAACTGGTGTTTGAAACCCTGAATGGCTGCCGCGTGATCGTGGCCGCCACCAGCCGCACCGGCCTGCCGCCCGCGATGGAGGCGGGGCCGACGCTGCGCCAGGTGGTGTGGGGTGTGGAGAGCGAGGCCGACCTTGCGCGCTACGCCGACAATATCCGCCAGCAGCAGGGCTTTGTGCAGGAGGCCGGCCGCATCGGCTGCACCGACCCCAACGGCTTGTCCGTGCGCCTGCAGGTCACGCGCAAACGCCAGATCGACGTGGAGTGCGCCGAGCACAACACCTGGAGCAGCAAGCATCGCGTCAACAAGCCCAGCCCGGCCTACGAGCGCGCCATGCCCATTGAAGTGGGGCACGTGGTGTTCTTCGTCAAGGACGTGGTGGCCTGCGAGCGCTTTTATCTCGAGAGCTTTGGCTTCGCCGCTTCCGACCATTATCCCGGCCGCGGTGCCTTCCTGCGCTGCGCACCCGACGGCGGCCACCATGACATCTTCCTGTTGCAGCGCCCCGCGGGCGATGCCGGGCTCAACCATGTGGCCTTCACGGTGCGCGACATCCACGAGGTGTTCGGCGGCGGCATGCACATCTCGCGCTGCGGCTGGGAGACCCAGTTAGGCCCGGGCCGGCATCCGATCTCATCGGCCTACTTCTGGTACTTCAAAAACCCGGCGGGTGCGCTCGTCGAGTATTACGCCGACGAAGACCAGCTCACGGCCGACTGGCAGCCGCGCGATTTTGAGCCGGGCCCGACGGTATTTGCCGAATGGGCGATCGAAGGCGGCATTGATGGCAATACACGCCGCCAGTCCAAAGTGCAGCCCGGCAGTGGGTTCCTGACCGATACAAAACCGTCCACTGGAAAGGAAGCTTGACATGAAACTTCTGGAACGCGGTGTTCTGATTGTTGGTGGTGGCATTGCCGGGTGCTCGCTTGCGATAGCGCTGGCGCAACGCGGGATACGCGTGACGGTCGCGGAAAAGCTTGATGCTTGGAATTTTCACAGCTCGGGCATTTTTATCTACAGCAACGGGTTGGCGGAGCTGCAAAAACTGGGCGTACTGCCCGGGATTCTGGAGTGCGGGTTTGCCATCGAGCAGGGCCGCAATCTCTACTTTGACCTACACGGAGAGCTGATTACCGAGACCCGTTACCCGAGCGCGCCCGGCACCACCTTGCCGCCTATTTTGGGTGTTCGCCGTTCCGAGATGCACCGGGTTCTCGCGGGCCGCATGCGTTCGCTTGGCGTGGAGGTACGCCTTGGCACCACCGTGGCTTCCATAGAGGACAGCCCCGAGCGCGGTGTCGTGATTGCGACCCTGAATGACGGAAGCAAGATCGAAGCAAGCCTGATGGTGGGCGCAGACGGCATCCGCTCGAAGATTCGCACCATGCTGTTTGGCGTCCTTGAGCCCGTGGACACTGGCTTTGGTGTATGGCGCAGTATCCACCGCCGGCCGCCCGAGCTGCGCGAAAAAATCATGATGATGGGTGTTGGCAAGCGCCTGGGCATCATGCCCATCAGCCAGGACCAGCTCTACGTCTATGCCACCAGCAACGAGCCCGGCCATCCGCGCTATGACCCTGCACGCCTGCACCTGACCATGCGTGAAAAGTTCGCTGAATTTGCCGGCCCGGCCGCGCCGCTGCTCAATGACATCCTTGATCCTTCGCAGGTGTTTTACACCGCAGTGGAAGAGGTCCGGCTGCCCCAGCCCTGGAGCAAAGGTCAAGTGCTCTTGATTGGCGACGCGGCCCATGCCTCAACGCCTTTCATGGGCCAGGGCGGCACGATGGCCATCGAAGACAGCAATGTGCTGGTCAGCATGCTCTCAGAGGGCCAGGATGTTGCGCAGGTGCTGCTGGAATTCGGTGCACGTCGCCAGTCCAAATGCCAGTTTGTGCAGGATGTGTCGCGCCGCGTCGGCGAGGCCGGTGGCATGGAAAGCGCCACTACCTGTGTGACCCGAAACGTCCGCATGCGCGAGCAGGCACAGGCCGATGTCGATAACTTTTACCGGAGGCTGTATGAGTTCGACCTTATTACCACCTAAGCCCTCGGTCCGTCGCGGTTGCGAGTGCGGGTTTTCGCGGCTGTTATTCGCCACCTTGGCGGTGCTGGGTTTGGGCCTCCTTGTAGCCCAGACGCCTGCGGAAAAGTTCCTTGCCTCAGGACCTTTCCGGATCATCGCGCCATTGCCGCCCGGTGGGCCGCAGGACCGCATTTCTTTTGCCGGCCCGTCCGCGAACGCAGCCGACGCCATCCCAAGCTTTGCCCCCAGTTCCGGTGATGCCGGGTTTTATTTTTAGTTTCAGGAAACCGTTATGAAATTCACACGACGTCAAGCACTCGCCCTGGCTGCCTGCATGGGTGCCGCATTGTCCGCGGGCAGCGCCATGGCCCAGGCCTATCCGAGCAAACCCATCACGCTGGTCGTGGCCTACCCGGCCGGTGGAGACACCGATGCCATGGCACGCCTGTATGCCGAAAAGCTGACGGCCCGCCTCGGCCAGCCGGTGATCGTCGACAACCGCCCCGGCGCCAGTGGCACCATAGGCAGCGCCTACGTGGCCAAGGCACCCGCGGATGGCTATACCCTGCTGCTCGCGCCCAGCACCTTCTCCATCGCGCCGCTGGTGCTCAAGACCGGTTCCGGAACGAGCTACGACGTGCTGAATGGCTTCACCCCCATCGTCCAGACCAGTCTCCAGCCGCTGTTCATCGCGGCCAGCACTTCCGCCGGCGCCAAGGATGTCAAGGAGCTGGTCGCCCTGTCCAGGGTCAAGATGCTGTCTTATGCCAGCCCCGGCAGCGGCTCACCGATGCACATTCTGGGCGAGATGTTCAACAAGTCTGCCGGCGTGAAGATTTCGCACGTGCCTTACCGCGGTGTGGCGCCGGCAGTCAACGACCTGCTGGGTGGCCACGTGCCGGTGACCTTCATGACCTACGGCCCGGTCGCGCCGCACATTGCCACCGGCAAGGTGGTGGCGCTGGCCGTGGCGCAACCCCAGCGCTCCTCCCTGGCGCCCAATGTGCCGACGCTGACCGAGCTGGGCTACAAGGACGTGGAGGTGGGCGCCTGGCAGGGGCTGTTCGGGCCCAAGGGCCTGCCTGCCGACATCACCAAAACGCTCAACAGCCACCTCAACGAGATTCTCAAGATGCCCGATGTGACCGCCAAGATGGTCACGTTCGGTGCGCTCCCGGCCGGTGGTGACCCGTCGCGGCTGGCCAAGGCCAATGCTGGCGACTACGAGCACTTCGGCAAGATCATCAAGGAATTCGGCATCCAGGCCGACTGATCCGACCAACCTGCTGATCTGACCGACCTGTCTGAATTGATTGACCCCACAGACCCGATTGACATCAAAGGAGACCCCTGATGCAAACCGACCGCTACCTCGACCCCCACCAGGCACGCCAGCGTGCCCCCACCACCTTTGAAGACCTGCTGGGCGACGCCATTGAGCGCGCCTTCGCGGAAGGCGCCCACACGCTGCCAGAACTGGTGGCCTGCCTCAACCGTACCGGTCCGTCCAGCGAGAACGGGCAGGCGTGGACCGAGCAGGGCTTCCAGACCCTGATGGCCCGCCTCGGCAACTAAGGAAAGAGGAGAGAGACCATGAACACCATCACTTTCACCAAAGACCCCGTCGACGCATTGCTGAAGGACGGCCTGAAGAATCTCTGGTATCCCATCTGCCCGTCGGGTTTTGTCGGCGAGCGGCCGATTTCACTGCGCCGGCTGGGCAAGAAGATTGCCCTGTGGCGCGATGCAACCGGCACGCTGCATGCGCTGGAAGACCGCTGCCCGCACCGCGGCGCGCCGCTGTCGCAGGGCATGGTGCTGGGTGACCGGCTCGCCTGCCCCTACCACGGTGTCGAAGTGCGTTGCGACGGCACCGTGACCAAGGTGCCGGGAAGCCCGGGCTGCAAGCTCGAAGGCACGCGCGCGGCGCTGTCTTTCCATGTGCAGGAAGCGTGGGGCGCCATCTTCCTCTACAACAGCGATGTGAACATCGACACGCCGCCGCTCATGACCATGCCCGAAGAGCTCAGCTCGCCGGAGTATTCGCATTTCCTGTGCTATGCCGAGTGGAAAGGCGACTACCGCTATGCGCTCGACAATGTGATGGATCCGATGCACGGCACCTTCCTGCACAAGCAGTCCCATTCCATGGCCGAAGGTGAGAGCACGGCCACGTTCCAGATCCGCACGACCGACACGGGCTTTGTGTTTGAAAAGACCGGCCAGCGCGGCGTCAACTTCGACTGGACGGAATGGGGCAGCACCGGTGTGCACTGGATGCGGCTGGAAATTCCCTATCCGAAGTCCGGTGGCCCTGGCGGCAATTTTGCGATCGTTGGCTGTGCCACGCCGGTTGATGGCAACACGACAGCGGTGTTCTTCTGGCGTTGCCGCAAGGTGTCGTCCTGGCAGCGTGACACCTGGAGGTTTTTGTATCGCAACCGGCTGGAGGCACGCCACTGGGCAGTGCTTGAGCAGGACCGCATCATGCTGGAGCAAATGGAACCCGACGCGAACCAGCACGAAAACCTGTACCAGCATGACATCGGCGTGGTGCGGCTGCGCCGCCACCTGCGCAACCTTGCTGAAGAGCAACTGGAGGCTGCTTCGACGGCCGGTAATCCGGCCTGATTCATCCTTGTGTCCCTTTTGAGCCCTTGAGCCTCTAACCATCATGTCTACTACCTTGAACGCCTTCGTCCACACGTTGCGCCATGAAGCCGACGATGTGATCAGCGTCGAATTGCGGCCCTTGCCCGGAACGGAGTTTCCAGCGTTCACGGCGGGCTCGCACATTGACCTGCACCTGCCCAACGGCATGGAGCGCAGCTACTCGCTGTCCAATTCGTGCGAGGAGCGCAACCGTTACGTGGTGGGTGTGCTCCGTGACCGGGCCAGCCGCGGCGGCTCGCGCTGCGTGCATGAGCAGTTGCGTGTCGGCATGCGGCTGCCCATCTCCGCGCCCCGCAACAACTTCCCGCTGCACGAAGAGGCCGGGCACACCGTGCTGATCGCGGGTGGCATCGGCGTCACGCCCATTCTGAGCATGGCGCGCCGGCTCAAGGCGGCGGGCAAGGCCTTCGAAGTGATGTACTTCGCGCGTTCACGCCAGGGCGCGGCGTTTGTGGTTGAGCTTGAGGCGCTGGGCATGCCGCTGATGCTGCACTTCGACGACGAAAAGGGTGGCCCGCCCGACCTCAAGGCGCTGCTGTCGGCGCGGGCACCCGACGCACAGACGCATTACTACGCCTGCGGCCCGACGGTCATGCTCGACGCCTTCGAGAAAATCTGCGGGGAACTCGGGCATGAGAACGCCCACATCGAGCGCTTTTCTGCCGTGGCCGTGGCCGCATCGGCCAATGCGCATGCAACCTTCACCGTCGAGCTTCGCCGCAGCGGCCGCACCATCACCATCAAGCCGGGCAAGTCAATTCTGGACACCCTGCTCGATGCCGGAGTGTCGGTTGACCACAGCTGCTGCGAAGGTGTGTGCGGATCGTGTGAAACCCGGGTGCTTGCCGGCGAGCCCGATCACCGCGACTCCATCCTCAGCGCCAAGGAGCGCGCCAGCAACAAGGTCATGATGCTGTGCGTTTCTGGCTGCAAGAGCGACTCGCTGGCCCTGGACCTCTGAGCCCGGACCGCTGAATTTCCCGCTGGACGGGTTTGGGAACTGGCCGCATCTTCGGCCGGAGGGCCCCGTCCTCCCCGCCTTCATTTCCAAAAACCAACAACCGGCCACATTGGCCGGAGGAGAAACTCATGAAAAAATCCCTGATCGCCGCTGCGGCGATGGCTGCGGCCGGCTGTGCATCGGCCCAGTCTTCCGTGACGCTGTTTGGCGTCCTCGACGTGGGCGTGGCTCACCTGACGGGCACCGGCATCTCCAAGACCGGCGTGTCCACCGGTGGCGCCAACATCAGCCGCTGGGGCTTTCGCGGCACAGAAGACCTCGGCGGCGGCCTGGCCGCCAGCTTCTGGCTGGAAGCCGGGCTGGATGTTGACACCGGCAGCGGCAAGGGGGCGGGCGGCGGCCTGAGCTTCAACCGCCGCTCCACGGTCAGCCTGTCCGGCCCGTTCGGCGAAGTGCGCCTGGGACGCGATGATTCGGCCACCTTCCTGAGTACCCTCATCTTCGATCCCTTCCTCACCAACGGCGTCGGGGGCAACATGGCCTTCATCATGCTCGGAGCACCTATCCAGATCAGCAATGCGGTCAGCTATTTCCTGCCAGGTAACCTGGGTGGTTTCTACGGACAGGTGCAGTACGCGTTTGGCGAGCCGCCCGCCACGGCCACCAACACCCACCAGGGTAACTATGCCGGTGCCCGTTTCGGCTACCGCAGCGGCCCGGTAAATGCAGCATTGGCCGCCGGCAAGCTCAAGGGTGCGACCGCAGCGCAGGACATCGAGATCCGCAACGTGGGGGCCTCCTACGACTTGGGCATGGTCAAGCCCATGCTGTTGTGGGCTACCGAAAAAACCGGCACCGCGAAAATCACCGCCATTGAGCTGGGGCTGACGGCCCCTGTCGGCGCCGGTGAAGTGCGTGCGCAAGTCAGTCGCTACGATACGGCCTCCAGCAACGCCGACTGGCGCAAATACGCCGTGGGCTATGGCTACAACCTGTCCAAGCGGACGCAGGTCTATGGAAGCTATGGACACCTGAGCAACAAGGCGGGTGCCCAGAAATCGATCGGCGTTCAGGGCCTGACGGCCACCGGTACAACGCTGGGGGGCAAGTCGAGCGGCTACGAGGTGGGCATCCGCCACAGTTTCTAGGCGTCGATGCACCGAGCGGGGCGACGTGAGGGGCGGCCTGGACCGCCCACCACCCTTGCGCGTCGGCCTCGCTCGTCAGGCCGGGTAGGTGCCGGGCAGCAGGATGCTTTTGTCCACCGTGTTGATATTGGTGCGGCCGCAAAACGCCATGGTCAGGTCCAGCTCCTTGTGGATGATCTCCAGCGCTTTCGTCACGCCTTGTTCGCCCATGGCGCCCAGGCCGTACAGGAAGGCGCGGCCGACGTAGGTGCCCTTGGCTCCCAGCGCCGTTGCCTTCAGCACATCCTGCCCCGAGCGAATACCGCCGTCCATGTGCACTTCAATTTGCTGGCCCACCGCTTCCACGATCTCCGGCAGGGCAGAGATGGATGAGGCCGCCCCATCGAGTTGGCGGCCGCCATGGTTGGACACGATCAACGCGTCAGCGCCCGAGTTGACGGCCAATTTCGCATCTTCCACGTCCTGGATGCCCTTGAGGATCAGCTTGCCGCCCCAGCGCTTCTTGATCCATTCGACATCGCCCCAGTTCAGGCCCGGGTCGAACTGCTTGGCCGTCCATTCCGAGAGCGAGCCCATGTTGTCGACGCCCTTGACGTGGCCGACGATGTTGCCAAAGCCGTGGCGTTTGGTCCCCAGCATGCCCAAGCCCCAGCGGGGCTTGGTCATCAGGTTGAGGATGGTTGCGAGTGTGGGTTTGGGCGGTGCGCTCAGGCCGTTTTTCAGGTCCTTGTGGCGCTGGCCGAGGATTTGCAGGTCCAATGTGAGCACCAGCGCCGAGCAATTGGCGGCTTTGGCGCGGTCGATCAAGCCTTCGATGAAGGTGCGGTCTTTCATCACATACAGCTGGAACCAGAAAGGGTGGCGGTCCGTGCCGGCGGCGACGTCCTCGATGGAGCAGATGCTCATGGTGGACAGCGTGAACGGAATGCCGAATTTTTTGGCGGCGCGGGCGCCCAGGATTTCGCCGTCGGCATGCTGCATGCCAGTGAGGCCCGTCGGGGCGATCGCCACCGGCATGGCAACCTTTTGCCCAATCATCCGGGTCGCCGTGCTGCGGTTTTCCATGTTGACGGCCACACGCTGGCGCAGCTTGATCTTCTGGAAGTCGCTTTCGTTGGCGCGGTAGGTGCTCTCCGTCCACGAGCCGGAGTCGGCATAGTCGTAGAACATGCGGGGAACACGTTTTTGCGCCAGAACGCGCAGGTCTTCGATATTGGTGATGACGGGCATGGGTGGGGGTAACTCCTGGGTTCTCGACCCGCATCGTAGCCAGTTTGGCAGCCCGGCGGTTTGAAAGTTTTTTGGAATCAGGCGTGCCGGTGTAATTTTTCTCACGTTGGCACGTGGTCCGGTGCGTCCGCGGCGAACAAATGCCGAGGGTCGGCGAGGACACGAATCAAGGCCCGGGCCAGGCAGCCACGGTCATCGCGCGGTCATCACCGTCATGCAATTTCAGTTTCAAAAAAGGCTTCAGCGGTGCAAAGTGCTGCCCTGTTTATCGGGCGGTAAAGCCCGCAACGCGTTGTTGGGTGTCCTCGTTTCCCATGGCACTGGCCGCTGCTTCGGCTTCCAGCTGCAAGGCAGTTGCCAGCTGACCCGACAGTTGCGTATTGACCATCTTTTTCAGGCGCGACACGGTGAAAGTGGAGCGCTCGCTGATCTTCTCGGCCAGCGCGATCGCAGTCTCCAGCACTTTCTCTTTGGGCACCACGCGGTTGACCAGGCCGAGCCGGTACAGCGCATCGGCACTTTGCTTTTCACCCAGCAACCAGAGTTCCATGGCACGCTGATGGCCCACAGCCTGGGGCAACAGATGGGTGACGCCACCGGTCACAAACTGTCCCCAGCTCATTTCGGGGAAGAAGCAGACCACATCTTCGGCCGCTACCACCATGTCGCAGTTGAGCACCCACTCGAACCCCCCGCCCACGGCAAACCCCTGGATGGCCCCGACAACGGGCTTGCCGCTGAACATGATGTCGCGCGTGACCTGCTGGATTTTCTCGGCATAGTTCGATGTGTCCCGGGCGGTGGCGGCTTGTCCGGAAAATTCCTTCAGGTCGGCACCCGCGCAAAACGCCCGGCCTGCGCCGGCAAGCACAATGGCCTTGATGTCCTCATCGAGCTGGGCCTTGAGCAGGGTGGCGTGCAGGTCGTCCAGCAGCGTTTCGCTGATGGCGTTCAGGCGCTCCTGGCGATTGAGCGTGACGATGGCGACGGGCCCGTGTTTTTCAAAAAGTACTTGCGACATTGCTTGTCTCCATGGTTTCTTCCTTTGTGTTTGTGTTTGTGTTTGCGTCAGGTTCGGTGGATGGGTTGCTGCGGTAGGAACTCCTGCGCGAACGCTTGGTTCCAGATAAACGTCAGCGTTGCCACGATGCTGTCCAGGTCGCCCGCCACGGCACTTACTTCCGCATCTTCATACAGATAGATGGAGGCCAGGTACTGGTCGACCATGGAGCCGAGCGCGTAGCAGCGCCGGCGCAACTCACGGTCAGAGGTCTTTTTGCCCGCCTGGGGAGGCCGTTTCTTCTTGATCGAGCTGACGACCTTTTCTATCCAGGCCGTGTTGAGTGTCTGCAGGATCTTTCGCGCCTGCGGAAATGCCTCATCGTGATTGAGCAGGCACTTCATCAGGCCGCGGTTCTGCGCGAACAGCTCGCAAAAGGCCCGCGTGGACAAGGCAACGGAGGCCAGGTGGCCTTCGCTTCCCCATGTTGCCGCTATCGTCCGCTTTCCCAAAAAGGAAACGAAATCGCTCAGCAGCGCGCTGAGCAAGGTGTCTCTGTCGGGGAAATATTGGTAAAAAGTTCCCTGGGCGATTTCCGAGCGGGTGCAGATGTCCTGAACCTTCAAGCCGGACAGGGAGCATTCCTCCAGCAGTGCGCATGCCGCCCAGCGAATCCGGAGCTCGGTCCGCGCCCCCTTGCGCAGGCCCTCCTGCCCGGATTGAGCCAGAAGCACGTCGCGGTAGGCGAAGACGGTCGGGTCTGCGGCGACGCTTTCAAGGGTTGCTGAGTCGGTCATGGATGGAACGGTGAGGGTGATCGGTGAGCGGAATGGATGATGAGGATGGTCATCAGGTGCAGGATTATTGCATTAATAAAAAACTGACGTCATAATCATATTTCTATTTTTCATCCACATCAAGTCATGCCCCATCCTCCAACACCTGCACCTGCACCTGCACCTGCACCTTCGCCTGTACCTCGGCCTATACCTTTGTCTGTATCTCCGCCCGTATCGGGCGCGGCGGCCTACGGGGCGATTTTCCGGCCCGGGCTTTTTGAGGACAAGGCCTACCTCATCACCGGCGGCGGTTCGGGTATCGGCCTGAAGCTGGCCAGAGAGCTGACGTCGTTGGGCGCGCGCGTTGCGCTGATCGGGCGGGATGCCGCCAAGCTCGAACGCGCCCGTGAATCCCTTGGCGAGTCCGGGAGTGCGGCCTTCGTGTACACCTGCGATATCAGGGATGAAGGCGGCGTGACTGAAACGGTGAGCCGGGCCCTGCATGACCTCCAGCGCATTGACGGGCTTGTCAACAACGCCGGAGGCCAGTTCTTCAGTCCGGCAGAGGCTATTTCGGCCAACGGCTGGGACGCCGTCGTGCGCAACAACCTCACCGGTGGGTTTCTGATGGCGCGGGAGGTCTACCGCCAGTACATGAAGGCCCAAAACGGTGGAGTGATCGTCAACATGCTGGCCGACATGTGGATGGGAATGCCGGGCATGGCACATTCGGGCGCCGCCCGCGCCGGTATGCTGAACCTGACAGAGACGCTGGCGTATGAATGGGCGCCGATACGGGTCAACGCCGTAGCCCCCGGATGGATTGCCTCCTCGGGGCTGGAAACATACCCGGACCGGTACCGGCCGATGATCAACCGCTTTGCGAGCCTGGTTCCCGCAGGCCGCTTGGGAACGGAGGCGGAGGTTTCTGCCGCCATCACGTTTCTGCTGTCCCCCGCGGCGGCCTTTATCTCGGGGTCCACGCTGCGCATCGATGGCGCGGTACCCAACCGCCGTGAACACTGGGAGGTGGCAGCGCACGGGGAGACGCCGGCGTTCACGGGGGACTCCGCAGGCAACGGCGCCCCCGTTGATTCGCAGGGAAGCGGCGCGTGAGCGTAAGCATGAGCATAGGCATGGGCGAGAATCTTGCCGGCGCGGGTGAGGCCTGCTGGACGCCCCCCGTTTGCGCCTCCCTCGGGGGAGAGCTGCGCCAGGCTGCCGCCGAGGTCCCCGACAAGGTTTTCATCCGGATGCTGCATGGCGAGTGGACCTACCGGCAGGTGGACGTCGAGACGGATCTCCTGGCCCATGGTTTGATGCGCCAGGGCGTGGGGCGAGGGCAAAACGTGACCTTGATGCTGCCCAACTGCATCGAATTCGCCATGACCTGGTTTGCCCTATCCAAACTCGCGCCGTGACAGCGCCGGTCAACACGTCCTTCCGGGGCGCCGTATTGGCCAGTGCCATCAATCTGGTCAGAAGCCGGCTCGTTCTTGTGCATGCATCGCTGCTGGCCCCACTGCAGGAGATATTGCCGGAACTGGCCACGGTAGAAAAAATTGTGGTGGTCGGAGAGGCGTCACCGTCGCTACTTTCACCAGCGCTAAACGGCCGGCCCTTGCTGGCCTATGCCGTGCTCAGGGATTCCGCATCGCAGGAATCTCCGGCGCCTTCTCTGGCAATCAGCTTTTCCGAGCTGTCACTGCTGCTGTACACCTCGGGAACCACGGGCCGGTCCAAAGCCGCCATGATCTCTCATCGCTTCGTGCTGGGGCAGGCCAGCCTGGTGATCAAAGGGCTGGGGCTGCGCCATGACGACGTGCTGTATTGTCCTTATCCAATGTTTCACCTGGACGCGGCGGTCATGACGATTGCGCCGGCGCTGCTGTTGCGGAGTGTGGCCGCCATCGGTGAGAAATTCAGCGTTTCCCGGTATTGGGATGAAGTGCGCGCCCTTGGCGCCACGGTGTTTGACTTCATGGGCGCGACGCTCACCATGTTGTGGAAACAGCCCCCACAACCCGGCGACAGGGACAACCCCGCGCGCCTGGGCTGGGGTGTGCCGCTACCGGCGTGGGCGCCTCAGTTTGAGGAGCGGTTCGGTTGCCGCCTGGTGGAGTTGTATGGCTCAACCGAAGTGGGCGCCATGATTTACATGCCGCTGGATGCGGCCCGGCGCCCGGGTTCGTGTGGCCAACCGATCGGACCGTTTGAGGTTCAGCTGGTGGATGAAGAGGGCGTTGCCGTACCTGCCGGCGTTGCGGGTGAACTCGTCATTCGCGCCACCGCACCGTCGATGCTCATGGAGGGGTATTTCGGCATGCCCGATGAAACCCTCAAGGCGTTTCGCCATGGGTGGTTTCATACCGGAGACGTACTGCGTGCCGACGAAGAGGGCTACCTGTATTTTGTGGGGCGTCGCAAGGACATGGTGCGCAGGCGCGGTGAGAACATTTCCGCCGCGGAAGTGGAGATGGTCGTCGAAGCGCATCCCGATATTCTGGAGTGTGCCGTGATCGGCGTTCCCAGCGAAATGACGGAAGAAGAGGTGATGGCCTGCGTGGTGGCGCGTGAGTCCGCCAACATCAGCGCCCAGGCGCTGGCCGACTTTTGCGCGACACGCATGGCGCGGTTCATGGTTCCCCGCTACTTCCGGTTTCTGCCCGCGCTGCCCAAAACCCCGACGGATAAGGTGGAGAAGTTTCGCCTGCTGAATGGGGGAATAACGGCCGATACCTGGGACAGGGAAGGGCCGCAGGCCCGCGGCTGATCCGCGCTACGGGCCACTACGCTACTGCGCTTGAGGGCTGCCTCGCGGCATCGCCCACCTGGTACCGCTCACCCTGCACCCATCCTTTCGCAGTTTTCGCTGTTTCCGCTGATCTCAGCCCAGGTTCACTGGCACAAAAATCTTGCTGTCGCCACGCTGGATGAGCAGCGCCACCGATTTGTCCGCTTTGGCGACCACGCTGCGCACCTGCTCGACATTCCTGACCGGTGTGCCATTGATGGCGATCAGTACGTCGCCAGCCTGCACGCCGGCCAAGGCCGCCGGGCCGCTGGCTTGCTGGACCACCAGGCCGCTGTCGAGGCCTGCCTCCTGCCTTTCGTCGGGCTGCAGCGGACGCAGGGCCAGGCCCAGCTTGCCCTGGCTGGGTGAATCTTTTTTGCTGGCGGCCTGGGCGGACTTGTCGTCGGCACTGGCCAGTCGTGCCGTGAGCGATTTGGCGGCGCCCTGGCGCCAGACGTCGAGCGCGACGGTGTCGCCGGGGGCGGCCAGGCCAATGAGAGCCGACAGGTCGCCCGAGGAGACGATGGGTTGGCCATTGACCTTGCGAATCACGTCGCCGGACTGCAGGCCCGCCTTCTC
The DNA here is from genome assembly GCF_056401235.1 of Polaromonas sp. P4_F9. Classification (NCBI taxonomy): domain Bacteria; kingdom Pseudomonadati; phylum Pseudomonadota; class Betaproteobacteria; order Burkholderiales; family Comamonadaceae; genus Polaromonas; species Polaromonas sp. P4_F9. Next base: position 322,482 of record NZ_JBFUJT010000001.1, on the reverse strand, counting down.
GGCCGGGCTGCCTTTTTCAACCGTGGACACCAGGGCGCCTTCCGGTTTGTCGAGTTTGAACGAGTCGGCAAAGGTCTGGTTCACTTCCTGCACCGCTACGCCCAGGCGCGCATGCTCCACCTTGCCGTTGGCCACGATCTGCTTCTGGATCCTGACCGCTATATCGATAGGAATCGCAAACGACACACCTTGATAGCCGCCGCTGCGGGAGTAGATCTGTGAATTGATGCCGACCACCTCGCCGCGGGCATTGAACAGCGGGCCGCCCGAGTTGCCGGGGTTGATGGCGACGTCGGTCTGGATGAAAGGCACGGTGCTGTCGTCGGGCAGGGATCGGCCCTTGGCGCTGACGACGCCGGCCGTCACGGTGTTTTCAAAACCGAAGGGCGAACCAATTGCCAGCACCCACTCGCCGACCTTCAGTTCGCTGGTTTTGCCCAGTGTCACCACCGGCAGGTTGCTGGCGGCAATCCGCAGCACGGCGACGTCGGTCCTCGGATCGGCGCCCAGCACCTTGGCGCGGAATTCGCGCCGGTCGGTCAGCTTGACCGTGACTTCGCGGGCATCGCGCACCACGTGCGCATTGGTCAGGATGATGCCGTCGCTGCTCACGATGAAGCCGGAGCCCTGGCCCCGGGTGGGAACTTCCTGCTGCCCGCCGCGGCCCTGTCGGCCCTGCCCCTGCTGGAAGCGGCGGAAGAACTCGAAAAATGGGTCACCAGCCAGGGCATCGTCGTCATCATCGCCCTGGGCCAGGGGTGATCCGCTGGACACCTTGGTGGTGCCGGTGACGCTGATGTTGACGACTGCCGGGCCGTGGCGCTCGGTGATCCGGGAGAAGTCGGGCAGCGCCACGGGCGTGCTGGCCACATTGTCGGCAACGGTTGCGGCTGCGGAGGTAGGGGCGATGGCGGCAGCGGCGCTGCCATGCAGGGCATTCAGTGCGCTGACGCTGGCGCCACCTATGGCGCCAGCGGCCAGCAGGGCAACGACCAGTCGGGTATTTTTCAATGCTGCGGATGTCATGGTTGGCTTCCTTGGGTTGGAGATATACATCGAACACACATCGGACACGCATCGGTGCCCACAGGACTAACTATGGGGAGCCAGCCTTAGACGAGGCTTAAGGTGAGCAGATGGGCGGGTGGGCGCGGCCCCGCAGTGGCTATTGCGCTGCGGCCGAAGCAGCCGTAGTGGCCGTAGGGCCGGCCGCAAAGCGGATCTCAACCTTCAGCCCTCCCAGCCGGGACGAGCGCTCCAGCGCCAGTGTTGCGCCGTGCCGCTCGGCAATCGCCTTGACAATCGCCAGCCCCAGGCCGCTGCCGGTTTCCAGCGCCACGTCGCTGGCGCGAAAGAAACGGTCGAACACGCGTGGGCGGTCCTGCGCCGCAATGCCGGGCCCGCTGTCTTCCACCGTCAGCACCGGCTGGCCATGCTGCAGCTGCAGCGACACGTCGACCTGACCGCCCGCCGGCGTGTACTTGACGGCGTTGTCGAGCAGGTTGCGCAGCATGACGCGCAGGGCTTCGCCCTGGCCGGAGACCGGTGGCATCTGCGCGTCCGGCGGGTCGGCCAGGCCCAGGTCAATCTGTTTGTGCCGCGCCAGCGGCAAGACATCGGCCACCGCCAGTTTGACCACCTCGTGCAGGTTGACGTCATCGCTGCCCTCGGGATTTTCCCCCGGGCCGGCTTCTTCGCGCGCCAGCACCAGCAGCTGTTCCACCAGGCGTATCGCCCGGTCTATGCCCTGGTTCAGCCGCGCAATGCCCGCTTCGTGCGTCGCCGGATCGTCATCACCGCGGCGCAGCGCCTGGGCCTGGAGCTTCAGGGCCGTGAGGGGTGAGCGCAACTCGTGCGCCGCATCGGCGACAAAATTCTTCTGCGCATCGAATGCGCCGCGCACCCGGCCGAACAGCAGGTTGAGTTCATCGACCAGTGGGCGCACCTCGTCGGGCAGGCCGGTCGGGGCCAGCGGAGAAAAGTCGTCCGCCGACCGGCCGGCCACCTGGCGGCGGGCGCGTTCTATGGGCGCCAGCGACAGGCTGATCACCCACCACACCGCGAGCATCAGCAGCGGGGTGAGCAGGGCAAAGGGCAGCACCGCCCTGAGGGCGAGTGCGCGGGCACGCGCCGAACGCGCGTCGAGGTCTTGCGCGATCTGAACGGTTTGCAGGGCGGTCTGCAGTGTATAGACCCGGTAGCGATTGCCGTTGGCCTCGACATCGGAAAAACCCAGGACCGCACGCGGCGGCAAGGCCGAGCGGGTCGAGCGAAAGAGCTGGGTGCCGTCCTGGCCCCAGATCTGCACATAGAGGTCAAAGCTGGCGTCTTCGTCGCCGTCGATCAGCGGTGAGCCCAGGGGAATGCCGCTGCGCAGCGAACGGGCCATCTGCTGCAGATGGTCGTCGAACATGGCGTCGGCCTGCTGCAGGGCGCCGCGGTAGGCGGTCGCGGCCTGCAGCAGCGCGGCCAGCAGGATGGCGGCCAGCACAAACCACAGCAGCCGGCCCCGCAGCGAGTGCGTGCCGGTGGCCGGCGGCGGGGTGGTGCGGCTCATTCCTTGGGTACCAGGTAGCCCAGGCCGCGCACGGTCTGTATCAGCTCGTTGCCGAGCTTTTTGCGCACGCCGTGAATATAGACTTCCACCGCGTTGCTGCTGACCTCGTCTTTCCAGCTGAACAGTTTTTCCTCCAGCTGGGCGCGTGAGAGCACCACACCGGGGCGGGCCAGCAGGGCCTCCAGCACGGCCCACTCACGTGCGGACAGCGACACTGGCTGGCCATGAACGCTGGCTTCGCGGGTGGCGGGGTTGAGGCGGACACCCTTGTGCTCAAACACCGGTTCGCCCCGGCCGGCGCTGCGCCGTATCAGGGCGCGTATGCGGGCCAGCAGCTCGTCGATGTCATAGGGTTTGACCACATAGTCGTCGGCACCGGCATCCAGACCGGCGATCCGGTCGCCGATGGCGTCGCGCGCCGTGGCCACCAGCACCGGTGTCGCGTTGCGCCGCGCGCGCAGTGAGCGCAACACTTCCAGCCCATCGCGCTGCGGCAGGCCGAGGTCGAGCAGCACCAGGTCGTACTGCTCGGTGCGCAGGGCCTGGTCGGCCATGCTGCCGTCGCGTACCCAGTCCACGGCGTAGTGCTCTGCACGCAGCACGTGCAGCACGGTCTCGCCGATCATGGCGTCGTCTTCCACCAGCAGTAAGCGCATTATTTGAGCCCCCACGGTCGCTCACTGCGTGTAGCTCCCGAGGCCTTGCAGGCCGCGGCTCGCGAGACGCTTCGCCTCTGTCGCCCGTCCAAGCCTGCGCAGGCAGGCTTGGAGCCGCGGGCTCCAGCCCCTCGGGGGCCGCCCGCCTGCGGCCCGGCAAAGCCGGTTCCGCGGCTCATGCTGGGTTGAAGAGTTCCAGCGGGTACAACCAGTGGGAGTCGCGGGACTGGCTTTGCCAGACCGCAGGCGCCGCCCCCTTGAGGGGGGAGCAGGCTACACGCAGTGAGCCTGGACGGGGGTGTCACATAACGCATTGTTGTGTCCTTCGTAGCTGTTCAGTCTACAAAGTACACCTTAGCCAGAACTTAGGCGAGGCGGGCGCGATGCCTTGCAATCTGCGCCCGCACCTGGGCCGGGGCCGTGCCGCCCAGGATGTTTCGGGCATTGAGCGAGCCGCGCAGGCTTAAAGCGTCGTACACGTCTTTTTCGATGCTCGGGTTGAACTGCTGCAGCACCGCCAGCGGCAGCTCTGACAGGTCCACCGCATGCGAGATGGCGGCCTTGACGGCATGCGCCACCGTTTCATGCGCATCGCGAAAGGGCAGGCCCTTTTTCACCAGGTAGTCGGCCAGATCGGTGGCGGTGGCGTAGCCGCGCAGCGCGGCGGTTTCCATGGCTTCGGGCTTGACGGTGATGCCAGCCACCATCTCGGCAAAAATGCGCAGCGTGTCTTTCAGCGTGTCGACGGTGTCGAACAGCGGCTCCTTGTCTTCCTGGTTGTCCTTGTTGTAGGCCAGCGGCTGGCCTTTCATCAGCGTGATCAGGCCCATCAGGTGGCCGACCACGCGGCCGGTCTTGCCGCGGGCGAGTTCGGGCACGTCGGGGTTTTTCTTCTGCGGCATGATGGACGAGCCGGTGGTGAAGCGGTCGGGGATGTGAATGAAGCCGAAGTTCTGGCTCATCCACAAGATCAGCTCCTCGCTCATGCGGCTGATGTGCACCATGGCCAGGGTGGCGGCAGCGGTGAATTCGATGGCAAAGTCGCGGTCGCTCACGGCGTCCAGGCTGTTCTGGCAGACACAGGCGCGGCCCTGCTCGTCCACCATGCCCAGGGTTTTGGCCACGCGCTCGCGGTCCAGCGGATAGCTGGTGCCGGCCAGGGCGGCAGCGCCCAGGGGCAGCCGGTTGACGCGCTGGCGGATCTCGGCCATGCGTTCGGCGTCCCGCGCAAACATTTCCACATAGGCCAGCATGTGGTGGCCAAAGCTCACCGGCTGCGCCACCTGCAGGTGGGTGAAGCCGGGCAGGATCACGTCGACGTTTTTCTCGGCAATGTCGACCAGTGCCTTTTGCAGGTCACCGAGCAGGCCTCCGATGAGGTCAATCTCGCCGCGCAGCCACAGGCGCACATCGGTAGCAACCTGGTCATTGCGGCTGCGGCCGGTGTGCAGGCGCTTGCCGGCATCGCCCACCAGCTGGGTCAGGCGCGCTTCGATGTTGAGGTGTACATCCTCGAGGTCCAGTTTCCATTCAAACGTGCCCGCCTCGATTTCAGCGGTGATTTGCGCCATGCCTTTCTGGATGGCGGCGAGGTCGCTTGCCGCGATGATCTTTTGCGCGGCCAGCATGTCGGCGTGGGCCAGCGAGCCGGTGATGTCAGCCTGCCAGAGACGCTTGTCAAAAAACACGCTGGCCGTGTAGCGCTTGACCAGATCGCTCATGGGTTCGGAGAACAGGGCTGACCAGGCTTGGGATTTTTTGTCGAATTGATTCACGTCGGGCTTTCTTTCGGGCGGTTGCGCGGCAGGGCTGCGGGGCCGCGCGCCATGGGTTAGGGCGCCAGGTGCGCTATTCTGGGCAGGTATTCGCAGGTATTCGGCGCGGCCGGGTTTAAATCGGGTTTCAACCCGGGCTGGAAGGCCACGGCCGGTGCCATACTCGTTTCCGGTGATTTTATCTGTGACTGACCGCCATGCCGCGTTCCGCGACAAGACACTGCCATAAACCCGAATAACCCCGAGAACGCCCGCACAAACGATGAAGCCTTTGCCTGATCCACAGACCTTCGGGGAGTCCACGCTGCTGGGAAGCTTTATTCCCGCCGACGAAGAGGTGGTGGCGTGGCCGCCGGTGCGCACCAGCATGTTTGATGCCTGCCATGTCGGGGTGGTGCTGCGCGCGGTGCTGTTTGTGGAGGCGGTGGCAGGGGTTGGCGCCATGTTTGGCGCCAACCACCCGATGGATTGGCTGCTGCGGTTTTCGCTGCTGACCGGCGGCGTGTTGCCCGCCACCCTGGCCTGGCTGATCGCCATTTGCGCGCTCAAGTCGCGGCTGAACCGGCTGGATACCTCGTCGCAGTGGCTGGCCGGCATGGCACTGGGTGCGGCTGCCGGGCTCTATGGCTGCGGTCTGCTGGCACTGATAGGGCTGCTGCAGCCAGCGCCATGGTGGGCCAGCGCCGCTTCGGGCGCCCTGCTGTCGGCCATGGTGCTGGCGGGTTTGTTCTGGCGCGCCAAGGCGCGCACGCCGGCAGCCACCGCCGCGCGGCTGGCCGAGCTTCAGTCACGCATCCGGCCGCATTTCCTGTTCAACACACTCAACAGCGCCATTGCGCTGGTGCGTGCCGAGCCGGCCAAGGCCGAGGCCGTGCTGGAGGACCTGAGCGAGCTGTTTCGCCATGCGCTGGCCGATCCGGCCGAGTCCGTGACGCTGGGGCAGGAAATCGCGCTGGCCCAGCGCTACCTGGCGATAGAACAGATCCGCTTTGGTGATCGCCTGCAGGTGCAGTGGAGCCTGGACGCCAGCGCCGATGAGGCCAAACTGCCGCCGCTGCTGCTCCAGCCGCTGGTGGAAAATGCCGTCAAGCACGGCGTGGAGCCCAGCGCCAGCGGGGCGCAACTCCGGATAAGCACCCTCAGGCGCGGCGGCAAGGTGGTGATCAAGGTGATCAATTCGACGCCGGCCGGGGTGGGGGAGCGCGGCAACGGGCTGGCGCTTGCCAATGTGCGCGAGCGCCTGGTTTTGCTGCATGATGTGCAGGCACAGTTCAAGACCGTGTTCAAGGATGGTGTATTTCAGGTCAGGCTGGAGATTCCTGCATGAAACTCAAGGTACTGCTGGTTGATGATGAAGCACTCGCCCGCTCGCGCCTGCGCACGCTGCTGGGTGACTGTACGGCGCCGCAGGCGGTGGTGGCCGCGGAAGCCTGCGATGCAGTCCAGGCCATGAACGCCCTGCGGCAGGACAGCTTCGACGCGGTATTGCTGGACATCCGCATGCCGGGCGTTGACGGCATGGCGCTGGCCCGCACCATTGCGGCCCTGCCCCGGCCGCCGGCCGTGGTGTTTGTCACGGCGCATTCCGAGCATGCCGTGCAGGCTTTCGAGCTGGAAGCCATCGACTACCTGACCAAGCCGGTACGACTGGAACGCCTGCAGCAGGCGCTGCAGAAGGTGAGCCGGCTTGCGCAGACCGTACCGGGACCGCAGGCGGATGCATCCCGGGAGATGCTCATCATCCAGGATCGGGGGCGCACGGAGCGCGTGCCGCTGGCCGAGGTGCTCTACCTGAAGGCCGAGCTGAAATACATCACGGTGCGTACCGCCAGCCGCAGCTACATCCTGGACGGATCACTGAGCGAGCTGGAAGAGCGCCATGCCGCGCAGTTCATGCGCATACACCGCAATGCGCTGATCGCGCGGCGCGCGGTGCGCGCGCTCGAAAAGCATTTTGATCCCGAGGAAGGCGAAGGCTGGGCGGTGCGGCTCAACGGCATCGACGAATTGCTGGCCGTGTCGCGCCGCCAGCTCAGTGCGGTGCGTGAAGCCATCGCGGGATGACGGGCGGGCCGGTTCGGGGCTGGCGGCACCGGGGGCGGCTGCTGATTCCTTCCGGTGCCTGCGTCCTACGCCGACAGGCGGGTTGTTCAGGCCCAATGGAGGCATAACGATGACGGGGACTGCTCCACGCGGGTTTTCCGTGGGTTTTTCCGCGAGTTTTCGCCGGTACGACGGGCAAAGCCTGCAGCTGTGGGGTCCATGAGGAGCAACAATGACTGAAGAAGCCGCAAAAGATACGCCGCTTGCCGAGACGGAGGCGGCGCTTTTGCCGGAGCCGGAACGGCTGCTGCTGCACATGCCGGTAGACATCCGCAGTGTCTCGCTGGTGATCCTGGCGATTCTGGCCAGCCTGTTTATGCTTCATTGGGCCAAGGCGGTCTTTATTCCCGTCATGCTGGGTCTCCTCTTCAGTTATGCGCTGTCGCCCGTGGTCAACTGGCTGGAGCTCAAACGCGTGCCGCGCTGGCTCAGCGCCGCGGTGCTGCTGCTGGCCATTCTGGGCGCGATCGGCTCGACCGCGTATTCGCTGCGCGATGAGGCTTCCCGGTTGCTGGAGTCGTTGCCGCTGGCGGCGCAAAAGTTCAGGCAGGCGGTCAAAATGCGTGATGGCAAGCCAGACGGTGCCCTGGAAAACGTGCAGAAAGCCGCTTCCCAGATCGAACAGGCAGCGCGTGAAAGTGGTGCAGCCTCTGCCGGATCATCCCGGGGCGCCATGCGGGTCGTCGTTGAGACGGCAACGTTCAATGTGCGGGACTATCTGTGGACAGGCACCCTGGGCCTGCTCACGCTGATAGGCCAGTTCACCGTGGTGGTTTTCCTGACCTACTTCCTGATGATCTCCGGTGACACCTTCCGCCGCAAGCTGATCAAGCTGACGCCCAGCTTCAGCAGCAAGAAAATCACGCTACAGGCCTTGCATGAGATCACCGGGCAGATCCAGCGCTACCTGCAGGTGCAGCTGCTGGCCAGTGCGTTGGTGGGCGTGCTGACCTGGCTGGCCCTGCTGATCGTTGGACTGGACAACGCGGCGGTGTGGGGCATTGCCGCAGGCGTGCTGAACCTCGTGCCTTATGTGGGTTCGCTGGTGACGGCGGGCGCGTCGGGGCTGGTGGGGTTTTTGCAGTTTGGTTCGCTCGACATGGCGATCGTGGTGGCCAGCGCCTCGCTGTTCATCCACATGCTGGTGGGCAACCTGTTCACCCCCTGGTTCACCAGCCGCGCCAGCCGCTTGAGCCCGGTGGCGGTGTTTGTCGGTCTGCTGGCCTGGGGCTGGTTGTGGGGCGTTTGGGGATTGCTGCTCGGCATACCGATTCTGATGATCGTCAAGTCCGTGTGCGACCGGATCGATGACCTCAAGCCCATTGGCGAGTTTCTGGGCTCTTAGAAATGAGGCCCCCACGGTCGCTCACTGCGTGTAGCTCCCTGCCCCCCGGGGGGGCCGCTGCGCCTGCGGTCTGGCGAAGCCAGTCCCGCGGCCCCGGCTGGGGTGAAGAGCCCCCACGGTCGCTCACTGCGTGTAGCTCCCTGCCCCCGAGGGGGCCGCTGCGCTTGCGATCTGGCAAAGCCAGTCCCGCGGCCCCTACTGGTGTAAAACTTCTGCGGTCGCTACATGGCCGCGCTGGATCATTGAAAAAAAGAAAGAGGCCATGCCATGATGGAACTGCTCACCGACCCGCAAGCCTGGATTGCCTTTGCCACGCTCACTGCGCTGGAACTGGTGCTGGGCATTGACAACATCGTATTCATCTCGATTCTGGTCGACAAGCTGCCCAAGGCGCAGCAAGAACTGGCGCGCCGTCTGGGTCTGTTCATGGCGATGTTCATTCGTGTCGGGCTGCTCATGGTGCTGTCGTGGATTGTGGGTCTGACAGCGCCGGTTTTTACCGTGATCGGCCAGGAAATTTCAGGACGTGACCTGATCCTGATATGTGGCGGCCTGTTCCTTATCTGGAAGAGCACCGGGGAAATTCACCAGTCGCTGGAAGGCGAGGAAGGCCACGCCTCCAGTGCGGTGCAAGCCACGTTTGCCGCCGTCATTGTGCAGATCATGGTGGTGGACATGGTGTTCTCGCTGGACTCCATCATCACCGCCGTGGGGATGGTGGACAGCCTGCCCGTCATGATCGCCGCCGTCATCGTCTCGGTCGGCTTGATGATGCTGTTTGCCGGCACCATCGGGCGCTTTGTGTCTGACCATCCGACCATCAAAATGCTGGCGCTGTCGTTCCTGGTCGTTGTCGGTGTGGTGCTGATTGCGGAAGGTTTTGAGTACCACGTACCCAAGGGCTTCGTGTACTTTGCGATGGCATTCTCGCTGTCGGTGGAGATGCTCAATATCCGCATGCGCCGCAAGTCCGCCACGCCGGCACATCTGCACGCGGCCTACACCCGCGAAAAGGCGGCGCAAACCGACCTGCCGGATCAAGGCTGACCTCGCCATGGCCGGATGCGCCGGCCCGGCAATGGCGGGAATGGACCCCTGATCCCGTGCAACGTGTCAGCTGTAAACAGCCGCTGATGTGAATGGGGCGTTGGTCACGGCACCCTCCTGAACGAGCAGCGCAGTGCGTGGGCCCAGCGCCGCGAGCGGTAGCCACTGTCCGGGCTGCACCGTGTATTCGGGCTTGAAATCGCCGTCGGTTGCGACGCCGGCGCGCTGCCAGCGTATGTGGATGACGCGGTCCTGCAGCCTGAGCGTTACCTCCACCGAAGGCCAGTGGGCCGGCAGGCAGGGTGACATGCAAAATTCGCCCTGGCGCACCTGCAGGCCGATCAGGTTTTCCAGCGCGGCCCTGTGCAGCCAAGCGGCGGAACCCGTGTACCAGCTCCAGCCGCCGCGGCCGACATAGGGCGCGGCGCTGTACACATCGCCCGCCATCACATAGGGTTCGATCTCGTACTGCGGGCCGCGTTCGGGGTGACGGCTGCGGTGGGCGGGGCTCAGCGCCTTGAAGCTTTCCCAGGCCGCTTCGGCGTCGCCTGTTTTCGCTTGCGCCATCAGGGCCCAGACGCCGGCGTGCGAATACTGCCCGCCGTTTTCCCGGATGCCGGGGGGGTAGGCCTGAATGTAGCCCGGATTGTTTTCCGAGGTAGCGAACGGCGGGTGCAGCAGGCGCAGCAGGCCGGCCTCGGGGTCTATTAGTTCGCGATTCATGGCCTGAAGCGCCGGCACGGTGTAGGGTGGGCTGGAGGCGTCGGACAGCACCGACCAGGCCTGTGCAATCAGGTCAATCCGGCACTCTTCATTGGCCGATGAACCCAGGGGTGCGCCGTTGTCAAAGAAGGCGCGGCGAAACCACTCCCCGTCCCAGCCATCGCGGTGCAGTGCCGCGATCCAGCTCTCGCGGCTGGTGTTCCAGCGGTCCATGCGGGCCCGCTCGCCCCGGGTTTCCGCCAGGGGGCTGAACTGCGCGACCACGCTGCACAAAAACCAGGCCAGCCAGACGGATTCGCCGCGTCCCTCATGGCCCACGCGGTTCATGCCGTCGTTCCAGTCACCGGTGCCCATCAGGGGCAGGCCGTGAGCGCCCACCGCGAGGCTGCGGTCTATGGCGCGCGCGCAGTGCTCAAAGACCGACGCCGTTTCACCGCTGGCCTTGGGCGGGTAATACGCGTCTTCCGCGCCGTCGGGTATGGCCGCCCCTTCAATAAACAACACGTTCTCGTCAAGAATGCCGGCATCGCCCGTCATTGCAATGTAGTGCGCGCAGGCATAGGGAAGCCACAGCAGGTCGTCCGAAAAATGCGTGCGCACGCCTTCGCCGCCGGGTGCGTGCCACCAATGCTGCACATCGCCCTCGGGAAACTGGCGTGAGGCGTTGAGAAGAATCTGCTCGCGCAGCCGTTGCGGTTCGATCAGCGCAAAGGCCATTGCGTCCTGCAACTGGTCGCGAAACCCGAACGCTCCGCCAGCCTGGTAAAAGCCCGCCTTGGACCAAAGACGCGAGGTGAGGGTCTGGTAGAGCAGCCAGCGGTTGACCAGCGCGTCAAACAGTGGGTCGGGGGTGCGTACCTCGACTTTGCCGAGCAGGCCAGTCCAGAAGGTCTTGACACCCGCCAGCGCCTCGTCCACATCCCTGACTTGCCAGGTGCGTGCCAGTTGCTCGGCGCCTGCGGCATCGCCGGCATGACCCAGCATGAAGCACAGGTCCAGGCTCTGGCCGGCGGACAGGTTGAACTCTCCGGCGAGCGCCGCACAGGGGTCTACGCCACTCCCGGTCTGCTGGCCCAGCAAGCCGGGCAGCACCAGGCCGCCGGCGGTGTCAAAAAATTCGCGACGGTCGCACGTCCACTGCAGTGGACCGGGCAGGCCGGTCAGCGACAAAAAGGCACTGTTGCCGCCGAAGCCGGCACGGCCTTCGCGCTGCTGCGCCAGCACGGCGGGCAGATCCTGGGCTTTCCATGCATGGACGGTACGCCGGTCGTGGCGTGCCGCGCCCATCTGCCACTCCACCATGGCCAGCGCGCGCAGACGGCGCTTGCCGGCGCCCTGCTGGTGCAGCCGCACCCGCACGATCTTGACGGCATCATTGCGGTCGGCAAAGAAGGTGGTTTCCACCTTCAGCTCGCCGTGCAGGCATTCAAACACGGTGTAGCCCTGGCCGTGACGCACGCGGAACGCCTGCTGTGAACCACTTTCGGTGGAGGGGCTCAGGGCGAGCGGCTTTCCCGTATCGAGGTCCTGCAGCAGGTAGTGTTCAAAACCGGGATCCCGCACCGGATCGTTGGACCACGGCGTGAGTTGATGCAGGCGGCTGTTGACTGCCCAGGTGTAGCCGGCGCCCGCTTCGGACACCTGAAAACCGAAGGACGGATTCGAAATCACGTTGATCCACGGGCGCGGCGGGCGGTGCTGGTGATCGACGTCGAACTGGAATTCTCCGGTGGCGGCGTCGAAGCGCCCTGCGGGCGCCTGCAGCGAAACAGGCGAGACAGGTTGCGCGGACGGGGGGTCTTCCGCCACTTCGAGCAGGGGCATGGCGGCGCGCGGGCTCCGGCGCGTTGGCCCGGCCAGGTCCTTCCAGGCTGCCACCTGTTGCTGGAGGGGTCGCCCGTCTGCGACGAGGGTAATGCGCGCCAGACCGGACAGCGCAGCCTTTTCGGATGGTGCCACCTCGTGGTCGCGCAGCAGGAAGAAACCAGCGACATCGCTGCGCGGAAAGCTGTTTTCCGCCTGCTGGAGGGTATGGTCGCGCAGGGCGAGGATGCTCTGCTGCAGGGGCATCAGGTAGGAGTTGACCTCGCTGTTGAGGATCACCACGTCGGTCGCCAGGCCGCAGAAGCTCCACCAGGGTTGGGCGCGCAGCAGGGCACGCACGAGACCCAGTCCGATGCTGGAGTGAATGCGCACCAGCACGATGGGCTTGTCGCCCGACAGGCCGAAGCGCCAGAGCTGGCGCTGGTCCACCGGGCCGCGATCGCTCCCGGGACGTGCCGCCGTGTACATCAGCGCCGTGTTGAGATCCTGGAGGGCCTCGTTTTCTTCCGGATCCGTTCCCAGATCGCGCAGACGTACCTGCGCCAGCGTGGCGGCCATCCGGGTGGCCCGCTCCACGTGCATGGTCTGCAGGTATTTGTCGATGCGCGGCTCCAGCTCCTCGGTCGTTTCCGCGGCGGCGGTCGCAAAAGTCAGCCGCGCAACACCACCGGCCTGGATGCGCACCCGCACGCGCAGGCCCGCGACGGGGTCGAGCCCATTGACGGGGGAACCATCGGCCTGCCTGGCCTGCGCCTGCAATGCGGGTTGTCCGGGCACATGGTTGCGCCCGAGGAAGGTGCGCCGGTCGGCGATGAAGTCGATGGCCCGCACATTGGCATCGGAATCGGCCAGGAAATGCGCCATGGCCATGCCCGGATCTTCCTGCAGCCGGGGTTTGCGCGACAGGATCAGGGCGCGCCACTCGGGATGCCACCCGGTTTGCACAAACAGGTTGGAGAAGGCGGGGTGGGCCTCGTCGGCGCGTGGATCGGTCAGCACCGCCTCAAGGCATGAAATCACTTCCAGCGTGACCGTGGCCGTGGAGAGGTTGTGCAGCGTGACCGTGCGGATCTCGGTGTCGTCCTCCGGACTCACCAGCACGCTGGTCGTCACCTCCAGGTCATTCGACATGGCGTCAAACTGGACCCGATCCGCGAGAAACATGGCCGAGTAATGCCAGTCGGGATTCGGCGCGGGGTGGTACGTGAGGGATGAGGCGCGTGCCTGACCTTCGGTGCGAAGGTAAATGAACGTGCCGTACTCGTCGCGCAGGAGGTCGTCGCGCCAGCGCGTGATGTTGTACGTGCGGTTTTGCGCGTGCCAGCGGCTCACGCCTGCGCCACTGGCGCGCAGTGCCACGCTGTAGCGCCCGTTGGACAGCAGCTGCGTCGGCTGCCAGCCGGTTGCCGCCGGATCCACATCGCGCGACTGGTAAAGGGGCCCCTCCTCGATCAAGTCAGGCTCCGGGAGGGTGCGCGGATCGGCACTCTCGATGATCTGGCGCGGTGTGCGTTCATGAAGCAGCGACTCGTGGGCCTGCACCAGCGGCGCTGAGGCGAACCAGCGGCGCGGCGCCTCGTCGCACAGCACATTGCACAGCGCCACCAGCGACATGCCCTGGTGATGCGCCATGAAGTTGTAGACCACGCTGAGCGCCTGCGCCGCCGGCTGCCGGGAGACCGTGAAGTCTACCGCATCCATGAAGCCGCAGTCTCCGCGCGCGCCGAGCGCTTCGAGCCGGCGCAGGTTGGCAACCGCCTGCCGGGGGGCAAACATGGCTGCCATCACGCTGGCATACGGCGCCACGACCCGGTCACCGGGGGGTGTGCGGCGCAGGGCCAGCCGCGGCACCCCGAAGGGCGCGTACTGGTAGGCGAGGGTGTGGTCCTGCGCCAGATAAGCGGACTCGGAGACTCCCCAGGGCAGGTGGTTTGCCCTCCCAAAAGCCTGCTGCTCCTTGACCGCCGCGAGGCCAGAGACATGCAGCAGGCCCTGGTCGGGTTCGGTCATGACCAGCGAGGGCATCAGGTACTCGAACATGGAGCCTGACCATGACTTGAGTCCGGGCGTGATGCCGACCGTCAGGAAGGCGCGCCCCAGTGCCAGCCAGTGGCGCCGCGGTATGTCGCCCTTGGCCATCGCCAGAAAGCTCGTCAGCCTGACCTCGGATGCCATCAGGTCGTAGTAGCTGGCATCCAGCGCCTGCTCGTGCACGCGCAAGCCGATATGAAACAGGTGACGCTTGGCACTGTAAAGACCCCTGAAGTCCATCGCCATGCACAGGCGCTCGCAGCGATCGGCAAGATAGTTCAGGCTGGCGGCCTGTTCCGCGGTCAAGGAAGCGACAGGCGTGGGGGCCATCGAATGCAGCGAAGGGTCGCCCCGAGCAAGTTCAGCCCCGTTTCCTGATGAAAGGGGCAGCGCTACGCCGAAGGCACGCGCAGCGACAAGCGTGGGGGCCAGCAATCTCCGGCATGCCTGCGCAGTGGCCAGCAAATGGCCCGCCAGGTTGCCGCTGTCCACGGTCGACACGTAGGCGGGAAGCAGCACCTGCAGCGTGCGCGTTTCATACCAGTTGAACAGATGGCCATCGTGCTTGGGCAAGCGCTCCACCGTGCCGAGCGTGGCTTCCAGCCGCGTGAGGAGGTCGGCGACGGTGATCCATCCAAACTCGTGCGCGCATGCCGTGGCCAGCAGGTACAGGCCGATGTTGGTGGGCGATGTGCGGTGGGCGATCGTCGGCTCGGGCAACAGCTGCAGGTTGTCCGGCGGCAGGTGGTTGTCTTCGGGCCCGACGCAGTGCTCAAAAAACTGCCAGGTCTGCCGGGCCAGCTGATGCAGGTAGTCCCGGTCCCTGGCGTCGAGCGTCAGCCGTAGCGGGCGTGCCGCCGGTTTGCTGGCCCACCAGCTGGTCAGGGGCGCCATGGCCCACAGCAGGAACAGGGCGGCGCCGGCCCAGGGATGCGGGCTCCAGCACGCGGCCACTGCCAGCCCCGCGCAAAGAAGCGACGCCGCCGCGTGGCGGCGCAGGAAGGCGCCCATCGTGTATTTCGCCGACGCCTGCGCCTGCACCGCCATGGTCCATTCGAGCAGGTGCCTGTGGCTGACGGCCATGCGCCACAGGGCCCGCGCAATCGCGTCGGAAATCAGGCCGGCCTGAACCGCGAGCTGGCTGAACTGCCAGGCGCTTGCCGCAAAACTGCGTGCCACCTCGCGCAAGCCTACATGGAAGAAATGAAGCCATGCAATGCCGCGGCGCGTGGGCACCAAACCTGCCAGCGCCCCCATCAACGGTCCGGCCAGGTAGGCGGAAAGGACGAATGCCAGGGTGGTCACCAGCGAAAGGGCACCGGTGAAGATCACCCACACCAGCAGCGCCAGTGCAGCGGGTGCGACGAGCGAGCGGCGCAGGTTGTCCGTCATGCGCCACACACCCAGCGCGTCAATACCGAAGTGCCGGGCGCGCAGCATCAGGGGCAGCAGCTGCCAGTCACCCCGTGTCCAGCGATGAACGCGCGATGCCGCCACACCGGTGTGATGGGGATGGTCTTCCAGCAGGACGACGTCGCTGACATAGCCACAGCGGGTGATGCTGCCTTCCAGCAGGTCATGGCTCAAAACCGCGCCTTCCGGCAGCCGCTGGTCCAGCACCGCATGAACCGCAGCCACATTGAGCAGCCCCTTGCCGGTAAACGTCCCCTGGCCAAACACATCCTGGTACAGGTCGGAGGCGCTGCTGCCGTAAGGGTCCAGGCCGCACTGGCCCGCAAACATCGCATGAAATGGTGAACGCTCATGGTGCGCCGACAGGGGTGTCACCACGCGCGGTTGCAGGATGCCGTAACCCGCGGTCACGCGGTGGCCTTTGCGGTCAATCTGCGGCGCATTCAGCGGATGGGCGGCGATGGAGACCAGTTCCCGCAGGGCGCCCGCGGGCAGGGTGGTGTCGCTGTCCAGCGTCAGGACATAGCGCGCGCCGTCTGCCAGGCGCATGTCGGGGCTGACCGGCACAAACGTCGATGCCGAGCCCTCGGCCAGTTGCCGCAGCAGTATTTCGAGCTTGCCGCGCTTGCGTTCCCAGCCTATCCAGCGCCGTTCTGTGGGCGACCAGCTGCGCGGGCGGTGCAGCAGCACAAAACGGGGGGGCGCGCCGGCGGCGGGCGGGTAGCGGCGGTTGAGCGCGCGCAACCTGGCGAGGGCGTCATCGAGCAGGGCCTGGTCACCAGGCAGGGTGGGCGTGTCCGCGTCGACCCAGTCTGTCAGCAGGGCGTACTGGGCGTGGATTTCGCGGCTGGCCAGCCAATGCAGGCCGAGCCGGTGCACGAGTTCGTTGTTGGAGGCGGTGGAACTGAGCATGGCGGGAATCACCACCAGCACGCGGTGCTCGGCCGGAATGCCGGCGCTGAAGTCAAGGCGGGCCATCGGCTGGATGCGGGTCGACTCCGCAATCAAGCGGTGAATCAGTGAGGCCACGGCTTCGGAGGCAGGCCACGCCATCAGGAATACAGCCACCCAGCCCGTCCAGTGCATGGCGGCAGGCGCAGGCACGGCCCACCAGAGAGCGGCTACCGTGCCGGCCAGCCAGACCGCGGCATACAGCGGCAGGCGCCAGGCGCGCCGCGTCAGTCTGGCCGGCAGTGCTTTGAGAGGTGCGCCGGGCGGGCGCAGCGCCGCTTCCAGCAGCGGGCGGCCAGGCCCCATCAGGTAGTAGCCTGCCGTTCGCGCGACCATTGAATTGTTGGGCTGCCGGGCGGCCGCCAGCACGGCTTCGGCCACGGCACGTTCGGAGCGGCCGCTTTGCTGGGACAGCCTTTCCATCGCCCGCGTGATCTGCTGGCGCGTCATCTCGCTTTCCCTGGAAAAGCTGGGCAACCGGCGCAGGACCTGCAGCGAATGGCTCACTGGCTCAATCAGTTCGGCCCATTCCACCTGGCCAATCAGCCTGAGCGTGGTGATGATGTTGCTGACCGTGAGGTTGGCCGCGACCTGGCTGGTTTGCCCCTCGCCAATCAGGCCCAGCCCATCGGGGCAGTGGTGTTCTATCCAGCCGACAAGGGGAACGGCGGAATCCACCTGTTCCGCGGGCATGCGCTGCCACAGCTGGGTCAGGTAGCCGCGTTCGAGGCCACGGCTTTGCAGACGCTGGTGCAGCTCATCGAGCGCCTGCACGCTCATGGTATCGGCCGAATCCCAGACGGCGTGTGCGACTTCCCGTGCGACCTTGTTCCAGGCAATCCGGTCGGCCATGCGCCGCAGGTTTTCCAGCAGCACCACGCGCAGGGTGGTAGGCAGGGCCCAGAGTTCGCCCAGGGTGAGTTCGCTGACCTCCTGGTAGGCATGCAGGAAAGCCGTGAAGAGCACCGGGTCGAGCACGCTGTCGGTGTGTGCAACATAGGCCCAGGCGATGCCGTAGACGCGCGGCAGGCCTTCCAGCGGCTTGTCGGCCAGTTTGGGCAGGTCCGCATAGTAGCGGTGGGGAACGCCCTCCTGGATCTGCTGAAGCTGCGCTTCAATCAGGTGAAAGTTGTCGAGCAGCCACTCGGCAGCAGGTGTCACGTAATGGCCGCTTTGCGAGGTCAGGGCGATGTAGTCGTAGGCCTGGCGAAGCGCGGCGATGTTTTCCTTCACGCGGGGGAAAAAGGGCGGCCCGCGGTCGGGGCTGCCGGCGGGCCGCACGGCCTGCGCCGCCGCCAAGCTGCGGCCGTGCTGCTCAAACCGCTGCGCGCCGAAGAGCTCCGCGCGGATGGGCTCCTGCAGCTCATCGCGCTGGGAAAAAATAACTTTCCTGGCGTAGGGACTTAAGGACTCCAGCCGTTCGATGGGAGTCGTTTTCACACGCTCAGGCTACAACGACAAGCAGGCCGAGGCAGATTGCCAACACTGCCGAGACCGTGACAATGCGCGGGCTCACCAAGCCATGAATGGATTGAAGTGCCGAATGCAAGGCAAAGAAACGGCTGCGTGAGCTGGCGCAGTGACTCATGTGGGACGCCAGGTTGGCGGCGTCCGCGGACACAAAATCGGTGGTGCGGGCCGACGACGAATCGGCCATGATCTCAAGGGTCGTCATGATTGTTGCGCTCCGGGGGATGAGTATGGATAGTCACCGCGCAGCGAAACGCACGCGGATTTTCCATGGCTAACACCCATGCTAAGCGGGGGCGCCCCGAAAAGACATCAGACGACTCCGGAGTTTGGCTAGGACAATGCCTACAGGGCCTACTGCAACAGGGCTTGCTACCGGCCTTCTGCAGGCGCGCCAGAATACCCCTGCGCCCCTATCCGCCTGGTCCGGCGGGGGTGGGAAACGGTGCGTCGGTCAGGGCGGTCAGGTCAGGTAGGGAGGGTAGGTCCGGTAAACCCCAAAATCAGCCCGTGTTGCGCAATCCGGCCGCAATCCCGTTGATCGAAATATGGATGCCGGTTTGCACTTTCTGGTCGGCCTTGCCTTCGCGGTAGCGCCGCACCAGCTCGACCTGCAGATGGTGCAGGGGGTCAATGTAGGGGAAACGGTGGCGAATCGAGCGCTGCAGCGCGGCATTGCCGGCCAGCCGCTGTTTTTCACCGGTGATCAGCGTCAGCGCTTCCGCGGTACGGTGCCACTCTGCCTCGATCGCGGTGAAAACCTTCTTGCGCAGCCGGGCGTCACCCACCAGCTCGGCGTAGCGCGACGCCAGCGCCAGATCACTTTTGGCCAGCACCATGTCCATGTTGCTCAGCAGGGTGCGAAAGAAAGGCCACTGCTTGTACATTTTTTGCAGCAGGGCCAGCGTTTCCTTGCGGGTGGCGGGTGTGCCGCCCGCGTCGAGCATTTTTTCAATGGCGGCGCCAAAGCCATACCAGCCGGGCAGGGTCAGGCGGCACTGGCCCCAGCTGAAGCCCCACGGAATGGCGCGCAGGTCTTCAATTTTCTGCGAAGCCTTGCGCGATGCGGGGCGAGAGCCGATATTGAGTTCGGCAATCTCCCGGATCGGTGTGGCGCCAAAAAAGTACTCGTTGAAACCTGGTGTTTCGTAGACCAGCGCGCGGTAGGCGGCCATGCTGGCCTGTGACAACTCGGCAGCCGCCTGCAAAAAGGCCTTGGTCGCCGGTTTGGTCGGTTGCAGGAGCGTGGCTTCCAGCGTGGCCGCCACCAGGGTTTCAAGATTGCGCCGGCCGATTTCCGGGTTGGCGTATTTGGAGCCGATGACCTCGCCCTGCTCGGTCAGGCGGATCTGCCCGCGCACCGTGCCCGGGGGCTGCGCCAGGATGGCCTGGTAGCTCGGGCCACCGCCCCGGCCTACCGTGCCGCCGCGGCCATGGAACATGCGCAACTGGATGTTGTGCGAGTTCGCCAGCTGGTCGAACAGCTCGACCAGCGCGATCTCGGCGCGGTACAGCTCCCAGTTGCTGGTGAAGATGCCGCCGTCCTTGTTGCTGTCGGAATAGCCGAGCATGATGTCCTGCTCGGCGCCACTGCGTTGCACCAGCTGGGCGATCCCCGGCAGCGCGTAGAACTCGCGCATGATGGGCGCGGCATTGCGCAGGTCTTCGATGGTTTCAAACAGCGGCACCACGATCAGGTCGTTGGTGGCGCCGTTGTCGCACGTCGCGTCGCCGGGCCGCCCCAAGGCGCAAGCGCCCCCCTGGGGGGCAGCGCCGTACACGGAGTGACCAGCGTGGGGGTCATTGAGAATGCCATGCATCAGCCCGACTTCTTTTTGCAGCAGCAGCACTTCCAGCAAATCGCTCACGGTTTCGGTGTGGCTGATGATGTAGTGGCGTATGGCTTCCTTGCCAAAGCGCGCGCGCGCGGTGCGTGCGGCTTCAAAGATGGCCAGCTCGCTCTGCGCATGCGCCGAGTAGGCGGTGCCGATCACGCGCAGGGGTCGCGCGTCGTTGAGCAGGCGGATCAGCAGCGCGCGCTTTGCGGCTTCGTCCAGGCTGGCGTAGCGGGGTTCGATGCGCGCCACGGCCAGCAGTTCGGCCACTACTTCCTCGTGTTTGTCGGAGCTCTGGCGCAGGTCCACCGTCGCCAGGTGAAAACCAAACACTTCGACCGCCCGGATCAGCGGATGCAGGCGCTGGGCCACCAGCGCCTCGCCGTGATTTGACTTCAGCGACGCTTCAATCGTGCGCAGGTCCGCCAGGAAATCTTCGGCCCGGGCATAGGCGTTCTGCGGCGCCACGGCGTGGCGGGCGGCCTCGCCACCCGTCAGATCCTTCAGGGTGGCGGCCAGCCGGGCGTACACGCCGGTCAGGGCACGGCGATAGGGCTCGTCCTTGCGGTGTTCGTTGGTGTCCGGCGAGCTTTCAGCCAGGGCCTGCATGCCCGGGCTGACCTCCACCAGCATGGCTGACAGCGACAGCTCGCCGCCCAGGTAGTGGACTTCGGTCAGGTAGTGGCGCAGGGCCACTTCGGCCTGCCGTGCCAGCGCGTAGTTGAGCGTGTCCGCACTGACATTCGGATTGCCATCGCGGTCGCCGCCTATCCACTGCCCCATGCGCAGGAAGCTGTGCACCGGCTGGTTGCCCAGCTCGCGCTCCAGGTTGGCGTAGAGCTTGGGGATTTCGCGCAGGAAGGTGGCCTCGTAGTAGCTCAGCGCGTTTTCGATCTCGTCGGCCACCGTGAGCTTGGAAAAGCGCAGCAGGCGCGTTTGCCACAACTGCATCACGCGGGCGCGCAACTGGGCTTCGTTGGCCGCCAGCTCGCGGGGCGTGAGGGCGTCCTTCGCGGCGTTGGTGGCCTGCGCCAGCGCCTTGATGTCATCGCGCGCGGTCAGCAGCTGCGCAATGTCGCGTTCGGCATCCAGAATGCTTTTGCGCTGCACTTCGGTGGGGTGGGCGGTGAGCACCGGCGACACGAAACTGTGGGCCAGTGTGCTGGCGATGGTTTTGGGGGATATCCCCGCCCAGCGCAGGCGGGCCAGCGCTACTTCGATGCTGCCTTCCTGGGTGTCGCCCGCGCGCTCGTGGACGGCGCGGCGGCGGATATGGTGGCGGTCTTCCGCCAGGTTGGCCAGGTGGCTGAAGTAGGTAAAGGCCCGGATGACGCTGACGGTCTGCTCGCCGCTGAGGCCCTTGAGCAGCTTCTTGAGCGCCTTGTCGGCTTCCTGGTCGGCATCGCGCCGAAAAGCCACCGAAAGCTTGCGTACCTGCTCGATCAGTTCGTAGGCGATGACCCCTTCCTGCTCGCGAATCACGTCTCCCAGGATACGGCCCAGCAGGCGGATGTCTTCCACCAGCGGGCGTTCGTTGTCCCGGGACCGGGTGGAGGCCTTGCCGGTGGTGGTGCCGTCTTTGGCGTTCTCATTGACCTTCCTGGCGCGTGCTGAAATGACCATCTCTGCCCTCTGGTTCTGGACCTGTTCTTGAACCCCGCATGCTAGCATTCACTTTCCCCCAAGGATTACGAACAGGTTACGAGTGTCTGCAGCGTTTCAACCCGGCAACCCGCTTGCCCCCCAAAAAATCGTCATCGCCACGCGCGAAAGCCGGCTGGCCCTGTGGCAGGCCGGGCATGTCAAGGCCCTGCTCGAATCGCGTCTGGGCTGGCAGGTGGAACTGCTGGGCATGACGACCCAGGGCGACCAGATCCTGGACCGTTCCCTGAGCAAGGTCGGCGGCAAGGGCCTGTTTGTCAAGGAGCTCGAAATTGCCCTCAGCGAAGGCCGGGCCGACCTGGCCGTGCATTCGCTCAAGGACGTGCCCATGGATCTGCCCGAAGGCTTCGCGCTGGCCTGCGTGCTGGAGCGCGAAGATCCGCACGACGCCTTTGTCTCCAGCCAGTTTGCTTCGCTGGCCGACCTCCCGCAGGGCGCAGTGGTCGGAACCTCCAGCCTGCGCCGGCTGGTGCTGCTTAAAGCGCTGCGGCCTGACCTGAAAATCGAGCCGCTGCGCGGTAATCTCGACACACGCCTGCGCAAGCTCGACGAGGGCCACTACCACGCCATCGTGCTGGCGGCGGCCGGGCTCAAGCGGCTGGGCCTTGAGGCGCGCATTCGCAGCATCTTTGCGCCCGCCGACATGCTGCCGGCCGCGGGGCAAGGCGCGCTGGGCATTGAGGTGCGGGCCGACCGCAGTGATTTGATGCAGGCCCTCGGAACGCTGGCCCATCAGCCGACCTGGCTGGCGGTGACGGCTGAGCGCACCGTCTCGCGCGCCATGGGCGGCAGCTGCTCCATGCCGCTGGCCGCCTACACCCAGGGTCCGGCCGCTGAAGGCATGCAGCTCCATGCGGCCTGGGGCGATCCGGCCACCGCCGAGGCTCCGGCCGGCCGACCATTGGCCCCGCTGGTGCGGGTGCAAAAAACAGCGGTAGTGCGCAGTTTTTCCGAGGCCGAGGCGCTGGGCGAAGCGGTGGCGGCGCAGCTGCGTGCCGGCGGCGCGGTCTGGGCCACCAACACATCTTCCGACACCTGACGCCGGGGGCCGAGTGAGCATTCCCCGCCCTGTCCGCGTCATTGTGACCCGGCCCGCTCGCGATGCGCAGCACTGGGTGCAGCAGCTCCAGCAGAGCGGCATCGAGGCCGAGGCTCTGCCCCTGATTGACATTGCACCGGCCAGCAGGCTTTCGGACCTGCAGGCGCTGGAGCAGGCCTGGCAAACGCTGGACAGCTACGCTGCCTGCATGTTTGTCAGTGCCAATGCGGTAGAGCATTTTTTCAGGGGAAATTCGGCTGTTAGCCTTGAATTCGTTGAACAATCAGCTATTAATAACATAGCGAATTCGGTCTTAAGCCGGCCATTGCCCGACCTGCGCTTCATGGCGCCGGGGCCGGGCACGGTGGYTGCACTGCTTGCCGCCGGCGTTCCCGCGGCGCAGATCGATGCGCCGGCGCCGGATGCCAGCCAGTTTGATTCGCAAGCCCTGTGGCAGGTGGTGGGCCCGCGCCGCTGGCAGGGCCGCCGGGTGCTGATCGTGCGCGGGCACAGCGTCGGTGCGGCGAGCGAGGGCACAGGCTCGCCGGGCCGGGACTGGCTGGCACGCCAGTGGGAAGCGGCGGGCGCACAGGTGGATTTCCTGGCGGTGTACCAGCGCCGTGCGCCGGTGCTGACCGAAGCGCAGCTGCGGCGTGCCAGGGCTGCCAGCACCGATGGCTCGGTCTGGCTGTTCAGCAGTTCAGAAGCGGTGGCCAACCTGGCCAGCCTGCCGGCGATGGACTGGCGCCACGCGCGCGCCGTGGCCACGCATCCGCGCATTGCCGATACCGTGCGTGCTGCGGGCTGGGGTGTTGTTGTGGAGTCACGTCCGGCGCTGAACGACATCAAGGCCGTTGTCCGCTCGATAGAATCACTTCATCCATGAGCGACAGCAGCCATCCCGCCCAGCCCCAACAACCCGTTCCCGACAGCGAGTCTGTGCTGGAGCGCGCGTCAGACGCCGAACGCAGCGAAGGGCCGCCCCGAGCAAGTTCAGCCCCCCCGGGGGGCAGCGCAGTACGCGAAGCGACAAGCGTGGGGGCCAACAATACCTCCTGGGTGGTGCCCCGCAAATGGGCGCTCCTGGTGGCGGTGCTGGCGGCGGCCGGCTTGCTCGCCAGCGGGCTCCTCTGGCAAAAGCTCGGCAATATCCAGGAAGAACTCGCCCGCCGCAGCACGGAGTCGGGTGCGCAGGCGATTGAAGCGCGCACGCTGGCCCGGCAGGCCCAGGAAGGCGCGCGGGAGCTGTCGGCCCGGGTGGCCCTGCAGGAAACCCGCATCAGCGAAGTCAGCCTGCAGCGCACGCAACTTGAAGAGCTGATGCAGAGTCTGTCACGCTCGCGGGATGAAAATCTGGTGGTGGATATGGAGTCTGCGTTGCGGCTGGCCCAGCAGCAGGCCCAGCTCACCGGCAGCGCCGAGCCGCTGCTTGCCGCGCTCAAGTCGGCCGAGCAGCGCCTGGCGCGCGCCGCCCAGCCCCGCCTGAACCCCTTGCAGCGCGCCATCTCCCGGGACATGGACCGTATCAAGGCGGCCAGCCTGACCGATGTGCCCGTGCTGCTGCTCAAGCTCGACGAACTGGTCCGCCTGGCCGACGACTTGCCGCTGGCCAATGCCATGGTGGCTGCGGCGCCTGTGCGCGGGGCGAATGGCCTCGCCGGGGCGGCTTCGGTCCCGCACACCGGCGCCTCCACGCCCCAGCACTCGCTGCTGGTGTTTGACAAGCTGGTGCTCAATACCTGGGCGCAGCGGACGCTCGACAACCTGCGCGAAGAAGCCCGCAAGCTCTTGCGCGTGAGCCGCATCGAGCAGCCTGAGGCGGCACTGCTTTCTCCCGAACAGTCGTTTTTCCTGCGTGAAAACCTCAAGCTCAAGCTGCTCAATGCGCGCCTTGGCCTGCTGTCACGCCAGACGGAAGCCGCGCGCGCGGACTTGCTGAGCGCCAACGCCTGGCTGGGTAAATACTTTGACCCTGCTTCGCGCAAGACCCAGGTGGCGGCCCAGTTGCTGCAACAGGTGCAGGGCCAGCTCAAAACCAGCGAGCTGCCCCGCCTGGACGAAACCATGTCTGCACTGGCCACCGCGGCTGCAGGCCGTTAAGCGTTAAGGACAGGGAGCCAACGATGCGCGCCGCCCTCTGGCTTGTGGCCCTGTTTGGTGTCGCCGTGGCTGTGGCCCTGTTTGCGGGCAACAACCAGGCGGTGGTCACTGTCTTCTGGCCGCCGCACCGGCTTGATGTTTCCTTCAACCTGATGGTGCTGGTACTGGCAGGCTTTTTCATGCTGCTGTACGGTGCCCTGCGCGCCATGTCGGCCCTGTTTGCCCTGCCGCTGGAAGCGCGGCGCTGGCGCGCCCAGCAGAAAGAGCGTGCCATGTACGGCTCCCTGATGGACTCGCTGGCGAACCTGCTGGCGGGGCGCTACATCCGCGCCACCAAGTCGGCGCAAAACGCCCTGGTGCAGGAAAAAAGCCTGGGCCTGCTCACCGATCAATCGGGCCACGTGACCGGCCACAGCGCCAGCCGGTCCACGCAATTGCGATCGCTGGCCCACCTGCTGGTAGCGGAAAGCGCGCAGTCCCTGCAAAACAGTGCCTTGCGCGACCAGCACCTGCAGCTGGCGCTGCAAAGCGCGGCCCAGCGCCATGCGCAGGAAGTGCGCGAGGGTGTGCAGCTCCGTGCGGCACGCTGGGCGCTGGAAGACCGTGATGCCGGCGCTGCACTCGAGTGGCTGACGCAGTTGCCCCAGGGCGCCGCGCGGCGCACCCTGGCCCTGCGCATGAAGCTGCGCGCCACCCGTCAGGTCAAGCAGACCTTGCTGGCGCTGGACACCGCCCGCCTGCTGGCCAAGCACCGTGCTTTTTCACAGGCGGCGGCGCAAAGCATTGTGCGTGGCCTGGCACTGGAGTTGCTGAACGACGCGCACGATCCGGCGCAGTTGCAGCAAGCCTGGTTTTCGCTGGACGAGAGCGAGCGGGCCATGCCTGAGCTGGTGGTGCATGCGGCATCGCGGCTGATGGCGCTGCACGGCGATGCCGGGCTGGCGCGCGCCTGGCTGCTGCAGGTGTGGGACCGCATGATGGAGCCGCGTTCGGAGATCGGCGACAACCTTCGCATCAAGCTGATCACGGTGCTGGAAGCTGGCCTGGACTCCCTGGACGCGGCCTGGCTGGCCCGTATCGAAACGGCGCAGCTCAGCCGGCCGCGCGACGCCAATTTGCAGTACCTGGCCGGCATGGCCTGCCTGAACCGCCAACTGTGGGGCAAGGCCCGCCAGCTGCTGTCGCAAGCCGCCATGGGCCTGCAGGATGCCACGCTACACCGCAATGCCTGGCGTGCACTGGCGGTGCTGGCTGAGCAGCGTGAGGATGAGCCGGCGGCGGCCCAGGCCTACAAGCGCGCTGCACAGCTTAATTAGAGTAGAAGCGCAAGGACTCTGCGGCCAGGCGCTGCTGTCTGTGCAGGGCGCAGCACAAAACTTCACGGAATACCGGCGCAAGAAGCTGGACAGGCAAAGTGGACAGGCAAAGAAAAGGCCCCGCGTGCGGGGCCTTTTTCATGGGGGGTGATTGCCCGTCAGTCCATCAGGCGGCCGGGTTTTCAAAGGGCAGCGTCATCGAGCCAAGATCGCGTTTGGTCTCCACCAGCACCAGTGGACCTTCATCGGAAACCGCCAGGGGTGGGCGCTCGCGCGGCACATGCAGCGGTTTGATTTCAGCTGCGATGGCGGCTTGCACCTCGGCAATCTTGGCCGCATCGGAGTTGACCCACTGCAGGCCTGAAGACTCGGCCACCTGGGCCAGGTCCTGCAGGGGCAGGGCGTAGGCCTGGACCTTGGGCAGCGTGATACCGGCTGCGGGCGCAGGTACCGGCACGGGCGCAGCCACTGGTGCGACAACAGCGACTGGCGCCGTGTAGGCAGGCGCGGGAGCCTGAGCCGGAACCGCAACTGGAACGGTTGCCGAAGGGGTCGTCGGTGCTACAAATGCAGCAGCGACTGGCGCACGCTCTTCCTGGGCTGGCACCTGATCTGGCGCTGAGCCGGCGGGTGCGGCGGCGCCCTCGGCGGGCTGCTCGCTGCGCTCGCCGTTTTCACCGCGCTCCTCGCCACGCTCGCGCCGGTCGCGGCCGTAGCGGTCGCGGCTGCGGCGTTCACGGGGCTGACGCTGCTCGTCTGCCGGGTTGACGCCCTGGCCGGTCTCGTCGAGTGCAGCGGCGGCCATAGGCGCGGCTTCAGCATTCACGAGGTTGCCAGCCGCCTCGGGGGCCGGGGCCGGGCCCTGGCCCTCGGTGCGCTCGCCGCGGCGGTCATTGCGGCGGCCACCGCGTTCACCACCCCGTTCGCCGCGTTCACGGCGGCCTTCGCCCCGTCCTTCGCGGCCGCCCTGCTGGCGGTCGCCGTCACGGCCGGCTTCCGGGGCGGGCCTGTCCTGGCCTTGCACGGCAGCATCGCCACCCATGGCTGCAGCCATGGCGGCCTGGTTGGCCAGTGCGAGGTCCTGCTCTACCGCATCGCGCGGGATGCGGTCCCCGCGTTCGCCGCGCTCGCGGCGGTTGCGGTCACCGCGACCTTCGCCGCGACCCTCACGCCCTTCACGGCTTTCGCCGCGGGGCTGGCCTTCGCCGCGATTTTCAGTGCGGGCTTCAGCGCGCACTTCGCCGGCGGGACGCTCCTGGCGTGCGCCTTCGCCGCGTGCTTCGGGACTGCGTTCACGGCGTTCGCCGCCGCGGCCCTCGGTACGGTCGCCACGGCCTTCGGGGCGGCCCTCCGGGCGAGCCTCGCCACGTCCTTCACCACGACTGCGACCACCACGGCGGCCATCGCGGCCACCGCGCTCTGAACGTTCACCTCGCTCGCCGCGTTCGCCACGTCCATCACGTCGTGCGTCGCCGCCACGCTCTTCTTTTTTCACTTCAATGGCAGGCGCAGCAGCCGGTGCCTCGGCGCCGCCGAACAGGCTCTTGATCCAGCCAAAGAAGCCTTTTTCGGCCGCCACGTGGGCGGGCGCTGCCGGCGCAGGGCGGGGTGCCACTTTGGCCGCAGGGGCTACCGGTTCGGGCTTGGGTGGGGCAATCGGCGCAGGCGCATCGGGCAGTACGCCCTTGATCACAGGTTCCTGCTTGTTGTGTTTTTCCTGGCTGCGGCGGGTCACCGTCGTCGGGTCTTCCACCTCGTCGGCCAGCTTGTAGCTCGCTTCGATATTGTCCAGGCGCGGATCGTCGTGCTTGAGGCGTTCCAGGCGGTAGTTCGGCGTCTCCAGTGTCTTGTTGGGAACCAGCAGCACATTGATGCGCTGCTTGAGCTCGATCTTGCCGATTTCGGAGCGTTTTTCGTTGAGCAGGAAAGACGCCACATCCACCGGCACCTGGCACAGCACCGAAGCCGTGCTGTCTTTCAGGGACTCTTCCTGGATGACGCGCAGGATCTGCAGTGCCGAGCTTTCCGTGTCGCGGATATGGCCGGAGCCGCCGCAGCGCGGGCAGGGAATCGATGCACCTTCCGACAAGGCAGGCCGCAGCCGTTGTCGGCTCATTTCCATCAGGCCGAATTTGCTGATGGTGCCGAACTGCACGCGTGCGCGGTCTTGCCGCAGCGCATCGCGCAGGCGGTTTTCCACATCGCGGCGGTTGCGCGACTCTTCCATGTCGATGAAGTCGATGACGATCAGGCCACCCAGGTCGCGCAGGCGCATCTGGCGCGCGACTTCGTCGGCGGCTTCCAGGTTGGTGCGCGTGGCGGTTTCTTCAATGTCGCCGCCCTTGATGGCGCGGGCCGAGTTGACGTCGACCGAGACCAGCGCTTCGGTGTGGTCGATCACGATGGCGCCGCCGGAAGGCAGTTGTACGGTGCGGGCGTAGGCCGATTCGATCTGGTGCTCGATCTGGAAGCGCGAGAACAGCGGTGCGTCATCGCGGTAGCGCTTGACGCGGTGCTCATGCTCGGGCATCACATGCGCCATGAACTGGCGGGCCTGCTCGTAGACGTCGTCGGTGTCGAACAGGATGTCGCCGATGTCGCTGTTGAAGTAGTCGCGGATGGCGCGGATCACCAGGCTGGATTCCTGGTAAATCAGGAAAGCGCCCTTGCCGCCCTTGCCGGCGCCATCGATGGCCGTCCAGAGCTTGAGCAGGTAGTTCAGGTCCCACTGCAGCTCAGGCGCGCTGCGGCCGATGCCCGCGGTGCGCGCGATGATGCTCATGCCGTTGGGGTACTCGAGCTGGTCCATCGCTTCCTTGAGCTCGGCCCGGTCGTCGCCTTCGATGCGGCGGCTCACGCCACCGCCGCGCGGGTTGTTGGGCATCAGGACCACATAGCGGCCGGCAAGCGACACGAACGTGGTCAGGGCTGCGCCCTTATTGCCGCGCTCTTCTTTTTCCACCTGGACCAGCAGCTCCTGGCCTTCGCGGATCACATCGTTGATGCGTGCCTGGCTGACCGGCACGCCTTGCGCAAAGTATTGCTTGGAGATTTCCTTGAACGGCAGGAAGCCGTGGCGGTCTTCACCGTAGTCGACAAAACAGGCTTCCAGCGAAGGCTCGACGCGGGTGACGACGGCCTTGTAGATGTTGCCCTTGCGCTGTTCGCGCCCTTCAATTTCAATTTCGTAGTCGAGGAGTTTTTGTCCATCGACAATCGCCAGACGGCGTTCTTCTGCCTGTGTGGCATTTACCAGCATCCGTTTCATGGGTAGCTTTCCTTATCGTTCTTCGTTTTGATGTCATGTCTCGAACATCAATCACATGCCCAAAATGGGCTAACGACGCCGGAGGGACGCAGTGCGAACGTGGGGAATTGCCGGAGAGCTTTTGACCGCACCCTGGCCGACTGAAAAATCAGTCAGCGAAGTGGTCTGGGCGTAGGCGCGTGGATGGAGTGAGCAGGGGTCAAACAGGTGCTTGCCACAAAATATGTAGCGGCTTGCGCCCACTGGACAATGGATGGAGGCTGATTTATGCCAAAAAGCAGGGCCCCAAGGCGCCGCAGGCATATATTTATCAGACTGACCCATGTTGTCATCAGAAGGCTACCCGTTAAAGGACTTGATCTCAGCTGGATCCGCATACAGCCTGTTGTGCACGATGATTGGCGTGACTTGGGCTGAATGCATGGTATTCCGTAGTTGTATTCGCAAAACGCCGACTCGTCTGCACGGTAATCCGCTCGCCGCGAGGTGCCTGGCACTCGTCGCTTGCGGGCAATTGCCTGCAGGGCATCGACCTTCCAGCGGGGCTGTAGGCGGCTTGTTAACAAGCCTTTTGATGGGCTCCGGACTTGGGTGGACTAAACTCCAGACAAATCAACCACTTACAGCATATCGCTAGTGAAACACATTATAGGGGTAGCGGCAGGCAAGGCAAGGAGACCGGTTAAAGCACCGGTCCGCGCGCTTGTTGCCGCCTCCCAACCCAGGCCCCAGACCCCGTCCCGTCCCGTCGTTCGCGAGGTGGCAGCCCCGGCGCAGCCCCAGGCGACGCTGGTCATGGTCGATGAAGACTACGCCGGCCAGCGGCTCGACAACTTCCTGATCCGCCAGCTCAAGGGCGTGCCCAAAACCCATGTTTACCGCATCATTCGCAGCGGCGAGGTGCGGGTCAACAAGGGCAGGGCGCAGGCCGACACCCGCCTCGAGGCTGGCGACGTGGTCCGCCTGCCGCCGGTGCGGACCTCGGAGCGGGCTGACCAGAAGGCCCACGCCATGGCCGAGGAGGTGGCGCGCCACGGTGCCAGCTCCACCGTCGGCGGGTATGCGCCCTCGCGGGAGTTTCCGGTTCTTTTCGAGGATGACTTCCTGCTGGCCATCGACAAACCGGCCGGCGTGGCCGTGCACGGCGGCAGCGGTGTGAGCTTTGGGGTGATTGAGCAATTGCGCATGGCCCGGCCGGAGGCGGATTTCCTGGAACTGGTGCACCGGCTGGACCGGGAAACCAGCGGCATCCTGCTGATCGCCAAGCGCCGCATGGCCCTGAAACTGCTGCAGGAGCAATTCCGCGAGCGCGAAACCGACAAGATTTACCTGGCGCTGGTGAGCGGCAACTGGCCTGCCAATCACCGCGTGATCGACAAGGCGCTGCACAAATACCTGTTGCCCGGCGGCGCTGGTGAAGGCGAACGGCGCGTCAAGGTGGTGCCCAATGACCATCCCGACGGCATGCGCTCGGTCACGCTGGTCAAGGTAAAGTCCGCCTTTGCGGCCTTTCCCGCGGCCCCGGGCACCCCGTTTACCCTGCTCGAAGTCACCATCAAGACCGGCCGCACGCACCAGATTCGCGTGCACCTGGCCAACGAGGGCCATCCGATTGCGGGGGATGATAAATACGGCGACTTTGAGCTGAACAAGTCCCTGCAGAAGTCCGTCGCCGGGGGCGCGCCCCTCAAGCGCATGTTCCTGCATGCCTGGAGCCTGAAATTCAACCACCCCAAGACACGCAAGACCATTCACCTGGAAACCCCCTTGCCCGACGAGCTGCAGCAGTTCCTGTCGCTCCGGCCCCAGGGCACCTGAGAACCGTGACGCTATGGCCCCAGCCCTGCAGGGCGTGCCGGGGCCAGCGACAATCAGGGCATGCACACCCGAAATTTTGACCTGATCGCCTTTGACTGGGACGGCACGCTGTTCGATTCCACCAGCATCATCGTGCGCTGCATCCAGGCCGCGGTGCGTGATGTGGGCGGCACCGTGCCCACCGACCAGGCGGCCGCCTATGTGATCGGCTTGGGCCTGATGCAGGCGCTGGCCTATGCGGCTCCGGATGTACCCGCTGAAAAATACCCCGAGCTGGGCGCCCGTTACCGCCACCATTACGCTGCCCACTACGACGACCTGATCCTCTTTGACGGCGTGTTGCCGATGCTGAATGCCCTCAAGGCGCGCGGCTTCCGGCTGGCGGTGGCCACCGGAAAATCCCGGCGCGGGCTGGATGAGGCGCTGCGGAGCGCGGAACTCAAGGGCATGTTTCACGGCTCGCGCACGGCCGACGAGACGGCCGGCAAGCCCGACCCGCGGATGCTGCATGAGCTAATGGAGGAATTCGGCTGCACGTCTCAGCGGATGCTGATGGTGGGCGACACCACGCACGATCTGCAGATGGCGCTCAATGCGGCCTGCCCCAGTGTGGGGGTGAGCTACGGCGCGCACGAACCCGATGCCTTCACGGCCCTGGCGCCGCGCCACGTGGCCCATTCGGTGCAGGATCTCCATGACTGGCTGCTGGCCAATGGCTAGTAATGGCTAGTACCAGCGACTGAAGGGCTTCCCATGGATGAGCTGTTACCCCTGTGCAATGCCAGCGACCTGGTCGAAGGCGGGGAGGCAGTGCCCTTCGATATCAACTATGCGGGCCAGACCTGCCGGGCTTTTGCCATCCGTTACGAGGGTCTGCCGCGTGCTTACCTGAACCGCTGCACGCATGTGGCCATGGAACTCGACTGGCAGCCCAACCAGGTGTTTGACGACAGCGGACAATGGCTGCTGTGCGCCAGCCATGGTGCGGCTTACCGGCCCGATACCGGTCAGTGTGCAGGCGGCCCCTGCCAGGGCGGGTTGATCAAAATCACGCTTTCGGAAAATGACGGGGTTGTTTATTGGCATTCCGCTTACAACCTCAGACCGGTACAGTTCTAATACTTCTCTAAACTAGCGACCATGAACGAATCCAACCGCCCCGACAATCCGAACGACACCTCCCCTGATCTCCTGCGGGAGTCGGATTTCAGGCCGAACCAGCCGGAGTCCCGTCCTTATCCGGAAGATCGTGCTCCTGAAGCGGGAGCGAAAAAAGCCCTTCAGGCCGACCCGTCCCTGGCTCCCGGCTGGGAGCGCGCAACGCTGGAGAAGCTGGCGTTTGCATCGCTCAATGAGCAAAAAGCTGCCCGCCGCTGGAAAGCCTTTGTGCGCCTGTCCTGGCTGGCGTTTTTCATCGTGCTGGTGTGGATGCTCCTGCACCGCGGTACCCCCGCCACCGATGCGGCCGCGCCGCACACGGCCGTGGTGGAGATCAAGGGTGAAATCGCCGCCGGCGCCGACGCCAGTGCCGAGTTTGTCAATGCGGCGCTGCGTGCCGCGTTTGAAGACGATGGCGCCAAGGCCGTGGTGCTGCTGATCAACTCACCGGGGGGTAGCCCCGTGCAGGCCGGCATGATGAATGACGAAATCCTGCGCCTCAAGATCAAGCACAAGAAGCCGGTTTATGCCGTGGTGGAAGAAACCTGTGCATCGGCAGCTTATTACATCGCGGTGGCGGCCGACAAGATTTACGTCGACAAGGCCAGCATTGTCGGCAGCATCGGCGTGTTGATGGACGGCTTTGGTTTCACTGGCCTGATGGACAAGCTGGGCGTGGAACGCCGGCTGTTGACGGCCGGTGAGAACAAGGGCTTTCTGGACCCCTTCAGCCCGCAGAGCGACAAGCAGCGCGTGTATGCGCAGGCCATGCTGGACCAGATCCACCAGCAGTTCATCACGGTGGTGAAAGCCGGCCGCGGCAAGCGCCTCAAGGAAATGCCGGAGATGTTCAGCGGCCTGTTCTGGAGCGGCCAGCAGGCGGTGGAGCTGGGTTTGGCTGACCAGCTGGGCGGCCTGGAGTATGTGGCGCGCGAGGTGGTCAAGGCCGAGGAAATCATCGACTACACGCGCCGCGAGAATGTGGCCGAGCGCCTGGCCAAGAAGTTTGGCGCGGCCATGGGCGAAGGTGCCATGAAGGCCTTCAAGGTCATCCCTGCCATTCGTTAGGCGCCTTTTCGGATCACGCAGCGCCAAAAAACAGCAGCACCCCAAAATCAAAAAGCCCGCATTGCGGGCTTTTTTTTGGGCTGCCCCAGATGTTTCTCAGCGGCCTATGCAAAAAACCGTGGGCAGATCCAGCGGCAGGACTGGTTTGTCGCGTTTCCAGCCGCTGGCCTGCATGCTGCGCGACGAGGCCTTGTCCAGCGTCAGGCCGCAGCTCAGTGCCAGCCGCGTATTGCCCTGCAGCGTCTGCAGCAGCGCCTGCAGCAGGGCCGCATTGCGGTAGGGCGTTTCAATAAAAAGCTGGGTCTGGCCGGTTTTCAGGGCCAGCGACTCCAGTTCGCGGATGCGCTGGGTCCGCTCGCCGCCGTCCTGCGGCAAATACCCGACAAACGCAAAGTTCTGGCCATTGAGGCCGCTCGCCGCCAGCGCCAGCATCAGCGACATGGGGCCTGTCAGCGGCACCACCTGCAGCCCGAGGTCATGCGCTGCGCGCACCACTGATGAGCCCGGGTCGGCGATCGCCGGCATGCCGGCTTCACTGACCAGGCCCATGTCGTGGCCCTCCATCGCGGCCATGAGCAGCGGCCGCGCATCAAAGTTGCCGGTGTGATCACCCTTCTTGTGGACCTCACGCGGCAGCTCCTGAATTTGTAGCGACTGCAGCGGGTGCGCCAGGGGGTGCTGTTCGTTGATGCGCTTCAGGTAAGCGCGGGTGCTTTTGGCGTTCTCGCAAATCCAGCAGGACAGCCGGGCTGCGACCTGCAGCGTGCCCGAGGGCATCACGTCCTGAAGCGGAGCCTGGGTGTCGCAGCCGAAATCAAGCGGCGCGGGCACCAGGTAAAGCCGACCTTTCATGGCGCCGCTCATCGCTGTGCCCCGCTGCCGGTGAGCAGGGCCACACCGGCCGCCTGGATCATTTTGCAGGTACGTATCAGCGGCAGGCCGACCAGTGCGGTCGGGTCGTCGTTGTCAATCGATTCGAGCAGCGCGATGCCCAGCCCTTCGCTTTTTGCGCTGCCGGCACAGTCATAAGGCTGCTCGGCGCGCAGATAGTTTTCAATCTCCGCATCGCTCAGGTCCCGAAATGTCACCCGCACGGCCGCCAGGCTGCTTTGCTCGAACCCGCTTTCCAGGCACACCACGGCCACCGCCGTTTGAAACACCACGGTTTGCCCTCGCATCTGACGCAGTTGTGCAACCGCCCGTTCGTGGGTGCCTGGTTTGCCCAGCGGCAGGCCGTTCAGGTCGGCCACCTGGTCGGAACCGATCACCACCGCATGGGGAAAATTGCGAGYCACCGCGCGTGCCTTGGCGAGTGCCAGACGTTCAGCCAGCAGGCGGGGCGTTTCGCCGGGCAGCGGTGTCTCATCAACGTCGGGAGTTGCCACCTCAAACGGGAGGTGCAGGCGCTGCAGCAGTTCGCGGCGATAGGGCGAGGTCGAGCCCAGCACCAGTGGGCGGCTTGTGGGCGCAAGGGCCGTGGCTGCCGTTGATGCGGCGACCGGGTTGGAGGCAGAGTTCATGCTCCGATTCTCTTACACTGCACCCATGTCCAGATCTCTTCAAGCCCACCGGCTCAACATGCAAGCTTTCGCCCAGGATGGTGTGCCGCTTGTCGAAACCACTTTGCTACAAAATATGAAGCGCCTTGTGGAGGAAACACAAGGGCTGGAGCCTGAGTCAGTTATAAAGTGGGAGGCTCGGGCGGAGCTGCGGCCACGCCCGGGGGCTGATGACGAGGTCTGGCTGCACCTGCAAGCGCAAGCGGATGTGCCGCTGACCTGCCAGCGTTGCATGGGGGCGGTGGTCACCCCTGTCCAGGTGGATCAGTGGTACCGTTTTGTTGCCAACGAAGACATTGCGATGGCCGAGGACGATCAGTCCGAAGAAGACCTGCTGGTGATGGAGCCGCAATTCGATTTGCTGGCGGTGCTTGAAGACGAGTTGTTGATGGCGTTGCCACTGGTGCCCATGCATGGCGAATGCCCGGTGGCTCCCAAGCTGCAGGCTGGTGAGGCTGACGTCGCCGACGAATCTGGCCAGAAGCCCAATCCTTTCGCTGTGCTGGCGCAGCTCAAGAAAAAGTAATAAATTTGTATTAGATTTCGCGTTTGCAGCAGCGGGAATTCACTGGAATGATGCGCCGCCACGGAATTGCCGGGCGGGGTGATGGCCAAAATTGCCGGTATCGCGCTATAATCAAAGGCTTCGCGTGCCAATGTAGTGATGCGGCCCTGTAGACCAACATACAGGCCCAGCTACCTGAATTCAAAAATCTGGCGCGTAATTTACCAACCCTATACCCCCTCAGGAGCGGATCATGGCCGTCCAGCAGAACAAAAAGTCACCTTCCAAGCGCGGCATGCACCGCTCGCACAACGCACTCACCGTGCCAGGCATCGCTGTGGAATCCACCACGGGCGAAACCCACCTGCGCCACCACATCAGCCCGACCGGTTTTTACCGTGGCCGCAAGGTGCTGAAAACCAAATCCGAAGCGTAATTTCGCGCTTGATGTACTGGCCCGCACTGATACTGCGGGCCTTTCTTTTGTCCATAATTCAATTTTGACTGCGCCGGTCTTTTCATGATCAGGATCGCTGTCGATGCCATGGGTGGGGATGTTGGCCCGGACGTGACCGTTCCCGCCAGCCTGGCCTTTTTGAGCGGCCACCCGGAAGCCTCGGTGGTGCTGGTGGGTCAGCCAGACGTTCTGGCGGCGCACCCGCAATACGCCCTGCTGCAATCGCATCCCCGCTGTCAAATCGTTGCCGCCAGCGAGATCGTCACCATGGACGATCCAATCGAAATCGCATTGCGGCGAAAAAAGAACTCGTCCATGCGGGTGGCCATGAACCAGGTCAAGGACGGTGTCGCCCAGGCCGCTGTTTCGGCCGGCAACACCGGCGCACTGATGGCCATTGCCCGCTACGTGCTGAAAACCATGGAGGGCATCGACCGGCCCGCGATTGCGACACAGCTGCCCAATGCCGCTGGCGGCGCCACCACCGTGCTGGACCTCGGCGCCAACGTGGATTGCACGGCCGACCATTTGCTGCAGTTTGCGGTCATGGGTTCAGCCCTGGTGGCTGCCATTTCCGGTAAACCCGCGCCTAGCGTTGGACTGCTCAATATCGGTGAAGAGGCGATAAAAGGCAGTGAAACCATTAAAAAGGCCGGTGAATTGCTGCGATCTGCCTCTATTTCCGGTGATCTCAATTTTTACGGAAATGTTGAAGGCAACGATATTTTCAAGGGCACAACCGATATCGTGGTGTGCGATGGCTTTGTCGGCAATGTGGCACTGAAAGCCAGCGAGGGGCTGGCGAGCATGATCGGTGGCTTCATCAAGGCTGAGTTTTCACGCAATATTTTGACGAAATGCGCGGCAATTGTGGCCTATCCTGTGCTAACTGCATTTAAAAACCGGGTAGACCACAGGCGTTACAACGGCGCCGCATTGCTGGGCCTGCAAGGCCTGGTTTTCAAAAGCCATGGATCCGCAGATGCCTTTGCTTTTGAGAGGGCGCTGAATCGGGCTTATGATGCGGCTCGTAACAATTTGCTGGAGAGAGTTCGCGAACGCATCGCCCATGCCGCCCCCTTGTTGGTGGCGGGGCAGCCGGCACCGGCCAACAATGGCGTGCCTGCGGTTTCTTCGATGGCAGTTGACCCAGCAGTCCCAACAGCGGCACACTAATCAATGACCCGTTATTCACGCATCACTGGCACCGGTAGTTATTTGCCACCGCGCCGACTGACCAATGCCGAGCTGGCCGCCGAGCTGGCCACCAAGGGCGTTGAAACTTCCGACGAATGGATTGTGGAGCGCACCGGTATCCGGGCGCGCCATTTCGCCGCACCCGATGTGTCCAGCAGCGACCTCGCCGTGAAAGCTGCCCGGCACGCGCTCGAGGCTGCAGGCCGTCAGGCGTCCGACATCGACCTGATCATCGTTGCAACGTCGACGCCAGACATGGTGTTTCCCTCTGCCGCATGCATTGTGCAGAACAAACTCGGCATTGCCGGTTGCCCGGCCTTTGATGTCCAGGCGGTTTGCAGTGGATTTGTTTATGCGTTGACCGTGGCCGATGCGTTGATCAAAACCGGCTCGGCCACCAAGGCGCTGGTGATTGGCGCGGAAGTGTTCTCGCGCATTCTGGATTTTTCCGACAGGACCACCTGCGTGCTGTTTGGCGATGGTGCTGGCGCCGTGGTGCTGGAAGCGTCGGAGACGCCGGGTATCCTCGCCAGCGATCTGCATGCTGACGGCAAGCATGTCGGCATCCTGTGCGTGCCGGGCAATGTGTCGGGCGGCAAGGTGCTGGGCGATCCCTTCCTCAAAATGGACGGGCAGGCTGTGTTCAAACTGGCCGTGGGTGTACTTGAAAGTGCGGCCCGGGCCGCGCTGGCCAAGGCCAATTTGCTGGATACGGACATCGACTGGCTGATTCCGCATCAGGCCAACATCCGCATCATGCATAGCACTGCGAAGAAGCTGAAGGTGCCCCTGGAAAAGCTGATCGTCACGGTAGACGAGCATGGCAACACCTCGGCTGCATCCATCCCGCTGGCACTGGATGCGTCCGTGCGCAGCGGCAAGGTGAAAAAAGGTGACACCCTCATGCTCGAAGGCGTGGGCGGCGGCTTTACCTGGGGTGCAGTGCTTCTCAACTATTGAGATGGCTGTCTGTATTTCCCGGCCAGCTTCTGACAGACAGGTGGCCACTTGAGTCTCAGACCGTCAGGCCGTGTGGATGCCATTGCAATCCTGCTGCTGGTGGCGGCCTTCGTCCTGACCGGCTGGAAAATCTTCAACCGCCTGCCTGCCGTCAGCTATGCGGTGGCACCGCAGCAGGCGGTGTTGTCAGGCGCTCCCCTGAAAGCCCTGCCGGTCGCAAGCCTGCCACCGCGGCAGCGTTCACCGGACGGCCGTTTCCGCTTCGAAAATCGCGGGCCGCATGGCGGCGGGTGGGGTGGGGCGTGCGCGACCGGTTGCCGTCCTGATGGGTTTCATAGAATGGCGGGCGCTGACAGGGTTCGCCGCTTGATAACTGGAGTAATTATTTGAAATCGTTCGCTATTGTTTTTCCCGGTCAGGGTTCGCAGTCGGTGGGCATGTTGGACGCCTGGGGCGACCATGCTGTCGTCCGGCAAACACTCATCGAAGCATCGGATGCCCTGGATCAGGATATCGGCCAGCTGATCAAGGACGGCCCCAAAGAGGCCCTGGCCCTGACGACCAACACCCAGCCGGTGATGCTGGTGGCGGGTGTGGCCGCCTACCGGGCGTGGATGGCGGAAACCGGCACGGCGCCGGCCGCCGTGGCTGGCCATTCGCTGGGCGAATATTCTGCGCTGGTGGCTGCGGGGGTGCTGTCCCTGGCGCAGGCCGCGCCGCTGGTGCGCTTTCGCGCTCAGGCCATGCAGGACGCCGTGCCCGTGGGTGTGGGTGCAATGGCGGCCATTCTGGGCATGGACGCAGCCAGGGTCATTGAAGGCTGTGCCGAGGCGGTCCGCACCTTCGGGCTCAATACCGACGAGGTGGTGGAAGCCGTCAATTTCAACGACCCCCTGCAAACCGTCATTGCGGGCAGCAAGGCTGCGGTGGACAAGGCGTGCGAGGTGCTGAAAGCCAACGGCGCGAAGCGGGCCTTGCCCCTGCCAGTGTCGGCGCCGTTTCATTCGAGCCTGATGAAACCGGCCGCCGAGAAACTCAGGGAAAAACTCGCTGCCATCGATTTCGCGGCCCCGCAGATTCCCGTCATCAACAATATCGACGTGGCGGTAGAGACGGATGTCGATCGCATTCGCGCGGCGCTTTATGAGCAGGCTTTCGGGCCGGTGCGTTGGGTCGAGTGTGTCCAGGCCATCAAGGCGCGCGGGTTGACGACGGTTGTCGAGTGCGGGCCGGGCAAGGTGCTGGCCGGCATGGTCAAAAGAATAGACCCGGAATTGACGGGCGTGCCCCTGTTTGACCCGGCCTCAATGGCAGACGTGAAGGAGATGCTGGCATGAATGAAGTCAAGTTTGAAGGACAGGTTGCGCTGGTCACCGGTGCGTCGCGCGGCATAGGCGCCGCCATTGCGCTGGAGCTGGCCCAGAAGGGCCTGAAGGTCATCGGTACGGCCACCAGTGACGAAGGTGCGGCCAAAATCAGCCAGGTCCTTGCCGCTTTCCCCGGCTGTGCCGGCAAGAACCTGAATGTGAATGATGCTGCGGCGGCCGAGGCGTTGATAGACAGCATCGTCCGGGAACACGGCGGCTTGCAGGTGCTGGTCAACAATGCCGGAATCACGCGTGACATGCTGGCCATGCGCCTGAAGGACGACGACTGGGATGCGGTGCTCGACACCAATCTCAAGGCGGTGTTTCGCATGAGCCGCGCCGTGATGCGCATCATGATGAAGCAGCGTTATGGCCGCATCATCAGCATTACGTCGGTGGTGGGTGCATCAGGCAACGCGGGGCAGTCCAATTACGCCGCCGCCAAGGCGGGTGTGGCAGGCATGACACGTGCATTGGCGCGCGAACTGGGCTCGCGCAACATCACGGTCAACTGCGTGGCGCCGGGCTTTATCGAGACCGACATGACAGCAAGCCTGCCTGAAGAGCAGCAAAAAGCGCTGCTGGGGCAAATTCCGCTGGGCCATCTCGGCAAGCCGCAGGATATTGCGCATGCTGTGGCTTTTTTGGCCAGTCCGCAAGCGGCCTACATCACAGGGCAGGAAATTCATGTCAACGGCGGCATGTATATGTAGCCGCTCAGTCTGCCTCATGAGGCGCATGGGTTGACGGTGGTAAAACACATCAAATCGGGGCCGGTTTTTATCCGTCCGGCCTGATGCTTAGGGAAACGACCCTAACGCGGTAAAATCACGGATTAATTTACAACCCTCAGAGGGAACTATGAGCGATATCGAAGCACGTGTTAAGAAAATCATTGCCGAGCAACTTGGCGTTGAAGAAGGTCAAGTCACCAGTGAAAAAGCCTTTGTGGCCGATCTCGGCGCTGACTCGCTTGACACCGTAGAACTGGTTATGGCTCTGGAAGACGAGTTTGGCATTGAGATTCCCGACGAAGATGCCGAGAAAATCACCACCGTCCAGAATGCGATTGACTACGCCAACACCCATCAAAAGGCTTGAGGCCCAAGGTTCCAGACCTTTGCCTTTGCCGTCATTCAACCTGAAAGGCCGTTCAGGGTCTTTTCGGGTTTTTTTCAGGATTACTGAATGAGCCGTCGTCGTGTCGTTGTGACAGGTTTGGGTTGCGTCAGCCCGGTAGGTAATACCGTCGCTGATTCGTGGGCCAATTTGCTTGCCGGAACTCCCGGCATTGACCTGATCACGCAATTTGATGCAAGCAACTTTGCCTGCAAGTTCGCGGGTGAGGTGAAGGGCTTCAAGATCGAGGATTACATCCCCGAGAAGGAAGCCCGGCACATGGACCGCTTCATTCACCTGGGCCTGGCTGCGGCGTTCCAGGCGGTCGCTGACAGTGGCTTGCCTACCGGCGATGCGCTCGGCGACGAGCTGGCTACCCGCATTGGTTGCAACATCGGCTCGGGCATCGGCGGTTTGCCGATGATCGAGCAGACGCATGCCGAGCTGGTGAATCGCGGCCCACGTCGCGTTTCCCCGTTTTTTGTGCCGGCGTCGATCATCAACATGATTTCCGGCCATGTGTCGATCAAGTTTGGCTTCAAGGGGCCCAACATCGCGGTTGTCACGGCATGCACCACCGGCCTTCATGCCATTGGCCTGTCAGCCCGCATGATCGAATACGGCGACTGCGACGTCATGATTGCCGGCGGTGCTGAAGCGACGGTGTCGCCTTTGGGTGTGGGCGGCTTTGCCGCAGCCCGCGCGCTGTCAACCCGCAATGAGGACCCCAAGACCGCTTCACGTCCCTGGGACAAGGACCGCGACGGC
This sequence comes from Polaromonas sp. P4_F9, assembly GCF_056401235.1. Classification (NCBI taxonomy): domain Bacteria; kingdom Pseudomonadati; phylum Pseudomonadota; class Betaproteobacteria; order Burkholderiales; family Comamonadaceae; genus Polaromonas; species Polaromonas sp. P4_F9. Next base: position 281,391 of record NZ_JBFUJT010000001.1, on the reverse strand, counting down.
TTTGTACTGGGCGAGGGCAGTGGTGTTCTGGTGCTCGAGGAGTACGAGCATGCGAAGGCGCGCGGCGCAAAGATTTATGCTGAAGTCATCGGTTTCGGCATGAGCGCTGACGCCTATCACATGACCGCACCCGACATCAACGGGCCGTGCCGTTCCATGACCATGGCATTGAAGAATGCAGGCGTCAACGCCGATCAGGTTCAGTACCTCAACGCGCATGGAACTTCCACGCCGCTGGGCGACCTGAACGAGACCAACGCCATCAAGGCGGCATTTGGCAGCCATGCGAAGAACATGGTGGTCAGTTCGACCAAATCGATGACAGGCCATCTGCTGGGCGGCGCCGGTGGCATTGAGTCGGTGTTCACCGTGCTGGCATTGCATCACCAGAAGATCCCCCCCACCATCAACATTTTCAACCAGGATCCCGAGTGCGACCTGGACTACTGCGCCAACGTGGCGCGCGACGCCAACATTGAAATTGCGGTGAAAAACAATTTTGGATTCGGCGGCACCAACGGTACGCTGGTTTTCAAGCGCGCCTGACGTCGCCCTGTTTCCACCTTTTCAAGCACGCGCCCAAGCACCGCACTGACTGTCTTGATCACCCACAACGCCCCGCCGGTTGTCTATCCGCTGGGGCGTTCGCGTTTTCAGGGCTGGCTATTGCTGGGTCTGTGGCTGGCGGGTGTGTTGCTGGTTTTATTTTGGTTTCACCTTGTCCGTCAATCTGGTTGGCGGATGGCACTGGTCGTTGCAGCGGTATGCGGTGCGGGCGCCCTGGCATGGGTTGGCTGGAAAAAAGTACCCTCTGGCCGGCTGGCATGGGACGGCGAGGTGTGGCACTGGGAAAGCCAGGCTTACCAGGCGGGCGTTGCCGGGTACGAACTCTCGGTGATTGCTGATTTCCAGCACATGCTACTGCTCCGGCTTCAGAATCCGGCGCGTGCCGGACTCTGGCTTTGGGCGGAGCGAAGGGTGTTGCCAGAGCGCTGGCTGGACCTGCGCCGGGCGGTATATTCCCCGCACAAGCCGGCAGGCTCTTCCCGCTCATTGGACGGGATGCCTGCAGAGCCGCTGCCGGCTGTGGCAGTATCGGGCCATGAGTTTCCTGTTGATGCCACACGGATAAAGCCATGACTGAGGACCTGACACCCCGGCAATCCGAAAAAGCGGCTGACAGCGACGCCATGCTGGTCGAGCGCGCCGTGGCCGGGGACCAAAAGGCCTTTGAGCTGCTGGTGATCAAGTACCAGCGCCGCATTCAGCGCCTCATAGGGCGCATGGTGCGCGATGTGGATCTGGTGGAAGACATCGCCCAGGAGACGTTTATCAGGGCTTACCGGGCCTTGGCGCAGTTCAGGGGCGAAGCCCAGTTCTACACCTGGCTCTACCGGATCGCGGTCAACACCGCCAAAAAAGCCCTGATGGATCTCAAGCGGGATCCCACCGTTTCCGAAAATTCCTTTAAATCCGGAGAGGACGATGAAACTTCCCCGCTGGAAAACGAACTAACTAGCTCGGAAACGCCGGATGCCGTGTTGGCAAGCAAGGAAATTGCGGAAATGGTCAACGCGGCTATGGAGGCCTTGCCGGAAGAGCTTCGTCAGGCCATCACCTTGCGCGAAATCGAAGGGTTGAGCTATGAAGAAATCTCGGAGGCCATGAATTGCCCCATTGGCACAGTGCGGTCCCGTATTTTCAGGGCGCGTGAAGCGATCTCTGGGAAAGTCAAGCCCTTGCTGGAAAACCAGTCAGGCAAGCGCTGGTGATGCTGGTAGTTGTTGGCTGGTATCCATGTCAAGAGCCTTGTTGAATCACTATTGAGCCAATGAATGAATAACGCCCTGTCTTTCAGCCTGTAAAGCCTTTTAATAAACCGGCAGGCCCACTGCCCATGAACATCATGAAACCGTCTATGCAAACCAGTGAACTCATGTCTGCCTTGGCCGATGGCCAGCTGGGCGGTGAGGACTTTGCCGCCGCACTGCAGGCCTGCCAGCACGACGAATCTGCGTTTTCCAGCTGGGCCGCTTACCATTTGATTGGCGAGGTGTTGCGATCCCCTGCGCCCGTGGCGCCCGTGGCGGACCTGGCCTTTCTGGGTCGGTTGAACCAGCGCCTTTCGCAAGAGCCACAAGAGCCGTTGCTTCGGGCGCGCCACCAGCCTGTTGCACTTGATCCAGCGGCGCAAGCCAAGGGAAAAGCTGGTGCGAACGTGGTCCACCACCGCGGCGCGGCATCCAATGACAGCATGCTGCCCTGGAAGTGGGTGGCCGGCTTTGCTTCCCTGGCAGCCATTTCCGCCATCGCGTGGAACGCCTCGGGCCTGCTGATGCCTGATGCTGCACCGCAGCTTGCCCAAGGCCCGGCTCAGCAGGTGCTGGTGGCTTCACCGCAGGGTCCGATAGTGCGCGATGCCCGGCTGGAGGAGCTGCTGACCGCACACAAGCAGTTGGGTGGTGCATCCGCCTTGCAGGTGCCGTCGGGGTTTTTGCGAAACGCCACCTTTGAAACGCCTCAGAATGCAGGGCGTTGAATGAGCTTTTGCTGCGGCAGAGCCTTCAAAACAACCATGAATTTCAAGACTTATCGCCTTGTGGCCTTTTTTGTTTGGCCACTCGCTGCTATTAATTATGTAGCGGCCCAGGTGCCTTCGCCGGCCACGGCGTCCACGCCTGCCACGGCGGCGGAGTCCAGAAGCGTCAATGACTGGTTGATGCGCATGCACGAGGCTTCCAAAAAACGCTCCTATATTGGGACCTTTGTTGTTTCGTCGGGTGGCGCCATGTCAAGCGCAAAAGTCTGGCATGTCTGCGAAGGCAACCAGCAGGTGGAAAGGGTTGAAACCCTGACCGGGGCGCCGCGCTCTATCTTCCGGCACAACGATCAGGTCGTTACATTCATGCCCGACCACAAGGTGGTGCGCAGCGAAAAACGGGAATCGCTGGGCATGTTTCCCGAGTTGCTCCAGTCAACCGACAGCCGCATTGCCGATTTCTACAAGATGCGGCATGACGGCGTAGAGCGGGTGGCCGGCGTCGAAGCGGACGTCGTGATGCTGATTCCCAAGGACAGCATGCGTTTTGGCTACCGTATCTGGACCGAGCAAAAAAAGGGCCTGGTGGTGAAGTTGCAGACCCTGGACGCTGATGGCAAGGTGCTCGAGCAGGCCGCGTTTTCGGAGCTGCAACTCGATGCGCCGGTCAAAATGGACCAGCTTATCCAGATGATGGGCAAGGTGGACGGCTATCGCGTTGAGAAGCCTGTGATGGTGAAAACCACGGCCAGCGCCGAAGGCTGGGTGCTCAAAGCGCCTGTTGCCGGGTTTAAACCCATGAGCTGCTACAAGCGCCCCGCGGCGAGCGCCGCGCCAGGTGCCGAGCCTCTGCAATGGATTTTCTCCGACGGGCTTGCCTCCGTCTCCATCTTTGTGGAACCCTATGACCGGCAACGCCATGAGAAGGAATCCAGCCTGTCACTGGGGGCCACCCAGACGCTGACCCGGCAACTGGACGCTTACTGGATAACCATCATGGGTGAAGTTCCCATGGCAACCCTGCGCCAGTTTGCCAATGGACTGGAGCGAAAAAAGTAGACAGTGCCTGTGAGGGAGCGTTGTTGCTGGAAAATTCTTCCCACAGGGCGCAGGCGCCGCATGTTGTCCGTCTTGTCTTTTTCATTGGTGTCCCTATTTCCTTCCCACAAGTTTTGCATGCCTGATTACCAACATTTACGACGAGGCCGATGATGCTTGAATTGAACTGGAAACCCCTGCGCTCCTGTCTGCTTGCAGGTCTGCTGGGCGTGGTGACCGCCACAGTGGTGTTGCCTGCCGCTCCTGCATGGGCGCAGGTCCGCACGCTGCCCGACTTCACCGATCTGGTTGACCAAGTTGGGCCCTCGGTGGTGAACATCCGCACGATAGAAAAAGTCAAGGCTTCGGGCGCCGGAAGCGTAGATGAGCAAATGCTGGAATTTTTCCGGCGGTTCGGGATTCCCGTGCCGCCCAATCTGCCGCGCACGCCGCGTCCCGATCGCGGCCAGCCCCAGCCCGACGAAGAGCAGCCGCGTGGTGTGGGTTCCGGCTTCATCCTCACGGGGGACGGTTTTGTCATGACCAATGCCCATGTGGTGGAAGGCGCCGATGAAGTGATCGTCACGCTGACCGACAAGCGCGAATTCAAGGCCAGAATCATCGGCGCGGACAAGCGCAGCGATGTGGCGGTGGTCAAGATCGAGGCAAGCGGGCTGCCGGCCGTGAAAATTGGCGACATCAACCGTCTGAAGGTGGGCGAATGGGTGATGGCCATCGGCTCACCATTCGGCCTTGAAAATACCGTGACAGCGGGTATTGTGAGCGCCAAGCAGCGCGATACCGGTGACTATCTGCCGTTCATTCAGACCGATGTGGCCATCAACCCCGGCAACTCGGGTGGGCCCCTGATCAACATGCGCGGGGAAGTCGTGGGCATCAATAGCCAGATCTATTCACGTTCTGGCGGCTTTCAGGGCATTTCGTTTTCCATCCCGATTGACGAGGCCACGCGTGTTTCAGACCAGCTGCGCAGCAGCGGCCGGGTAACGCGTGGACGCATCGGGGTGCAGATCGACCAGGTCAGCAAGGAAGTGGCCGAGTCCATCGGTCTGGGYAGTCCCCGCGGGGCGCTGGTCAGAGGCGTGGAGGCTGGTGCACCTGCAGAAAAGGCAGGCGTGGAAGCCGGCGACATCATCATCAAGTTCGACGGCAAGCAGATCGAAAAATCCAGTGATCTTCCGCGCATGGTCGGCAATGTGAAGCCCGGCACCAAGGCGGTGGTGACCGTCTTCAGGCGGGGTGCCACCAAGGATTTGCCGGTGGTCATCGCGGAGGTGGAAGCAGAGAAGCCCCTTCGCAAGGCCTCGTCACCGGAATCCAAACCGCCGGTCGCCGGCCCTGCACAGGCTTTGGGCCTGGTGGTGAGCGACCTGCCGGATGCACAGAAAAAGGAACTCAAGATCAAGGGCGGGGTCCGGGTAGACAGCGCCGAGGGTGGAGCAGCCCGTGCAGGACTTCGCGAAGGTGATGTGATCGTCGCCATTGCCAACTCCGAAATCGCAAACGTCAAGGAGTTCGAGACTGCGCTCGCAAAAATTGACAAGAGCAAGCCGGTCAATGTGCTGTTTCGCCGGGGAGAACTGGCGCAGTTTGTGTTGATCCGGCCGGCGCGTTGATGGTTTGAGTTTGCCTCGCGGCAAGGGCCTCGCTACGCTGTTGCCCCTCCCGCTAAAGGCATGAAAGACCCCCATACCCCGCCAGGGTTGGGGGTTTTTCCACGCCAGATACTGTTTTTTGGCGTCTTCAAAAAATATATTTTGGGTAGACCATCTTTAAATTTGTTAGTACTCACTCACAAAATTAAACGATCCAATGATGAGTTTGAGTAGAATGCCGTAGAGYTACGGTGCCTTTTTGATATATCGAGCTTCTCGACAGCCGGGATTCCTGTGGCTTTCATCATCAATTCCATCCATTCAATACTGATCCACAGATCGCCCACAAGTTGTCCAGAGCCAAGCAGTATAAAATTGTGAATAAGTTGTGTATAAGTTTCCTGTTGCTAGCCTGCAACGACAAAAATATGGAGATTTTGGGACTGTTCGCTGCTGGCTTTTTGCCTACAATGAAGTTCCAACTATCGCAGTTGCCATAGATTGTTGGTTCAGGGCGCGTCACTACTCGACGCGCCCTTTTTTATGGTCCATCGCGAATGACGTGCAATCTCTTCGCAATACTTTCAAGCACTTAGGTGTTCTCGTTGATGAATCACATCAGAAATTTTTCGATCATTGCGCACATTGATCACGGCAAATCCACGCTTGCAGATCGCATCATCCAGCGCTGTGGTGGCTTGCAGGATCGCGAGATGAGTGCGCAGGTTCTCGATTCAATGGATCTCGAGAAGGAGCGTGGGATAACCATCAAGGCGCAGACCGCTGCGCTCAAATACAAGGCACGCGATGGCCAGGTCTACAACCTCAATCTGATCGACACGCCAGGCCACGTTGACTTCTCGTATGAAGTGAGTCGCTCGCTGTCTGCTTGCGAAGGCGCGTTGCTGGTGGTGGATGCCAGCCAGGGTGTGGAAGCGCAGACCGTCGCTAATTGCTATACCGCGCTGGATCTCGGTGTGGAGGTGGTGCCCGTCTTGAACAAGATGGATTTGCCGCAGGCCGATCCCGAGAATGCCAAACAGGAAATCGAGGACGTGATCGGCATTGATGCAACCGATGCCATCCCCTGCAGCGCCAAGACCGGCATGGGCATAGACGAAATTCTGGAAGCCGTGATCGCCAGGGTGCCGCCGCCACAGGGCAATCCGGACGGTGCCTTGCGCGCCATGATCATCGACAGCTGGTACGACGCGTACGTGGGTGTCGTCATGCTGGTGCGTGTGGTGGACGGGCGCCTGGCCAAAGGCGACCGCATCAAGCTCATGGCCAGCGAAGCCATGTACAACGCAGAGCAACTGGGCGTCTTCACGCCGCACACCGAGCCGCGCCAGTCGCTGGAGGCCGGTGAGGTGGGCTTTGTGATTGCGGGTATCAAGGAGCTGCAGGCGGCGCGCGTGGGCGACACCGTGACCCTGATCAAACCCGGCACGGGTGGCGCGGCTTTCACGGCGACGGAAGCGTTGCCCGGCTTCAAGGAAATCCAGCCCCAGGTGTTTGCCGGGCTCTACCCGACCGAGGCCAGCGAGTACGACTCCCTGCGCGATGCGCTGGAAAAACTCAAGCTCAACGACGCCTCGCTGCATTACGAGCCGGAAGTCAGCCAGGCCCTCGGCTTTGGTTTTCGCTGCGGCTTCCTCGGCCTGCTCCACATGGAGATTGTCCAGGAGCGGCTGGAGCGGGAGTTCGACCAGGACCTGATCACGACGGCGCCCAGCGTGGTGTATGAGGTGCTCAAGGCCGATGGCGAGATCATCAAGGTTGAAAATCCCTCCAAAATCCCCGATGCCGGCAGGGTCACGGAGATTCGCGAGCCCATCGTGACCGTGCACCTGTACATGCCGCAGGACTATGTCGGCGCCGTCATGACGCTGGCCAACCTCAAGCGCGGGGTGCAGCTGAACATGGCCTACCACGGCAAACAGGTCATGCTGACCTATGAGATGCCGCTGGGCGAGATCGTGCTCGATTTCTTTGACAAGCTCAAATCGGTTTCGCGCGGCTACGCGTCGATGGACTACGAATTCAAGGAGTTCCGGGCTTCCGACGTGGTGAAGGTGGACATTCTGCTCAACGGCGAGAAGGTGGATGCGTTGTCCATCATCGTTCACCGCAGCCAGTCCGCCTACCGGGGCCGGGCGGTGGTGGCCAAAATGCGCGAAATCATTTCGCGTCAGCAATTCGACGTCGCCATCCAGGCGGCCATCGGCGCCAATATTATTGCGCGTGAGACAATCAAGGCGCTGCGGAAAAACGTGATTGCCAAGTGTTACGGCGGAGATATTTCACGCAAACGCAAGCTTCTCGAAAAACAAAAAGCGGGTAAAAAGCGCATGAAACAAATCGGTTCGGTGGAGGTGCCCCAAGAGGCTTTCCTCGCCATATTGCAGGTAGAAGAATAATGCGCAACACCATGAGTTCCATCACCGCCCTGGTGCTGGCGGCGTTTGTCGGCTACGGGGCTGCCTGGTATCTGGGCGCAGTGGAGGGCAACTTCTCGCTGCTGCTTTTCCTGGCGACCGTGGTCACCGGCATTTACTGGCTCGCTGAGCGGTTTTATTTTCTGCCGCAGCGGCACAAAGCGGTTGCCGTGCTTGAACAGACCGCCGCCAAACGCCAGGCCGAACTGGCCAAAATGGGCATCAACCAGGTTGACAGCAATATCAGCGAAGCCAGAACCAGGCTCATCATGCAGCCTTGGTGGCTGGACTGGACCGCCGGCCTGTTCCCGGTGATTGTGGTGGTCTTCCTGCTGCGTTCTTTTCTGTTTGAGCCGTTCAAGATTCCGTCGGGCTCCATGATCCCGACCCTGCTCATCAATGACCTGATTCTGGTCAACAAATTCCACTACGGCGTGCGCCTGCCCGTGATCAACACCAAGGTGTTTGACAACCACAGCCCGCAGCGCGGTGATGTCATGGTGTTCCGCTACCCTCCCAAGCCCAGCCTGGACTACATCAAGCGGGTCGTGGGTGTGCCCGGTGACGAGGTGGCTTACCTCAACAAGAAACTCACCATCAACGGCAAACCTGTGTCCAAGATGCCGTTGGCCGATTTTTTCGATGAGGATGCGCTGCGCTATGCCAAGCAGTATCAGGAAACCAATGGTGGACGGACATACCGCCTGCTCAATGACGACGACCGACCGGCCTTCGTTGCCGGTGCCGAGGACTTTCCGTTCAAGCAAAATTGYCGTTACAGTAGCGAGGGCGTGGTTTGCAAGGTGCCGGAAGGGCACTACTTCATGATGGGCGACAACCGCGATAATTCGCTGGATTCCCGCTATTGGGGCTTTGTGCCCGAGAAAAACATCGTGGGCAAGGCCTTTTTTGTCTGGATGAACTTTGGCAACCTCAAACGCATTGGTTCTTTTCAGTAATTGCGGCATGGGGTAGGCGCCCGGGGGTGGTCAAGCGGTCACCTACAGGGCTACCCGGCCAGAGCAGGAGAAAAAATGAAACATCAGCAACGCGGCATTTCCTTCATTGGCATTTTGTTTGTCGGTGGCGTGATTGGTTGTGGCGGTATCCTGGCGGCCCAGGTTCTGCCAACCCTGATCGAATTTCAGGCCATCAACAAAGCTGCCAACAAGGCCAAGGAAGGCAATACGGTGGCTGAAGTGAAGTCCATTTTTGACAAAGCCGCGGCGATTGACGACATCAAATCGATTGCCGGCAGGGATCTTGAGGTCACGAAAGAGGGCGACAACATCGTGGTGGCTTTCGCCTATACCCGTGAAATCCACATGGCAGGTCCAGCTTACCTGCTGCTGAAGTACAACGGCCGATCCAAATAAGTGAGAGCCAGCGCCACCTCAAGCCCAGACCTGCTGGCACTGCAAAAACGCCTGCAGCACGAGTTTTCCAATCCCAAACTGCTGGCGCAGGCACTCACGCATCGCAGCTTTTCCGCTGACCACAATGAGCGGATCGAGTTTCTGGGCGACTCTGTATTGAACCTCGCAGTGGCCGGTCTGCTGTACGAGCRATTGAGCGAGTTGCCCGAAGGCGACCTGTCTCGCGTGCGCGCCAACCTTGTCAAGCAGGATACCCTGCACAAACTGGCTTTGACGCTGGGCTTGCCCGATATGGTGCGGCTCGGTGAGGGCGAAGCCCGCTCGGGCGGGCAGAAGCGGCCGTCCATTCTGGCGGATGCGCTGGAGGCGGTAATAGGTGCTGTCTACCTGGATGCCGGCTTCGACAAGGCCGACCAGCTGGTACGGCGCCTGTTCAAGGATGTGGAAATCAACCCGCAGATGCAGGCCATCGGCAAGGACCCGAAAACCGAATTGCAGGAGTGGTTGCAAGGGCGCAAAATGAACCTCCCCATTTACCGGGTGGTGGGCACGATGGGTGCCGCTCACAAGCAGACATTTGATGTGGAGTGTGAAATCACCGAGTACGGCCGGGCGGAACGCGGCATCGGTGGCTCGCGCCGGGCCGGTGAGCAGGCTGCGGCCGCCGCCATGCTGATGTACGTTAAAACCCTGGATTCCTGACTCGGCGTCGCAGCCGCGCCCGTCCAACACCATTGAGAGACCATGAGTACAGGTAAAAAAGAGCCGAAGAAGCCGGCAAATATATCGCTTGAATTGCCCGCTGACGAGGCGCAGGGCCCTGACGCGCTGGATGCCATGCTGGCCCAGGCCTTGTCATCGCGTGCTGCAGCGGGGGCTGCTGCAGACACCCCGCCCGTCGACGCGCAGCGCTGCGGCCTGATTGCCATTGTTGGCAAACCCAACGTGGGCAAATCCACTTTGCTCAATGCCCTGGTGGGCCAGAAAATCAGCATCACCTCCCGCAAGGCACAAACCACACGCCACCGTATCACCGGTGTGCGCACCGTGGAGGCCACGCAGTTTGTGTTTGTGGACACCCCGGGTTTCCAGACCCGGCACGGCAATGCCTTGAACCGTTCGCTGAACCGCACGGTGGTGGGCGCCGTCAATGACGTGGACCTGATTGTTTTTGTGGTGGAAGCCGGCCAGTTCAACCTGGCCGATGCCAAGGTGCTGGCCCTGCTGCCCGAAAAGACACCGGCCATCCTGCTGGCCAACAAGTTTGACCTGATCCATCGCCGGGCCGAGATTGCGCCTTGGCTGCGCTCCATGCAGGAACGGCATAATTTTGCCGAGTTTGTGCCCATGTCGGCCAACAATGCCAAGGATATTGAGCGGCTGTTCGGCATCTGCGAGAAGTACTTGCCGGTGCAGCCCTGGATGTACCGCGCCGACGAGCTGACCGATCGCAGCGACCGTTTCATGGCTGCCGAGATCATTCGCGAAAAGCTGTTTCGCCTGACCGGCGACGAGTTGCCTTACACCTCCACGGTGATCATTGACAAATATGAAGAAGAGGGCAACCTGCGCAGGATTGCTGCCACCATCGTGGTGGAGCGCGACGGCCACAAGGGCATGGTGATTGGCGAGAAGGGCGAAAAGCTCAAGCGAATCGGTACCGAATCCCGGCATGAGCTGGAAACGCTCACCGGCAACAAGGTGTTTCTGGAGATCTGGGTCAAGGTGCGTTCGGGCTGGGCGGACGACGAGGCCCGGGTCAAGACCTTCGGGTATGAATGAGGCCCCCACGCTTGTCGCTTCGCGTACTGCGCTGCCCCCCGAGGGGGCCGCTGCGCCTGCGGCCCGGCTAAGCCGGTTCCGCGGCCCCTGCTGGGAGGGGAGAGCTTGCGCCGGTGTGGCGATGCGCTGTTGGTTTCCTGCCTGACGCCTTGACTATGGCAACCAAACGCATCAGCGACGAACCGGCCTATGTGCTGCACCGCTATGACTGGAGTGAGTCCAGCCTGATCCTGGAAGTCTTTACCCGCCAGTATGGACGGGTGGCCCTGGTGGCGCGCGGTGCCAAAAAACCCAGCTCCAGCTTCCGGCCGATTTTGCTTCCCTTGCAGCCTTTGCACATTGCCTTTGGCGGTGATGCCGAAATCCGGACCCTGAAAAGCGCGGAGTGGCAAGGCGGCCATGTCATGCCCACCGGCGATGCCCTGCTGTCGGGTTACTACCTGAATGAGCTGCTGATGCGCCTGCTGGCCCGCGACGACCCGCACCCGGTACTTTTTGACGCCTATTCGGCCACGGTGCAGCTGCTGGCCAGCCAGGGCACGGACACGCTGCAGCTGGCTCTGCGGGCCTTTGAGCTGCGTTTGCTGCGTGATATTGGCCTGTTGCCCCTGCTGGATGCGGAAACGGCCACGCTGGCGCCGCTGGCGCCCCAGACCCGTTACGTGCTGGTGGCGGAAGCCGGCCTCAGGCAGGCCCATGATGACGACCGCAGCAGTCTGACCGGCGAGCAATGGACGGCGTTGCAGCAGGCGCTGGGCGACAATGCCCTGTTTTCCGACACCGTGCGGGCCTGCATTCCCGGGCTCAATGAACTTAAAACCCAGCTGCGTGCGCTGCTGCACTACCATTGCGGTGTGAAGGTCCTGAAAACCCGGCAAATGATGATGGACCTGCAGGCCCTCTAACAGCCCAATACCACCATGCCCCTTTTTCGCCACACTGACCATCCACCCACACCCTCGGGCGTTCACAAGACCGCCCTTTCGGTCAATATCAACAAAGTCGCGCTGCTTCGCAACACGCGGCATATCGATATTCCGAGCGTGCTGCGTGCCGCAGAGCTGTGCCTGGAAGCGGGCGCCCAGGGCATCACGGTACACCCACGGCCGGACGAGCGGCATATTCGACCCGATGATGTCTACGAACTCGCGGCCCTCATGAAGGACTGGCCTGACCGCGAGTTCAATATTGAAGGCAATCCCTTCCAGAACCTGATGAATTTTGTGCGCGACCTGACGGCGCGGGGCTTGCCGCTGCATCAATGCACATTTGTGCCCGACAGCGAAGACCAGTTCACCAGCGACCATGGCTGGACGTTTCCCGCCGATGCCGACCGCTTGCAGCCTCTGATCGAGCAGGCCCATGCCCGCCGGGTGCGCGTGAGCCTGTTCATGGACCCCGTTGCCGAAGCCATGGCCGCTGTCAAGGCGGTGGGGGCCGACCGGGTGGAGTTTTACACCGAAAGCTACGCCCGGGCCTCGTCAGGCACGGAAAGAAGTGAAGCGCTTAGCCGGTTTTCCAGCGCCGCCCGGGCGGCAGCGGCTCTCAATTTGGGCATAAACGCCGGCCACGACCTGAACCGTGACAACCTGACTGGCTTCCTGCGAGCAGTGCCTGGCGTGCAGGAAGTCTCGATCGGCCATGCCCTGATAGCCGATGCCCTGGAGTTGGGCTACACCGCGACCGTGAAAGATTACCTGCGCTGTATTGACGAAGCCTTTGCAGTGACGTCCTGATGATTTACGGCGTGGGTACTGACATCTGCGACGTGCGCCGCATTCGTGCCAGCCTGGAGCGCCATGGTGAGCGCTTTGCGCAAAAAATCCTCAGCGATGCCGAGCTGGCCACATGGAAAGAGCGCAGCGTGCGCTGGCCCGATCGCGGCGTTCGCTACCTGGCCACGCGGTTTTCAGCCAAGGAGGCTTTCAGCAAGGCGATTGGGTTGGGCATGCGCATGCCCATGACCTGGCGCCATTGCGAAATTTCCAAAGCGGCCAGCGGCAAGCCCGAGATTGTGTTGCACGGTGCGCTCAAGGACTGGTTTGAAACCCGTCAGCTGAGCGTGCATGTCAGCGTGACCGACGAGAACGAGTACGCGGCCAGCTTTTGCGTAGTAGAGAAAAACGACTTTTAGCTATGTGATATTTGAGCAGGCAGCTATCAATTAAATAGCAACCCTGAAGTGGCAACCTTGAAATATTTCCCATGACCCAGCACGCTCCCCTGATCATCGACATTGCGGGCCTGTCCCTCACCAAGGCCGACCGCCGGCGCCTGAAGCACCCGCTGACAGGGGGCATCATTCTGTTCGGCCGTAACTGGAAGGACCGCCAGCAACTGACGGCCCTGTGTGCCGACATCAAGCGCATTCGCCAGGATTTGCTGATTTGCGTCGACCATGAAGGGGGCCGTGTCCAGCGCTTCCGGACCGACGGTTTTACCCACCTGCCGCCCATGCGAGTCCTGGGTGCCCTGTGGATGAAAGACCAGCTGGCCGCCACCAACGCGGCCACGGCCTGCGGCTATGTGCTGGGCGCCGAACTGCGTGCCTGCGGCGTGGACTTCAGTTTCACGCCGGTGCTGGACCTGGATTGGGGCGAAAGCGGCGTCATCGGCGATCGCGCCTTTGGCCGGGACCCGCGTGTGGTCAGCCTGCTGGCCAAAAGCCTGATGCATGGCCTGCTGCAAAGCGGGATGACCAACTGCGGCAAGCATTTCCCGGGACATGGGTTTGTGAAGGCTGATTCCCACACCGACATCCCGGTCGACAAGCGCAGCCTCAAGGCCATACTGGCCGACGATGCCGCGCCTTATGAGTGGCTCAACACCACGCTGACCAGCGTGATGCCGGCGCATGTGATTTACCCAAAGGTCGATGCCCGGCCGGCGGGGTTTTCGGAAAAATGGCTGACCTTCATCCTGCGTGGCCAGCTTGGCTTTGGCGGGGCAATTTTCAGCGACGATTTGAGCATGGCCGGTGCGCGCCTGATTGACGGCAGGCAAGTCAGCTACACCGAAGCGGCGGTCACGGCCCTGAACGCCGGTTGCGACATGGTGCTGCTGTGCAACCAGTCCGTCGGTGAGGGCAAGCCAGTCGATGAACTGCTCGACGGCATGGGCGAGGCGCTGGTCAAAGGGCAGTGGGAGGCGCTGGAGTCCAGCGAAATGCGCAGGCTTGATCTGCTGCCGGCGACGCCCGCCCACGAATGGGACGAGCTCATGTTGCACCCCGCCTATATGCATGCGATGGGCTTGATTCCCTGAGGCCAGTCGGGTCGAAAATTCCGGATTTGCTATCAATTAAATAGCTTAATGCTCCCGATTTATATGGGTTATAGCGATATTTTTTACTGAATAGTCAAAACTCCTGAGCCAGCATCGATCACGGCTTCCCCAGCCGTTTGTCTGCCCGTCTGCCGGTCTTTCATTGCCAGGGTTCGGGGGGCGCTGGCAGTCGTTGATGGTTAATTCAAATTAAAACCAGATCGTCAGTTTTCAACGTTCAGGGTAAGGGGCACCGCTCCCTGCGTAGAGCGCTTTCGATTCAATCGCTACAGCCCACTAGCCGAGGCCGGTCAGTCTGAGGTATCGTGAACTCCTTTTCGTCCACTTTTCCTTTGTTTGGGAGTACTCACCATGAAATCAATCCAACGCAGGGCCGCCATGCTGATGGTCGGTGCTCTGGCGACAGGCGGGGTGCTGGCGCAGGGGGTGGCGCCAGTTCGGGTCGGTTCCAAAATCGACACCGAGGGAAAGCTGTTGGGCAACATGATTGTCCTGGCGCTGGAGGCCAACGGCATCAAGACTGAAAACAAAGCCTCGCTGGGAAACACCAAGGTCGTGCGCGGCGCCATCACGGCCGGTGAAATTGATCTTTACCCGGAGTACACCGGCAACGGCGCTTTTATCTTCTCGGAAGAATCCAGCCCGGTCTGGAAGAACGCCAAGGCGGGCTACGAGCGCGTCAAGACGCTGGACTACGACAAAAACAAAATCGTCTGGCTCGAGCCCTCGCCGGCCAACAACACCTGGGCGATTGCCGTGCGCAAAGAGGTGGCAACAGCCAACAAGCTCAAGACCCTGGACGACATGGGCAAATGGGTCACGGGCGGCGGGCAGTTCAAACTGGCGGCATCGGCCGAGTTTGTCGAGCGCTCTGACGCGCTGCCGGCGTTTCAGACCGCCTACAACTTCAAGCTCAAGCCCGAGCAGATTCTGACGCTGGCTGGCGGTGATACGGCGGTCACGATACGCGCGGCAGCCGAAAAAACCTCTGGCGTGAACGCCGCCATGGCCTATGGCACCGATGGTGCGGTGGCTGCGCTGGGCCTGGTGATCATGGAAGACCCCAAAGGCGTACAACCCATTTACGCGCCCACGCCCATCATTCGGGAAGAAGTGCTCAAGAAAAATCCAAAAATCAGGGACGTACTGGCCCCTGTGTTCAAGGTGCTGGACGGCCCGACCCTGCAGGCATTGAACGCGAAGATTCAGCTTGACGGACAGGATGCCAAAAAAGTGGCTTCAGATTTCCTGAAGTCCAAGGGGCTGCTGAAGTAAGCCTGTCGCGTGACTCAGGGGCGCCGTCTTTCTGGAGATCCTTCGGGATCGCCCCCTCTGCGATGGAGTCCCGTCCTGGCGGCCATGTCGTTCCTGGGGGCGTGCGTTCTTTACGGCTTGCCGTTTTTGCGCGTGGCGCCCAACCGTCTGGTATCGGGCGAGCCCGTTTCCTTGATTGCGGTGCTTCAAGGCCCAGGGTGGCTGCTGGTGGTTTTAATGGCCTCCTTGCTGCTGGCCGCTTTTTTCAAACCCGGTCGCGTACTGCTGTGGTCCGTGGTCATGGTTTCCTGTGTGCTGGCGAGTGGCCTGATCTGGCTCGCCGGCAGGTATGCGTCCCTCGCCGCCGAGGCCGGGTCGCACCTTGCCCGGACCTCGCTGGGTGGCGCATTCTGGGCCGCGCTGCTGCTTTTGGGCTTGATCGCGGCGGACGGGATGCAGCGCCTGCGGGCGGGCAGCGCGCAACGCTTTGCCGTCGTCGCGGCCGTGCTGAGTCCGGTGTGCTTCATGCTGTCGGCAGGTTGGTGCGACGACCTGTCCATCATGAAAGAGTATGCCAACCGCTCAGATATCTTTGTCGGCATAGTCGTCCGGCACATTCAGATCGTGATGATGGCGGCGGCCTTCACCCTGTGCATTGGCCTGCCGCTGGGATGGCTGGCCTGTCAAAAAAACAGGATCGCCGGCGCGCTGTTTCCGCTGCTGAACATCATTCAAACCATCCCTTCGATTGCCTTGTTTGGCCTGCTGATGGCGCCCCTGGCCCTGCTGGCCGCGGCCTGGCCCGCGCTCGCCAGGGCGGGCATCAGTGGCGTAGGCCTGGCGCCGGCCGTGATTGCGCTGACCCTGTATGGTTTGCTGCCGGTGGTCAGGGCTACCGTGGCCGGCCTGGAGCAGGTTCCGTCCAGTGTGATTAACGCAGCCACTGGCATGGGCATGACACGCTTTCAGATTTTCGGGCGTATCGAGTTTCCCCTGGCCCTGCCGGTTGTTTTGGGAGGTGTGCGCACCGCCATCATTCAGGCCGTGGGGCTGGCTGCCGTCACCGCGCTCATTGGGGCGGGCGGACTGGGCGCCATCATGTTTGAAGGGCTGTTTAGCAGCGCACAGGACCTGGTGTTGCTGGGCGTCGTGCCCATCATTGCTCTGGGAGTGTTGGCCGATGTGGCGTTCAAGGTGTTGATCAGCCTTACCAGCCTTACCAACGTCACCGGATCAGGAAGTGGCATGCGGTCATGATCGAGTTTCAGAACATCAGCAAATCTTATGGCTTTGTCACCGCGATAGACGGGGTGAACCTCAAGATTGAGCGCGGGGAGTTTGTGGTCCTGATTGGTGCTTCTGGCTCGGGCAAGTCCACCATGATCAAGATGATTAATCGCATGGAAAGCCATGATGCGGGAAGAATCCTTTTCGATGGCGAAGAAATCTACAGCTTCAAGGTGCGCGACCTGCGCCTGCGCATGGGCTACGCCATTCAGTCTGTGGGCTTGTTTCCGCACTGGACGGTTGAGCGCAACATTGCAACCGTGCCCCAGATGCTCGGCTGGACGGCCCCAAAAATCCGCGATCGCGTCACCACGCTGCTGCAGTTGTTCGACCTTGACCCTGAGACCTACAGAACTCGCTACCCGCACCAGCTATCGGGCGGCCAGCAGCAGCGCGTGGGTGTTGCCCGTGCCTTGGCAGCAGACCCGGATGTTTTATTGATGGACGAGCCGTTTGGGGCCCTGGACCCGGTGATCCGGGCGTCATTGCAGCTGGAGATGAAGCGCGTTCACCAGGCCTCCGGCAAAACCATCGTGATGGTCACCCACGATGTTGACGAGGCCTTGCGCCTGGCCACCAAAATCGTGCTGCTCGACCAGGGCCGGATTGTGCAGGTGGCGACGCCGCTGGAGCTTTTGGCCAGGCCCGCCAACGCCTTGGTGGTCGACTTTGTGGGCCGCGGCGACATCGGCATCAAGCTGTTGTCGCTCCAGTCTGCCCATAGCCTGGCGCGGCACGAACCCCAACGTCGGGGCCCCAGCCTGCCGGCGGCCACCACGTTGCGTGAGGCGGTGTCTTATCTGGCCATGCGCCAGCTCGCGGTGGTGAATCTGACGGATGCCGCTGGCGCCCACGCCGGCGTGCTGCATGCCGCTGATATTTTTCGCAAGGCCGGGCCTTCTGATGTCTAGCGCGGGCGGGCTGCGGCGTCTGGCCGGGCTGGCCGGGGATAGGCTGCTGTGGGCCGCGCTGGTGCTGGCGGCGCTGGTGCTCTGGCTGCCGCATTCGCAGCCCCTGTTTGCCAGCCTTTTCCCCGAGCTGGACCGCCCCGTTTACCGCCAGGAGCCGTTTGCGCAACTGCTGTGGCAACACTGCAAGCTGGTGGGCGTGTCCAGCGCGATTTCTGTTCTGCTTGGAAGCGCTATCGCTGTCTGGATCACACGCCCGATCGGGCGGCAGTTCCAGCCGGTTGTGGAGACTGTGGTGTCCATGGGGCAGACCTTTCCGCCCGTGGCTGTGCTTGCGGTGGCGGTGCCTGTGGTGGGCTTTGGCGAACTGCCCGCACTCATTGCCCTGACCTTGTACGGCTTGCTTCCTGTGGTGCATGGCACCGTGTCGGGCCTTCAATCGGTTCCGGAATCGGTCCGTCAATCGGCCAACGGCATGGGCATGTCGCCTTGGCAGTGTTTGCGGCAGGTCGAAACCCCTTTGGCGCTGCCGGTCTGGATTTCCGGCGTGCGCACATCCGTCATCATCAACATAGGCACCGCGGCCATCGCCTCCACCGTGGGCGCAAAAACCCTGGGCTCACCGATTATTGTCGGACTCAGCGGCTTCAATACCGCTTATGTTTTACAGGGCGCGGTGCTGGTGGGGATGCTGGCCGTGGTGACCGACATGGTTTTTGAACGCTTGTCTCGGCTTGCCTCGTGGAAACGCTGACTGCTTGCTATCAATTTGGTGGCTACTGGTGACCGTGTCCCATGGGCTGGCAGTCCATTTCATGAATAAAAGAAAGAGGGATTTCAGGCCTTTGCCGGTCTTCAATGCCACTTTGGGTGCCTGCTAGGCCGCAGGCCAGTCCAGCTTGCCCGCTGCATCGATGTGCGTGAGATAAACGCGCAGGTCAAATTCGTACTGGTGGTACTGCGGCTCCATGTAGGTGCAGAGCTGATAGAAGGCTTTGTCATGCGCCTTTTCCTTGATGTGGGCCAGCTCGTGCACCGCAATCATCTTCAGGAATTCCGCAGGAACGTCCTTGAACAGCGTGGCCACACGTATTTCGCGTTTGGCCTTGAGCTTGCTGCCCTGGACCCTGGAGATGGCCGTGTGAGTCCCCAGCGCGTGAGCGATCACATGGAGCTTGCTGTCAAACGCGACTTTGCTGAGCGGTTCGGCGTTGCGCAAAAACGTATTTTTGAGGTCCATCACGTAGTCGTACAAGGCCTTGTCGGTGCGTATGTCGTGTGCCCTCGGGTATTTCGTGAGCAGCATGTCGCCCAGACGTTCCTGTGCCATGAGCTGCTGTACCTGGGCTTTGAGGCTGTCAGGGTAGCCCGAGAGGTATTTCATCGGATGGCCGACGGGATTCATTTGCGATTTGTTTGATGGCTGCCGACGTTTGCCAGCAGGAAGCCGGATGCATGTAAGCCCGGAGAGGGCTGCTGATTCCCGGGCGCGGGGAAGTTACTGATTTTAGTCGTGGAGCGGCCGTGATGCGTGTGGCGCGCATCGACACGATTTTTTGCTAATCTCGACCCATGAACCACGTCCAAAGCTTTCCAACCTGTCGCATCACCCTGGCTTTGCAGGGCGGCGGCTCGCACGGTGCCTTCACGTGGGGCGTGCTCGATGCGCTGCTCGAAGACGGGCGCATCGATATCGAGGGGATTAGCGGCACCAGCGCAGGGGCCATGAATGCGGTGGCGCTGGCGCATGGCTTTGCCGGTGCCGAGGGAAAATCCAAAGTGCAGCAGCATGACGCGGCACGCGAAGCGCTGGCCAGCTTCTGGAACGGCATCGTCAGCATGGGCGCGCTGTCGTCGTCGATGTCACAGTCGCTGTCGAAAATGCAGCGCGCTCCGTTTGACATCCTGTTTGGCCATATGGCGATGGGGACGTCTGAGGGGCCGTCCAGGCTATGGACCGATGCCATGACGCGCTACTGGGCCAATACGCTGTCGCCTTACCAGAGCAACCCCTTTGATATCAACCCGCTCAGGAAATTTCTGGAAAGCCAGGTAGATTTCGAACGGCTGGCGGCCGCCCGTCACCCCGGCACGCCCAAGGTATTTGTGGTGGCCACGCGCGTCAACACCGGCAAGGCCGAGGTGTTTTCAGGCAAGCGCCTGACGGCCAGCGCCGTGATGGCCTCGGCCTGCCTGCCGATGGTGTTCCAGGCGGTGGAGATTGAGGGCGATCATTTCTGGGACGGCGGTTATTCGGGCAATCCTGCGATCCATCCACTGATCTATCACTGCGACAGCCGCGATATCGTGCTGGTGCAGATCAATCCCATCAAACGCGAGTCACTGCCGACCAACGCGAACGAGATCATGGACCGCATCAACGAAATCACCTTCAATGCCGGGCTGATTGCCGAGATGCGGGCCATTGATTTCGTCAAGCGCCTGTTGGCCGAAGGCAAGCTCGATCCGGGGCACTACAAGAATGTGCTGATGCACCGGGTGGATGGTGGCGAGGCGCTTGAGCGCTTCACGGCCTCTACCAAGTCATCGACCGATGCCAGCCTGATTCACGGTCTGCGTGACCTGGGCATCCGGTGCGGCAAGGAGTGGCTGGACAAACACTACCCGGCGCTGGGCGTGAAGGACAGCGTCAACATTGCGCGGGATTATCTTGATGATTTGCGCATGCCGGTAACGAATGCGAATGGGCAGCCGGCGCGCCCGGAACGCCCGGAAGCCGTGGAGGCCAGCGAGCGCGGCAAGCCGGCAACCTTACCGCCAGTATCTCCAGTACCTTCAGCATCAACGGGGGCCGTCAAGGTATCGGCACCAGCACAGGCCCCCGCGCCTGCACCCGCATCAGCGCCAGCCGCGCGCAAGACCGTGAGTCACAAAATCCGCTCGGTGCTGGACAACTACCTGCACAAGCTCAAAAAACGCAAGGGCTGAACCGGGTCCGGCCTGTCCGGCGTGTTGCCCGCGCAGGCACGCCCCTGCGGCGCGCTTACGCCTCGCGGCGCAGTGCGGGGAACAAAATCACATCGCGAATGCTGGGGCTGTCGGTCAGCAGCATCATCAGCCGGTCTATGCCCACCCCGCAGCCGCCGGTCGGCGGCATGCCGTATTCGAGGGCGCGAATGAAGTCATGGTCGTAGAACATGGCTTCGTCGTCGCCGCTGTCCTTGGCTGCCACCTGGGCATTGAAGCGGGCCGCCTGTTCCTCGGCATCGTTCAGCTCGGAAAAGCCGTTGCCGAATTCGCGGCCGGTGATGTAAAGCTCAAAGCGTTCCGTGACCTCGGGGCGCGCATCATTGGCGCGCGCCAGCGGGGAGATTTCCGTGGGGTGCTCCATGATGAAGGTCGGCTGCCAGAGTTTTTCTTCGACGGTTTCCTCAAAGTACATTACCTGCAAACTCGCGAGTGAGCGCGTGGACAGGTGGTTCTTTTCTTCGGTCAAGCCCAGTTTTTTGAGCGCGTTGGTCAACCATGCCGCGTCGTCAACCTGCGCACCGGCTTCGGTGTGCTTGAGGATGGCTTCGCGAATGGTCAGGCGTTCAAAGGCCGGTTCCAAGTCCACCGGCTTGCCGCCGTAGCTCAGTTGCAGGGCGCCCGTGACCTTTTGGGCCGCATCGCGAATCAGTGCTTCGGTAAACGTCATCAGGTCAGAGTAATTCCACCAGGCCGCGTAGAACTCCATCATGGTGAACTCGGGATTGTGGCGCACGCTGATGCCTTCGTTGCGGTAGCTGCGGTTGATTTCGAATACACGTTCGAACCCGCCGACGATCAGGCGTTTCAGGTAGAGCTCGGGCGCGATGCGCAGGAACATTTCCTGGTCCAGCGCGTTGTGGTGCGTCTTGAAGGGCTTGGCATTGGCGCCGCCCGGGATCGGGTGCAGCATGGGGGTTTCGACTTCGAGGAAGTCGTTGGCCACCATGAATTCGCGAATGCCGCTGACTGCCTTGCTGCGCGCGATGAAGCGCTTGCGGGCGGACTCGTCCATGATCAGGTCCACATAGCGCTGGCGGTATTTGACTTCCTGGTCGGCCATTCCGTGGAATTTGTCAGGCAGGGGGCGCAGGCTTTTGGTGACCAGCCGGACACTGGTGGCATGAATCGACAGCTCGCCGGTCTTGGTTTTGAACAGCGTACCGGTGGCCGCGACGATGTCGCCCAGATCCCAATGCTTGAAGGCGGCATGAACTTCTTCGCCCACACCCTCGTTGTTGATGTAGACCTGGATGCGCCCACCGGACGGACCAAACGAAGCGTCCTGCAGCGTGGCAAAGCTGGCTTTTCCCATCACCCGCTTGAGCATCATGCGGCCGGCAACGCTCACTTTCACCGCCAGGGGTTCCAGCTCTTCCTTGGTCTTGCTGTCGTACTGCGCAAACAGTGCCTCGGCCCGGTGTTCGGGCCGGACGTCGTTCGGGAAGGCTACGCCGGCGCTGCGAAGGCCCTTGAGCTTTTCGCGCCGCTCGACCATCAGCTGGTTGTCGTCTGGCGGGGCGGAAATTGCGCTGTCGGCTGCGGGCAAAGCGGGGTGGATGGACATAGGGGTGGGTGTTCCGGAAAAAGGTCGAAAGTGCAGGGCGCTGCACCATTCCAAAATGGCCAGAAAGCGCCCAACCCATGATTTTAAGTTTTTAACCGGCTGTTTTACGGTTTAACGACCGTGATACGGCGGATTTTCCCGGATCGAAGCCCAGGCCACGCAACGCAAGGGAAGGCCAGGCGTTAAGCGGAGATGCCGCTGCGGCCCAGGATGTCGCTCACCAATTCAAGCCTGAGCAGCGGGTTGTCCAGTTCCATCAGGCGTTGTTTGAGCTGGAGCGAGATCGGCAGCAATTCACACCAGCGGTTGGCGACCCAGCCGCAGTCGTCGAGCCTGTAGGGCGGGTACATGGGCATTTGCCCGGCCGGCACGCCGCGCGTCTGCAGGGTCTGGATCAGCTTGCCGAGCGCGTTGGCGGTGTCCTGCAGGTCTTCCGGGATCTTCACGGCGATATCGTCGTCCTGGCGCGTGACATTGGCGATCCACAGACCGTGTTTCATTTTTTCGCTGCTGGAAATCGTAAAACGCTGGGTCCCGGTGCAGCGAATCACCATCAAGCCGGCTTGCGGGACTGAAAATTCGGTGATCGTGGCCAGGGTGCCGACCGTGCTGAAGGCTTCGTGCGCAAAGCCGTCACCGCCGGGCCCGGCATTGTCGGGCCGGCGGACCTCCGAGCCTTCGGTCAGCGAGACCACGCCAAAAGGTGCGCCCGCCTTGTGGCATTTGCCGATCATGTCGAGGTAGCGGACTTCAAAAATCCGCAGGGGCAGCAGGCCGCCGGGGTAGAGCACCGTGCCCAGGGGAAACAGCGGCAGGGAGGTCAGGGTCAAGGTTTCGGACATGGCGTCATGCGTCAAATTACGTTGAATGACATCATCCCACGCCCGCATTTCCCTGCTCCTGGCCGCTGCCAGATGTGCCCAACCCAAAAGGGGGCTATTTCGTGCCCGCGGCAGCGCTTTCGCGAGAGGCGCAGAACAGGCGCGGTGAACGGGGCCGGGTTACAGGGTTCAGCTGACGGCGTCGGCCGGCTGCCTGAGCAGCATGGCCAGCGAGCTCGCCACCGTCTTGCGCAATTCGCGCCGGTCGCAAATAAAGTCGACGGCCCCTTTGGTCTGCAGGAACTCGGCGCGCTGAAAGCCCTCTGGCAGGGTCACGCGCACGGTGGACTCGATGACGCGCGGGCCGGCAAAACCGATCAGCGCCTTGGGCTCGGCAATCACGATATCGCCGACAAAGGCAAAGCCGGCGCTCACGCCGCCCATGGTCGGGTCGGTCAGCACGCTCACGTAAGGCAGGCCTTTTTTGGCCAGGCGGGTCAGCGCCGCATTGGTCTTGGCCATCTGCATCAGACTCAGCAGGCCCTCCTGCATGCGCGCGCCTCCGGTGGCGGTGAAGCAGATGAAGGGCACTTTCTGCTCGATGGCCGCGTGCACGCCGCGCACAAAGCGCTCGCCGACCACGCTGCCCATGCTGCCACCCATGAAATCAAATTCAAAGCACGCAACCACGACGGCAATGCTGTGCACGGCGCCGCCCATCACGATGAGCGCATCGGTTTCACCGGTGTTTTCCAGCGCTTCTTTCAGGCGCTCGGGGTACTTGCGGCTGTCTTTGAACTTGAGCGCATCCACCGGCAGCACTTCCTGGCCCAGCTCATAGCGGCCTTCGGCGTCGAGAAACGCATCCAGCCGGGCACGCGCGCCAATGCGGTGGTGGTGGCTGCATTGCGGGCAGACGTTCTGGTTCTTTTCCAGATCGGTCTTGTACAGCACGGCCTCGCAACTGGGGCATTTGATCCACAGTCCTTCGGGCACGCTGCGGCGCTCGGTCGGATCGGTCGGGCTGATTTTTGGAGGAAGTAGTTTTTCTAACCAAGACATGGTGTCAGTCCTTGTTGGGATGCGTCTGCGCTACGCTGTTTCACTGTCGCTGCGGCTGCAGGCGCGCGAAAAACGCAATTATGCGCCGGGTTTGGCGGGTCAAAAATCAGTCCAGAGCAGTACGGATTTCTTTCAGAAAGTCATGGGCCACGGTCGCAACCTTGTCCCGCGGCTGGTTTTCTATCAGCTGGATGATCTTGCTGCCGATCACGACCGCGTCCGCCACCTTGCCGACGGCTTTGGCGGTGGCTGCGTCGCGAATGCCAAAACCCACGCCCACAGGAACGTTCACGTGCTGGCGGATGCGCGGCAGCATGGCTTCCACGGCGTCCACGTCCAGGGTGCCCGCGCCGGTCACGCCCTTGAGTGAGACGTAATACACATAGCCGCTGGCAACTTCGGCAACCTGCGCCATGCGTGCGGAGGTAGAAGTGGGTGCCAGCAAGAAGATCAGGTCCATGCCGTGCGCGCGCAGCCGGGCAGCAAATTCGACGCATTCCTCGGGCGGATAGTCGACGATCAGCACGCCGTCCACACCCGCTTTTGCGGCATCGCGGATAAAGGCGCTTTCCGTTGCGCTGCCGCCATGCTTGATGTCGTAACGTTCGACGGGGTTGGCATAGCCCATCAGGACCACCGGCGTGGCACCGTCTTTTTGGCGGAAGATGCGTACCATCTCCAGCACCTGAGCCAGGCCGATGCCAAGGGCCAGGGCTTTTTCGCCCGCTTTCTGGATCACCGGGCCGTCGGCGCTCGGGTCCGAGAAGGGCACACCCAGCTCAATCACATCGGCGCCGCCGGCCACCATGCTGTGCATTAACTCGGGGGTGATGTCGGCAAACGGGAAACCCGCCGTCACATAGGGAATCAGGGCCTTGCGGCCCTGGCTTTTCAGGTTGGCGAACGTGGCGCTGATGCGGCTCATTTCCTGGCCCCCACGCTTGTCGCTTCGTGTGCCTTCGGCGGTGCGCTGCCCCTTTCATCACCAGAAGGGGCTAATTTTCCCAGGGGCGGCCCGTCGGAAAATTCCTTTGACTGTTCGCTGCCCTTGACGGCATGGCCGCGCATCGAAGGCCGGTCATAAAAGTCAGCCCCCGACAAATCGGCCACCGTGCCGATGTCCTTGTCGCCCCGGCCCGAGAGGTTGACCAGAATGCTCTGGTCGCTGCGCATGGTTCTGGCCATTTTCATGGCGCAGGCCACGGCGTGGCTGGATTCCAGCGCAGGAATGATGCCTTCGGTACGGCACAGGTAGTGGAACGCTTCCAGCGCCTCGGCGTCGGTGATGCCGACATATTCGGCCCGGCCGATGTCTTTGAGAAACGCATGCTCCGGGCCCACGCCAGGGTAGTCCAGCCCCGCACTGATGCTGTGCGTTTCGGTAACCTGGCCGTCTTCGTTTTGCAAGACATAGGTACGGTTGCCATGCAGCACACCGGGCAGGCCGCGCTGCAGCGAAGCCGAGTGCTTGCCGCTGTCCATGCCTTCGCCGGCGGCTTCCACGCCGATCAAGCGTGTTGTTTCATAGGGAATGTAAGGATAAAAAATGCCCATGGCATTGCTGCCGCCGCCCACGCAGGCCACCACCGCGTCGGGTTGGGGCTTGCCGATGAATTCGGGCATCTGCGCCAGGCATTCCGTGCCAATCACGCTCTGGAAATCGCGAACCATCATGGGGTAGGGGTGCGGGCCCGCCACGGTGCCGATGATGTAAAAGGTGTTGTCCACATTGGCAACCCAGTCGCGCATCGCTTCATTCAGCGCGTCTTTCAGCGTCTTGCTGCCGCTTTCAACCGGCACCACGGTGGCACCCAGCAGCTTCATGCGGTAGACGTTGGGGCTCTGACGTTTGACGTCTTCGCTGCCCATGTAGACCACGCATTCGAGGCCGTAGCGCGCACAAATGGTGGCGGTGGCCACGCCGTGCTGGCCGGCGCCGGTTTCGGCAATCA
This sequence comes from Polaromonas sp. P4_F9, assembly GCF_056401235.1. Classification (NCBI taxonomy): domain Bacteria; kingdom Pseudomonadati; phylum Pseudomonadota; class Betaproteobacteria; order Burkholderiales; family Comamonadaceae; genus Polaromonas; species Polaromonas sp. P4_F9. The sequence goes on along the minus strand of NZ_JBFUJT010000001.1, from coordinate 255,478 downwards.
CACGCGGCTTGCCCATGCGGCGTGCCAGCATGGCCTGGCCGATGGTGTTGTTGATTTTGTGTGCACCGGTGTGGTTGAGGTCTTCGCGCTTGAGGTAAATCTGCGCGCCGCCCTGTTCGCGGCTCATGCGGGCCGCGTGGTAGATGGGGGAAGGGCGGCCCACAAAATGCTTCAGCTCGGAATGGAATTCGGCGAGGAATTCCGGGTCGTTCTGGTATTTGGCGTAGGCGTCTTTCAGCTCATTGACCGCATGGGTCAGAGTCTCGGAAATGAAGCTGCCGCCGTAAATTCCGAAATGCCCGGAAACGTCAGGTTGGTGATAGTCGAACATGGCTAGGAGGGTTTCTTGCAAGTTGTTCGTCGGCCGCGCGAACGGATGCGACAAATTGGTTGATTTTGTCGGCGCTTTTGATTCCTTTGGAAATCTCGACGCCTGAGCTCACATCAACGGCCAGCGTTTTACAGCGCGGCCTGACTTGCAAAATGCCATCGGTCACATTTGCAGGCGTCAATCCACCAGACAAAACGAGGTGAGCGCTGACGCTTGGAGGAAGAAGTGACCAGTTGAATGCTTTCCCGCCGCCGCCATAGCCCTCGACATGGGCGTCGAGCAGGATGGCTTGGGCTGTCTTGAAATCTTCGGCATATTTTACGAGATCGAAGCGACCCTGGTTTCCGGCGGGGTCTGCCGCGGCATGTTCGCCCAGCGGGATACGGGCGGCGCGCATGAAGGGCCGGCCCGCCTGCAGGCAGACTTCAGGCGTTTCATCACCATGAAACTGCAGCAAGGCCGAGGGAATATGGGCGCAGGCAGCCATGATTTTTGCAAGTGGTGCGTTGACGAAGAGCAGCACCGGCGTGACGAAGGGCGGCAAGCGGCGGGCCAGTTCGGCGGCTCGTTCCACCGTCACATAACGCGGGCTGGGCTCATACATGACAAAACCGACCGCATCTGCGCCCGCGGCCACAGCCGCATCCACATCTTCTTCCCGCGTCAGGCCGCAGATCTTGATGCGGGTACGGATTGATGGCGTCATGTGGTATCCCTAGACGGGGCTATTGACGATCGAGAATGCGAAGTCGTTGAACGGGGAGCGCCTACTTGCCAGCAGGGGCCGCGGAACCGGCTTAGCCGGGCCGCAGGCGCAGCGGCCCCCTCGGGGGGCAGCGCATTACACGAAGTGAAAAGCGTGGGGGCAATCATGGCAACCAATCATAAGCTGCCGTGCGATTTGGCAGGCCATAGTGGTCTTCATAGACAGGCCCCAGGAAATAGAGGCCGTTGGGTGAAAAGGTGGGGGCGGCGGCATCCCGGCTGCGTGCGGCCATCACCTCCAGGAGCCAGCCAGGCTCATGGCTGCCTTGACCTATGGCGACCAGGCAGCCCATGATGTTGCGGATCATGTGATGCAAAAAGGCGTTGGCCTCGAACTCGAAGCGCCAGTACTTTGAACCGGTACCGGCACGCTCCGAAATTTCGATCCGGTTGATGGTTTTGACGGGCGATTTGGCCTGGCATTGCGCTGCCCGAAAGGAGCTGAAGTCATGCTCGCCAACCAGGTGCGTGATGGCCTGCCGCATCGCCGCACCGTCCAGCGGCCGGTAGACCCAGCCGACACGTCCGGCCTCCACGCTGGGTCGCACGGGTGATTCCAGCACCACGTAGGCGTAGCGGCGTGCAATGGCACTGCCTCGGCAATGAAACGCGTCAGGAACTTCGCGTGCCCACTGCACCGCGATGTCGGAAGGCAAAAAGGTGTTGGTGCCGCGGATCCATGACCCCATGTCACGGTGCAGGACGGTGTCAAAGTGCACGACCTGCATCAGCCCGTGAACGCCGGCATCGGTGCGGCCGGCGCACAGGGTACGCACGGGCCGGGCGGCAAATTTGCCCAGTGCCAGCTCCAGCTTGTCCTGTACCGTGTTGCCCGACAGCTGGCTTTGCCAGCCTTCATAGGCGCTGCCGCTGTAACTGATACCGAGCGCAATCCTCACGGGGAAACCTTCTCGGCCAGCGAACGCGAGGCGCTCAGGCCGGCCTGCAATACCACCCCGGGTTCACGCCAGGGCGTTGAGAAACGCCTGCGCTTTGACCTTCAGCGGCCCTTTGGCTTCGGCCAGCACCTCTTCGGCCAGGGACCGCGCGCCGTCCGGATCACCCAGGGAGCGGAATTCCTCGGCCAGCTGGAACTTGGTTTCCAGCGGATCGTTGGACGCGGCTGCCTGGGTGTGAATCGGGCTTTCAGTTGCGGGGCCGTCGTCCAGGTCCAGCGACAGCGAACCGAGGTCAAATTCCAGCATGCCGCTGTCGGAAGCGGCTGGCGCAGGCGCGGCGGCGGCCTTGGTGGCCAGGACCGGCTTCGGGGCAGCTATGGGCTCGGGGGTGAAGTCCAGTCCCGCGGAGGGGAAGTCCATCTCGAGCGCCGGCGCTGCGGCAGGCTTGGATACCGGTGCAGGGGCCGCTATCTCGGGCAGCGAGACAGTGGCACTGCCGAAATCCATGTCAAGGTCGGGCAAGGCGGGAGCTGGCGCGGGGGCGGGCTTCGCTGCCACAGGCGGCTCTGGCGGCCGGGGGGGCGTCGATCGTACCGGAGGGGGGGGCGAGGCAACCGGGGTGGTCGCCGCGTCTTCTGCATCGCCCAGCGAGAAATCGAGGTCGAGATCGACATCCACCACAGGCGGCGTCACGGGGGCGGCAGGTGCAGGCTGGGCTGCTCTGGCGACCGTGCCGGAAGCAGTATTGAAAGCGGCTGCGCCGCTGCCTTTGCCTCCGGCCATGGGTTGTCCGCCAGGCTGGTACATCGGGTTGCCCGGATCCAGTTCACGGCCCATTTCGCTGATATACGCCCAGTCCGGGCCATTGCCCTGCGTCAGGTTGAAGGCCTCGACCGCCACGGTCTCAAAGGCCTTGGTGTCGCGGCGCTTGGCATAGATTTCCATCAGTTTGGCATGGATGGCCACGCGCGTCGGGCTGGTGCGCAGGGCTTCCTTGAGGATTTCCTCAGCCTGCAAGTCTCGTCCGTAGGCCAGGTAAACATCGGCCTCGGCCACTGGATCCACATCGCCGGCCGCATCGAGCTGGCTGGGCGAGTACACGAGGGACGATCCCGTGGCGTTGCCCTCGTTGGTATCGATGCGCTGGCCACCGCTGGCGCCAAAGAAGGAGTCGGGTTGCAGGCGGCTTTCCAGGAAGGAGCTGTCAACCTGGGCGGGGTTGCCGCGCTGGCGGTAGCGGTAAAAACCGAAGCCGGCCAGCAGGGCCAGCAGGCCGCCGGCCAGCGGCAGGGTCAGCGGGTTCTCCAGCAAACCGTCCACCAGGCTGGGTTCCGGGGGTGGAGGAGCGACCACCACGGGCTTCTTGGGGGGAGCAGCCGCAGCCACCGGAGGCAATGCTCCGGCTGCAGAAGCCGGGGTGACGGCCGCCGCCGCAATATTTGTGCTGCTGTCCGCGGCACTGGCCGCGGGGACGGCCGGGACCGCGATGGCTGCAGAAGCTGGAGCCGCTGGTGTTGATACAGCGCTGCCGGTGGTGCCAGGTTGGGCTGAATTGGCCGCCACAGCCGCAGGGGGCACAGGTGCAGGTGCGGGTGCCGCAAGGCCCGACGGCGCGGGCAAGGCAACGCCGGGCGCCTTGGCGGCGCTGGCAGCTGCCACCGGAGCGGGGGTAACGCCCAGCTTGTTGAGATCGCTGATGTTTTTGGACAGCTCCGCCACGCGGGTGGAGGCGTCCTGGGCTTGCCTGTCTTTGGCTATCTTGTCTTCGGTTGCTGCTTTGCCCTGAACCGCACCTTTGGACAGCGTCAGCTTGTCGGGGGTGGTGGTTGCCGGTGTGCGATCCTCCACCTTGGCCTGAACTTTTCCGCCGGCCTGCCTGTCGGCATCGGCTACCTGGGCGGTTGGCACGCCTTCGGCGAGTTTGCGCCGGAAGCTGTTGAAATCCCTGCTTTGGGCAACGATGGTTTGCGTGGCTTCGCGCGGTGAAATCGCGCTGGCTGTTTCCGCGCTGGGCATTTCCAGCACGGCGCCGGATTTGAGCCGGTTGATGTTGCCGCCGATGAATGCGTTCGGATTGCTCCTGAGCATGGCCACGAGCATCTGGTCCAGCGATACGCTGGCGGGTTTGTTCTCGGCAGCGATCTTCCCGGCGGTATCTCCGGCCTTGACCGTCAGCTGTTTGTCGCCCACGGGGGCTTTGTCAGCCGGCGCGGCTTTGGCTGCGGGTGGGGCTGGCGGTGTGGCTGGAGGGGAAGTCGTTCCCCGGGCTGGCGCTGCGGTACTCGGTGCGACCGGCCGTGACAACTGGGGTGCGGTTGGCGTGACAGCCGTGCCTGCGGACCGCAGGTTGGGCGGGTCAAACAGCATGGTGTAGTCGCGGGTGATCCGTCCGGACGCCCAGCTGGCCTCAAGGATGAGGTCGACAAACGGCTCGTTCACGGGTCGGCTGCTGGTCAGGCGCAAATAAGCCCGGCCATCGGCGCGGCGCTGCAGGTTGATCTGCAGGCCAGACAGCGCGGTGGTGTATTCAAGCCCTGCTGCCTTGAAGGTGTCGGCAGATGCGACACCCGCCTTCAGGCTGGAGGCCTCGTCTGCAGTGATGTCCGCGATGTCGATTTCTGCGCGAAGGGGTTCCCCCAGCGCCGATTGAACCGTTATTCGGCCCAACGCCAGGGCATGTGCTTCCAGACTTGCCAGGCTACCCAGCAATGCAATAGCGCTCGCCAGAGCACCAATACGCCAACGACCACGATGATTCATGGGTTTTTGATCCTCGATTGCTGGGGTTGCATGTAACTTTATTCTGCTTAGGCGCACAAAAACCTCAATGCGAATTTTCGAAAAACAACCATAACATCAAGGCATTAGGCTGACAAGCTAAGACACCACTTAAGTTTTGACACGGCGAGTTAGCATCAACTTACAAGTTTCAGATGTTGTCTGACGACAACGACCTGTGACAAGTGGTTACGGACGGACGGGGTGCCTCCCGGCCGCCCGTCCGTGCCTGCGTTCAAGCCTGCAGCAGGATGCGCAGCATGCGGCGCAACGGCTCGGCAGCCCCCCAGAGCAGCTGGTCGCCGACGGTGAAGGCGCCCAAATAGTCCGGGCCCATGGCCAGCTTGCGTAGACGCCCCACGGGGATCTGCATGGTGCCGGTCACGGCCACCGGTGTCAGGTCCTTGATGGAGGCTTCGCGCGTATTGGGCACGACCTTGACCCAGTCATTGTCGGCGGCGATCAGGGCTTCGATGTCGGCCAGCGGCACGTCTTTCTTGAGCTTGAAGGTCAGCGCCTGGCTGTGGCAGCGCATGGCGCCAATGCGCACGCAGAAGCCGTCGACCGGCGTTTCGGCCGTGCCAAAGGCCGCGCCCTGGCCCAGGATCTTGTTGGTCTCGGCGCCGCCCTTCCATTCTTCCTTGCTCATGCCGTTGCCCAGGTCCTTGTCGATCCAGGGGATGAGCGAACCACCCAGCGGGACGCCGAAGTTGGCGGTTTCGCCGGCGCTCAGCGACTGCTGCTTGGCCAGGATCCGCCGGTCGATTTCGAGGATGGCCGATTTCGGGTCGTCCAGCAGCGCCTTGACGTCGCTGTTGAGCGTGCCGAACTGCGTCAGCAACTCGCGCATATGCTGCGCGCCGCCACCCGAAGCGGCCTGGTAGGTCATGCTGGTCATCCATTCGACGAGCCCGGCCTTGTACAGTGCGCCCACGCCCATCAGCATGCAGCTGACCGTGCAGTTGCCGCCGATCCAGTTGTTGCCGCCCCTGGCAAGCGCATTCTGGATCACGGGCAGGTTGACCGGATCCAGGATGATCACGGCGTCATCGTTCATGCGCAGCGTGGAGGCCGCATCGATCCAGTGGCCTTTCCAGCCCGCAGCGCGCAGCTTGGGAAATACTTCGGAGGTGTAATCGCCGCCTTGTGCGGTGATGATGACGTCGCACTTCTTGAGCGCCTCGATGTCAAAGGCATTCTTGAGCGTGGTTTCGTTCTTGGCCTGGGCCGGGGCTTTGCCGCCGGCATTGGAGGTGGAAAAGAAAACCGGCTCGATCAGGTCGAAGTCGCCTTCGGCCTGCATGCGGTCGATCAGCACCGAGCCGACCATGCCGCGCCAGCCAACGAGTCCTGTGAGATTGCCTTTGAGTTTCATGGAATTGCCCTTCAAAAAGTACGAAAAACAGGCTTTTTGACCCGGCTCATCGAGCCGGCGGGCACGACGAACCGGGCTTGTCAGCCTTTAATGGTGGTCGTTTTGGTGATCTGGGCAAAAACCGGCGCAGCGCTGAGCGCGCGCGAGGCGGCAGTGCAGCGGATGGGTGCGGGGTTTTTACACATGGTGCTGATTGTAGCCAAGCTTGGGCTTCGCACGGCTGACGGCTGGCTCAAACCCCCGGCAACGCGATGGTTTGAGCCGGTTTGCGGCAAAAAAACGTCAGCCGAGCGCCTTCACGACGGCATCGCCCATTTGCACGGTACCGACCTTGGTCGTGCCTTCGCTGTAAATGTCGGGTGTGCGCAGCCCCTGGCTGAGCACCGCATCCACGGCTTTTTCAATGCGCGCGGCGGCTTCGGGCTGGTTCAGGCTGAAGCGCAGCATCATCGCGGCGCTCAAAATGGTGGCCAGGGGGTTGGCCACACCCTTGCCCGCGATGTCGGGCGCACTGCCGTGGCTGGGCTCGTACAGGCCCTGGTTTTTGTCATTCAGGCTGGCCGAAGGCAGCATGCCGATGCTGCCGGTCAGCATGGCGGCGGCGTCCGACAGAATGTCACCAAACATGTTGCCCGTGACCACCACGTCAAATTTCTTGGGTGCCTTGACCAGCTGCATGGCGGCGTTGTCCACGTACATGTGGTCCAGCGCCACGTCGGGGTACTGCAGCCCGATTTCCGTCACAACGTCTTTCCAGAGCTGGAAGGTCTCGAGCACATTGGCCTTGTCGACGCTGGTGACGCGCTTGCCACGCTTGCGCGCCGCCTGGAAGGCCACATGGGCGATGCGTTCGATCTCGGGGCGCGAGTAGCGCATGGTGTCAAAGGCTTCCTCCGCACCGGGAAAGTGCCCATCGGTGGCCACACGGCGGCCGCGCGGCTGGCCGAAGTAGATATCGCCGGTCAACTCGCGGATGATGAGGATGTCCAGGCCCGCCACCAGCTCGGGCTTGAGGCTGGAGGCGTGTGTCAGCTGTTCGTAGCAGATGGCCGGCCGGAAATTGGCAAACAGGCCCAGGTTTTTGCGCAGGCCCAAAATCGCCTGCTCGGGACGCAGCGGACGGTCCAGCTTGTCATATTTCCAGTCACCGACTGCGCCAAACAGCACGGCGTCGGCGTCCTTGGCGAGCTTCAGGGTGGCTTCGGGCAGGGGGTGACCATGGGCCTCGTAGGCGGCGCCGCCCACCAGCGCGGTTTCGGTTTCAAGCTTTAGGTCCAGAACGTTCAGGACCTTGACCGCTTCCGCGACGATTTCGGTACCAATGCCGTCACCCGGGAGAATTGCGATTTTCATGGTTACTATCTTTTTTATAGCTGCTAACGCCCATATTTACTGGGCAAAAGCATGATTTGGCTGAAAAATACCGGCTGATCAACCCGGGATGGTGTGGTTGAGCCAGGGCTTCTTCGCGAGGCGCTCGGCTTCAAATGCCTTGATCTTGTCGCTCTGGCGCAAGGTCAGGCCGATGTCGTCCAGACCGTTGAGCAGGCAGTATTTGCGGAAAGCCTGCACATCGAAAGGCAGCTCTTCGCCTTGGGGCTTGACGATCACTTGCCGTTCCAGGTCCACCGTGAGCTGGTAGCCCGGGAACGCGAACGCCTCGTCGAACAGCTGGGACACCTGCGCTTCGGACAGCACGATGGGCAGCAGGCCGTTCTTGAAGCTGTTGTTGAAGAAGATGTCGGCATAGCTCGGCGCGATGATGGCGCGAAAGCCATACTGGTCGAGCGCCCACGGCGCATGCTCGCGCGAGGAACCGCAGCCGAAGTTCTTGCGTGCCAGCAGGATGGAGGCGCCGGCGTAGCGCGGCTGGTTCAGCACGAAGTCCGGGTTGGGCTTGCGGCTGGCCGGGTCCTGCCCGGGAAAGCCGGCATCCAGGTAGCGCCACGCGTCAAACAGGTTGGGGCCAAAGCCGGTCTTGCGGATGGATTTGAGGAATTGCTTGGGGATGATGGCGTCGGTGTCGACGTTCTCGCGGTCCATCGGTGCCACGAGGCCCTTGTGTACGGTGAATTTTTGCATGTGTGACTCGGTTCAGACAAATTTACGCACGTCGACAAAATGGCCATGCACGGCCGCCGCCGCCGCCATGGCCGGGCTCACCAGGTGGGTACGGCCGCCGGCGCCCTGACGCCCTTCAAAGTTGCGGTTGCTGGTGGAGGCGCAGCGTTCGCCGGGCTCCAGCCGGTCGGCATTCATGGCCAGGCACATGGAGCAGCCGGGTTCGCGCCACTCAAAGCCAGCGGCCACAAAAATCTTGTCCAGGCCTTCACGCTCAGCTTGCTCCTTCACGAGTCCGGAGCCCGGCACCACCATGGCCAGCTTGACGTTCTTGGCGACCTTCTGGCCGAGCTTTTTGACGATCGCGGCGGCTTCGCGCATGTCTTCGATGCGGCTGTTGGTGCAGGAGCCGATGAACACCTTGTCGACGTAGAGGTCGTTCAGCGCCTTGCCCGGTTGCAGGCCCATGTAAGTCAGCGCTCGCTCGATGGCACCACGTTTGTTGGCGTCTTTTTCCTTGTCGGGGTCCGGCACACGGTCTTCAATCGACAGCACCATTTCAGGGGACGTGCCCCAGGTGACCTGCGGCAGGATCTGGCTGGCGTCGAGTTCGACCACGGCGTCAAATTTCGCGTCGGCATCCGAGTGCAGCGTGGCCCAGTACTGCACGGCCTGGTCCCACTCGACACCGGTGGGCGCCAGCAGGCGGCCCTTCACGTAGTCAATGGTTTTCTGGTCAACCGCCACCAGGCCGGCGCGGGCGCCGCCTTCAATCGCCATGTTGCAGACCGTCATGCGGCCTTCCATGCTGAGCGCGCGAATCGCCGAGCCGGCAAATTCAATGGTGTAGCCGGTACCGCCCGCGGTGCCGATCTTGCCGATGATGGCCAGCACGATGTCCTTGGCGGTGCAGCCCCTGGGCAGCGTGCCTTCGACCTTGATCAGCATGTTCTTGGCCTTTTTGGCCAGCAGGGTCTGCGTGGCCATCACGTGCTCGACCTCGCTGGTGCCGATGCCGTGCGCCAGCGCGCCGAATGCGCCGTGGGTGGAGGTGTGCGAGTCGCCGCAGACCACCGTCATGCCGGGCAGGGTGGCGCCGCTTTCGGGGCCGATGACGTGCACGATGCCCTGGCGTTTGGAAAGGAAGGGAAAGAAGGCCGCCGCGCCGAATTCCTTGATATTGGCGTCCAGCGTGGTGATCTGTTCCTTGCTGACCAGATCGGTGATGCCGTCGTAGCCGAGCTCCCAACCGGTGGTGGGGGTGTTGTGGTCGGCCGTCGCCACAATGGAGCTGATGCGCCAGACCTTGCGGCCGGCTTCGCGCAGTCCTTCAAAGGCCTGCGGGCTGGTGACTTCATGCACCAGGTGGCGATCAATATAAAGAATGGACGTGCCGTCTTCTTCGGTGTGAACAACGTGCTCGTCCCAGATTTTGTCGTAGAGGGTGCGTCCCATGGTTTTCCTTCGTGGTTTTCAATTTTAGGCGGGTGAACGGGCACCCGCCATTGTGGTTTTTGCAAGCGTTTTTTCGGGCTTCGCGGCGGGCGCGGGCTGGGTCAGGTGCTCGACCAGCAGGCGGGCAGTCAGGGGCAGGGTGGAAAAATCCCGCGCCACGAGCTGGATCTGGCGTGCTGCCCAGTCATCCGTGAGGGCGATGGATTCAAGTTCCCCCACGTCATGCATGAGCTCGAATGCGCGCTGCGGCATCACGCCCACGCCCAGGCCGTTGTGGATCATGCGGCACATGGCGTCCAGGCCCGTGACATGGATGCGCAGCTTGATGGTACGGCCCAGCGCCGTAGCGGCTTGCCGCATCGCCAGGTAAATCGAGCTGTTGGAGTGCAGGCCCACGTGGTCGAACTCCAGGCTGTCTTCAAAAGCGATGGCGTCCCGCGCGCCCAGCACATGCCCGCGCGGCACGATCAGTACCAGCTGGTCGTGCCGGTACGGCAGTGTCTGCAGGCCGCCCACCCCATCGGCGGTGTTGCAGATGCCCAGGTCCGCAGCGCCTTCCTGCACGGCGCGCACGACTTCGGTGCTCAGGTGTTCTTCCAGGTCAATCTTGATTTCGGAATGGCGGCGGATGAAGGCGCCCAGGTCTTCGGGTAAAAACTGCACGATCGCCGAAATGCTGGCGTGCACCCGCACATGGCCGCGCACGCCGGCGGCGTACTCGCTGAGCTCGCCCTGCATTTTTTCCAGGCTGAAAAGCACGGACCGCGCATGGTGCAACAGGCTTTGCCCGGCGGGTGTCAGGTCCACGCCACGGGTGTGGCGGTACAGCAGCGGCGTGTCCAGCGCAGCCTCCAGGTCGCTGAGGCGCTTGCTGACGGCCGACGCCGCAATGAATTCGCGTTCTGCCGCCTTGCCGATACTGCCGAGCTCGCACACCGCGACAAACAATTGCAGCGAAGTGAGGTCAATGCGGCGGGCGAAGTTGCGTTCCGAGCTTTTCATGAGGGTTAAAGTCATCGCGGTTCACGATGTTCCCCTGTATTTTGAGCCAATATCCATCATCCCGTCATCGCGGTATGCGATGGGTGGCGTGCCGGTGGACTGGGACCCCGGCAATACGGGGTTGGGTCGCTATCGAAAATTTCGACCGGTTTCGGTCCGATCAGTCGATGATGTTGTCGGGGGCCAGGACCCGGACCCGGTGGTCCACGTTGTAGCCACCAAACTCGGTATAGCGCAGCAGGTGGCGGTCGCACCGGGCGCAATGCCAGACATCGCAGCGGTTGTACGGGAAAAACGACACGGCAATCGGGGCATTGGGCGATTCGTAACGGGTGCCTTGGGGGTGCCGCTCTTCCAGGGTGGGCTCGTCAAGCGCAGGGTCGCGCAGCGTCGCGACCTGGGTCATCTGCTGCACTTCCCAGCGGTATTCGGCCAGGCTTTCCCAGCCGGCGCAGGCCCCCAGTGCACAAGTGCAGGCCCGGGGGGCGGCTGCCCCGGCAAGGGCCTGGCGCAGTTCGGCGGCGGTCTGGATGGGGGCCATGGGGGTGTTTTTTCGGATGAAGGGCAGTAAAGATACAAAAATACAAAAAGCCCGCCAATGTTGCCATCGGGCGGGCTCTGTAGAAACGTCTGGGGCGGGTACCCCGGTCGTTAACGCTGGGCCATGGGCTTGACGTCACGCGGGGTCGAGCCGGTGAAGAGTTGGCGTGGACGGCCGATCTTGTACTCGGGATCACCAATCATCTCGTTGAGCTGGGCGATCCAGCCCACGGTGCGGGCCAGCGCGAAGATCGCGGTGAACAGCGGCACGGGAATGCCGATGGCGCGTTGCACGATGCCGGAGTAGAAATCCACGTTGGGGTAGAGTTTGCGGGACACGAAGTAGTCGTCTTCCAGCGCGATTTTTTCCAGGGCCATCGCCAGCTTGAACAGCGGGTCGTTTTCCAGGCCCATCTCGTGCAGCACTTCCTTGCAGGTTTCCTGCATCAGCTTGGCGCGCGGATCGTAGTTTTTGTAAACGCGGTGACCGAAGCCCATCAGCTTGACGCCGGAGTTCTTGTCCTTGACCTGTTTGATGAAGTCGCCGATTTTCTCGACGCCGCCATTTTTCTGGATGTCGCCGAGCATGTTCAGCGCAGCTTCGTTGGCGCCGCCGTGGGCCGGACCCCACAGGCAGGCCACGCCGGCCGCAATGGCGGCAAACGGGTTGGTGCCCGACGAGCCGCACAGGCGAACCGTGGAGGTCGAGGCGTTCTGCTCATGGTCTGCGTGCAGGATGAAGATGCGGTCGAGTGCGCGTTCCAGCACCGGGCTGACCTTGTACTCTTCGCAGGGCGTGGCAAACATCATGTGCAGGAAGTTGCCGGCGTAGCTCAGGTTGTTCTTCGGGTACATGTAGGGCTGGCCCACGGTGTACTTGTAGGCCATGGCGACCAGCGTCGGCATCTTGGCAATCAACCGGATCGCGGCGATCTCGCGGTGCTCGGGGTTGGTGATGTCGGTACTGTCGTGATAGAAGGCCGACAGCGCGCCGACCAGGCCGGTCATGATGGCCATCGGGTGCGCGTCACGGCGGAAGCCGCGCAGGAAGAACTGCATCTGCTCGTTGACCATGGTGTGGTTGGTCACGCGGCCGACGAAATCCTTTTTCTGGTTGGCATTGGGCAGCTCGCCGTACAGCAGCAGGTGGCAGGTTTCGAGGTAATCGCAGTTGGTGGCAAGCTGCTCGATGGGATAGCCGCGGTACAGCAGTTCGCCCTTGTCGCCGTCGATGTAGGTGATCGCCGACTGGCAGGAGGCCGTTGACAGGAAACCGGGGTCATAGGTGAACATGCCTGTCTGGGCATACAGCTTGCGAATATCCACAACGTCCGGGCCCACACTGCCGTGGTAAACGGGCAAATCGACGCTGGGGCTGCCGTTGCTGAAGGACAGGGTGGCTTTGTTGTCAGCTAGCTTCATTTCTCGCTTCTTTCGTATCAAATCACATGGAAACAGCCACGCGGCCGGCCGCTGCGGTGCGCAGCAAATTTAAAACCTCAAGCGCTTCCGAAGTACAGGCGCTTGCCAACGCATCAGCATCGGGAAGCTGGTCAGGTTCCCGACGTTTTAACAGCAGGTCCAGCAAATCGTTGTCGGACAAGTCCATTAAATCATTCAAGCCTTTTGCCTGCCTGACGCTGAGCGTCGCTTCGTGGCGGGAAAAGAACTTTTCGATCAGCAGGTCGTTTTCCAGCAGGCCCCGGCGGCAGCGCCACTTGAGCTTGCTCAGGGCGCGCTCATCGAGCAAAACGTCAGGGGCTTCCATGCCAATCATGCCAAATAATTGATCAGACTGCGCGCAGGACCATCATTTCCTTGATCTTGCCAATGGCTCGGGTCGGATTCAGGCCCTTGGGGCAGACATCGACGCAGTTCATGATGGTGTGGCAGCGGAACAGCCGGTACGGGTCTTCCAGGTTGTCGAGCCGCTCGGCCGTGGCTTCATCGCGGCTGTCGGCAATGAAACGGTAAGCCTGCAGCAGGCCGGCGGGGCCGACGAACTTGTCGGGATTCCACCAGAAGCTGGGGCAGGAGGTGGAGCAGCTGGCGCACAGGATGCACTCGTAGAGGCCGTTGAGCTCGTCGCGCTCCTCGGGGCTTTGCAGGCGCTCTTTTTCGGGCGGCAGGTTGTCGTTGATCAGGTAGGGCTTGATCGAGTTGTATTGCTTGAAGAACTGCGTCATGTCGACAATCAGGTCGCGCACCACGGGCAGGCCGGGCAGCGGCTTCAGGACAATGGTGCCGGGCAGCGTGCGCATGTTGGTCAGGCAGGCCAGGCCATTCTTGCCGTTGATGTTCATCGCGTCGGAGCCGCAAACGCCTTCGCGGCAGGAGCGGCGAAAGCTGATGCTCGGATCCTGCGCCTTGAGCTTCATCAGGGCGTCCAGCAACATGCGCTCGCTGCCGTCGAGCTCCACCTCGATGGTCTGCATGTAGGGCTTGGCGTCGGTGTCCGGGTCGTAGCGGTAGATCTGGAAGGTACGTTTTGACATGGGGCGTTTCTCGCGGTCTTGTTGGCTTGACTGGTTCGCTTGGCTTGCGCTTAGAAGCTGCGCACTTTGAGTGGCACGGATTCAACCGTCAGCGGCTTCATCTGCACGGGCTTGTAGCTCAGGCGGCTGCCCTCGCTGTGCCACAGCGTGTGCTTGTGCCAGTCGGTGTCGTTGCGGCCGTTGGGATGCTCTGGCGTATCGCCGTAGTCATCGACCGAGTGCGCGCCACGGCTTTCGTGGCGGGCGGCCGCCGACACGATGGTGGCCTCTGCCGCCTCGATCAGGTTTTCAACTTCCAGCGCTTCGATGCGTGCGGTGTTGAAGATTTTTGACTTGTCCTTCAGGCCGATGTTCTTCACACGTTCGCGCAAGGCAGCGATTTTGGTGACGCCCTCGTCCATCAGGGCTTGGGTGCGGAACACGCCGGCATGCGTCTGCATGGCCGTGCGGATGTCGTTGGCCACATCCTGGGCGTACTCGCCGCCGCTCGCGTTGTCCAGCCGTGCAATACGCGCCAGCGTCAAGTCTGCCGCGTCGGCCGGCAGCGGTTTGTGCGTTTTGTTGGCGTTGTTGAACTCAACAATGTGGTTGCCGGCAGCGCGGCCGAACACCAGCAGGTCCAGCAGCGAATTGGTGCCCAGGCGGTTGGCACCGTGCACACTGACGCAGGAGCATTCGCCCACGGCATAAAGGCCGTTGACAACTTCGCTCTTGTTGTCAGCGTTCTGGGTGACCACCTGGCCATGGATGTTGGTCGGAATGCCGCCCATCTGGTAATGGATGGTGGGCACCACGGGAATCGGTTCCTTGGTGATGTCGACGTTGGCAAAGTTGTGGCCAATCTCGAACACCGACGGCAGGCGCTTCATGATGGTCTCGGCGCCCAGGTGGGTCATGTCGAGGTTGATGTAGTCCTTGTTGGGGCCGCAGCCGCGGCCTTCCTTGATCTCCTGGTCCATGCAGCGCGACACGTAGTCACGCGGCGCCAGATCCTTGTAGGCGGGCGCATAGCGCTCCATGAAGCGTTCGCCGTTGCTGTTGCGCAAAATGGCGCCTTCGCCGCGGCAGCCCTCGGTCAGCAGCACGCCGGCGCCATGCACGCCGGTGGGGTGGAACTGCCAGAACTCCATGTCTTCCAGCGGGATGCCGGCACGCGCGGCCATGCCCAGGCCGTCGCCGGTGTTGATGAACGCGTTGGTGGAGGCCGCAAAAATGCGGCCGGCGCCACCTGTTGCGAGCAGGGTGGTCTTGGCTTCGAAGATATGCACGTCACCGGTTTCCATTTCCAGTGCGGTCACGCCCACGACATCGCCATCGGCGTCGCGGATCAGGTCCATGGCCAGCCATTCCACAAAGAAGCTGGTCTTTTCCTTGACGTTTTGCTGGTACAGCGTGTGCAGCATGGCGTGGCCGGTGCGGTCGGCGGCGGCGCAGGCGCGCTGCACCGGCTTTTCGCCGTAGTTGGCGGTGTGGCCGCCGAACGGGCGCTGGTAAATCGTGCCATCCGGATTGCGGTCGAACGGCATGCCCATGTGTTCCAGGTCATAGACAACCTTGGGTGCTTCACGGCACATGTATTCAATGGCGTCCTGGTCGCCGAGCCAGTCGGAACCCTTGACGGTGTCGAAGAAGTGGTAGTGCCAGTTGTCTTCCGACATGTTGCCCAGCGAGGCGCCAATGCCACCCTGGGCGGCCACCGTATGGGAGCGCGTGGGGAACACCTTGGACAGCACGGCCACGTTCAGGCCGGCGCGTGCGAGCTGCAGCGAAGCGCGCATGCCGGAGCCGCCGGCACCGACGATCACAACGTCAAATTTACGCTTGGGGAGTTTGGAGGTAGCGGTCATGTTTATTTGGGAATCTTTTTAGTCGGGGGCGGTCAGCGGTGCTTTAAACGGGCCTCACAGGCGCCACAGGACCTGGATGCCCCAGCCGGCGCACGCCACCAGCCAGACCATGGTGAACACCTGCAGGCCCAGGCGCAGCCCGACCGGCTTGATGTAGTCCATCCAGATATCGCGCATGCCGACCCACACGTGCCAGAGCAGGGCGATGATGATGGTGAAGGTCAGCACCTTCATCCACTGCGATGAGAAAATGCCGGCCCATTTGTCGTAGCCGATGGGGCCTTTGCTGAAAAGGATCTGGGCCAGTACCAGCAGGGTGAACAGGGCCATCAGGGCCGCGGTCACGCGCTGGGCCAGCCAGTCGCGCAGGCCATAGTGAGCGCCGACAACAATGCGCTTGGAGCCGTAATTGACAGACATGGTGAGCTCCTTCTAGTTAGTAAAGGCCAAACAGCTTGGCGCCGAGCACGAGCGTGAGGCCAATGCTCACGGCCAGCGTGAAGGCGGCTGATGACTTGCCGAATTCCTTGCTCACGGCCGCATGGCTGGTGTCCATCCACAAGTGGCGAAGCCCTGCGATGAAATGGTGCAGGTAGGCCCAAATCAGTGCCAGCGCGACGAGCTTCCAGAGGAAACCCGGCAGGCCGAGCATGCCCGCGTTGAATGCGGACTTGAATTTGGAGAAGGAGATTTCCGACGATATCGAGGTGTCGAACATCCAGATGATGAAGGGCATCAGCAAAAACATGATGGCCCCGCTGATGCGGTGGAGGATGGAGACAAGGCCGGCGAGGGGCAGGCGGTAGCTGGGGAGGTCGGTAAAGGCGTTGATGTTGCGGAACTCGGGCCGCTTCTTCGCTACGGTTGTCGCTGATTCGGACATACTTGGCTTTCTATATTTTTGAGTAACTGCTTTGTAACCATCAAAAGCTGCTCAGCCCGAAATTCTATTGCAATGCAGCATGAATCTTGGGCCGGGTGCCCTATGGCTGAAAGTTTTTATCGGAAAAAGGGGGTTTTAACGGCAAATGCGCCCTGTTCCAGTGCGTGGAAATTCTGATGGGGTACACATTGGGGCGCGCATCTTACAAATCGTCCCGCTCGGCCTGAGTTTCCGCCGCCCGCCGCGCTGCCGCTTGCACATTGCCTTGGGTGGGGAAACATCGTTTTCATGGGTCTGTTGTCTTCGGGTTTTGGTTTCGGTTTCGGGGTTTCGGTTTCAACTCAGGGTGTTGTGATAGTGGTGGGTGTCGGTGCGGTAGTAGCCGCGCCGCAGCTCCATGGGGACGTCGTTGTAGGTGTAGGCAATGCGCTCCACGCTCAGCAGTGGCGTGCCGCGTTCAACTTTTAATAGCAGTTCACGCCCATCTATGGCTGGCTCGGCACGAATTTTTTCTTCGGCGCGAACCATGCGCACATTGAATTCGGTCTCAAACAGGGCGTACATCGGGCCGTGGTAGCCGGCCAGGCGCTCGGCGGTCAGGCCCTTGAAGGGCGCGGCCGGTAGCCACAGGTCTTCCAAAATGGTGGGCGTACCGGAGAAACTCAGCACCCGACGCGCCTGCAGCACCGCGTCGCCAGTACGCAGCGCCAGGGCGCGTGCAATGTCGGCGCTGGCGCGGATGCGCCGGCAATCGATGATGTCGCGCTGGGCGGGGCCTTCGCTGCCCGGAATACCGGAGTCGGGCACCAGCTTCAGGAAGCGGAACTGCACATGCTGCTCTGCATGCGTGGCCACAAAAGTGCCTTTGCCCTGGCGGCGCACCACCAGGTTGTCGGTGGCCAGCTCGTCAATTGCCTTGCGCACCGTTCCCTGGCTGACGCGGTAGCGGGCCGCCAGTTCCATTTCAGATGGAATGGCTTCGCCGGGCTTCCACTCGCCCGACTGCAGGCTTTGCAGGATCAAGCCTTTGATTTGCTGGTACAGCGGGCTGAACGCCGGGGTGGCACCTGCAAAATCATCGACGGACGAGACGGGAATGGCGGTCATGGCAGAACGGTGTTAATCCTGCTTATCATATCTTATATAAGACATAAGACAAATTGACGGACGGGCATTTTCAGGCGTAAAATCTTCGGCTGAGTCCAACGCGCAGCCTGCCTGTTCCGGGGTGTTTTGGGGGTAAATTGGGGTAAAAACCCCGTCCGACCCCGTCCGGATTGACCTGAAATCTCCAGGCTGGCGCCAAACACCTCACGCCGTTCACACCCCTTTTTCAACCGATTTTCAAACTTCCTGGAGTCCTCAATCATGAGCAAAAAACCCGTCCGTGTTGCCGTCACTGGTGCAGCTGGTCAAATCGGTTATGCCTTGTTGTTCCGCATCGCCTCTGGCGAGATGCTCGGCAAGGACCAGCCTGTCATTCTGCAATTGCTCGAAGTGCCGGTTGAAGGCCCCCAGAAAGCGCTCAAGGGCGTGATGATGGAGCTTGACGACTGTGCCTTCCCGCTGCTGGTCGGCATGGAGGCGCACAGCGACCCGATGACCGCATTCAAGGATGCCGACTACGCGCTGCTGGTCGGTTCGCGTCCGCGCGGCCCCGGCATGGAGCGCGCTGAACTGCTGGCCGTCAATGGCGCCATCTTTACCGCGCAAGGCAAGGCCCTCAACGCCGTGGCCAGCCGCAACGTCAAGGTGCTGGTGGTCGGCAATCCGGCCAATACCAACGCCTACATCGCCATGAAGAGCGCGCCCGACCTGCCGCGCAAGAACTTCACCGCCATGCTGCGCCTGGATCACAACCGTGCCGCCAGCCAGATTGCTGCCAAGACCGGCAAGGCCGTGGCTGACATTGAAAAACTCACCGTCTGGGGCAACCACTCGCCCACGATGTACGCCGACTACCGTTTTGCCACCATCAATGGTGAAAGCGTGGCCAAGATGATCAACGACCAGGAATGGAACGCCAATGTGTTCCTGCCCACCGTGGGCAAGCGTGGCGCCGCCATCATCGAGGCCCGCGGCCTGTCGTCGGCTGCCTCGGCTGCCAACGCCGCCATCGACCACATGCGCGACTGGGCTCTCGGCACCAATGGCAAATGGGTCACCATGGGCATCCCGTCGGACGGCCAGTACGGCATTCCGAAAGACACGATGTTCGGTTTCCCCGTGACCTGCGAAAACGGCGAGTACAAACTGGTCGAAGGCCTGGAGATTGACGCGTTCAGCCAGGAGCGTATCAACAAGACGCTGGAAGAGTTGCAAGGCGAGCAGGCAGGCGTTGCCCATTTGCTCTAAAGCAGTGAACATAGTGCGCCGCGCCGGGCCGCCCCAAGCAAGCACAAGCCCCTCGGGGGGCAGCGCAGCACACGCAGTGGCAAGCGTGGGGGCCCGTGTTCATCCGCGCGAAGTTCTCCTCGGCGCTCAGGCCGCAAGCGGTGTCCTGCCTGTTTGTGACCACTACAGCGGCGTGGAGGCGCGGATGCGCAAAAGCCTGCAACTGCAGGCCGAGATGTGCGAGGAGTTCGGCGCCTGCGTTTTTGACGTGACGCTGGACTGCGAAGACGGCGCACCCGTAGGCGGCGAGGCCGATCATGCGGCCATGGTGGTAGCACTGGCCACGCTTGCCAGCGACAAAGCCCGTGTGGCCGTTCGCGTGCATGCGGTAGACCATCCGGCTTTTGAGTCCGACATGGCCACCATTGCCAGCAAGCTGGCGCAACGGCTTTCGCACATCATGGTGCCCAAGGTCGACTCGGTCGATGACGTGATCAGGGCAGAACAGGCGCTGATCGCCGCATCGGCCGGCGACTTGCCGCTGCATGTGCTGATCGAATCGCCGCTGGCGGTGCACAACGCCTTTGAAATTGCCGCGCATCCGCGCGTGCAGTCGCTCAGTTTCGGGCTGATGGATTTTGTCTCCGCCCACGGCGGCGCGATTCCGGCAGACGGCATGAGCAGCCAGGGCCAGTTCACGCATCCGCTGGTGGTGCGCGCCAAGCTCGAGATCGCGGCGGCCTGCCATGCGCATGGCAAGGTGCCATCGCATTGCGTTGTCACGGAGTTCAATGACACGGCTGCCATGACCCTGGCCGCCCGCCATGCGGCTCGCCAATTGGGCTACACGCGCATGTGGAGCATTCACCCCAACCAGATCCGCCCCATCCTGGAGGCCTTTGCGCCCAGCGAGGGCGAGATTGAAGATGCTGCAAAAATAATAGCTGCTGCCGAGCGCGCCGATTGGGCTCCCATTAGTTTTGAAGGTAAATTGCACGACCGCGCGAGTTACCGTTATTACTGGCAGGTGCTGGAGCGCGCGCACCAGACGGGCCGGGCGCTGCCCGCCGAAGCCCGGACTTATTTCCAGACCGCTCATTCCTGAGCATCCCCTCACCAAGATTGTCACCCACCGCATGATAACCATTCACTCCGCCACCCTTGCTGCCACTGCTGCCACCATGGTCGCTGCTGTTTTCCTGGCAGGCCCTGGCATGGCGACGGCGCAAACCATGGCCGACAAGCCTGCTGCCCCTGCCGCCAAAGCTGCGGCCAAACCAGCTGCCGCCAAAAAACCTGCCGTCAGCGCCGACCGCACCAACCTCAAAACCGCGGCCAAAAACGTGGCGGCGGGTATTGAGGCCGCCGAGGATGCGCTGACGCCAGCCGAGCTGGCCATTGCCGAGCGCGTGCATGTGGGCAGCCTGCCCTGCGAACTCGGTGCTTCGGTCACGCTGACGGCGGACACCAAAGCCCCCGGCTACTTTGACCTGCAAGGCAAGAACTTCAAATATCGCATGTTCCCGGTGGCCACCACCACCGGTGCCATTCGCCTGGAAGACAAGAAGGCCGGTGCGGTGTGGCTGCAACTGGCCAACAAATCGATGCTGATGAACCAGAAACTGGGCATCCGCCTGGCCGACGAGTGCGTGAGCCCGTCGCAGGTGGCGGTGGCCGAAGCCATGAAGCTGAACCCGCCAGCCAGCGTGCTGGATGCGCCCAAGCCTGCGGCCGCTGCCGTGACGGCGCCGGTCATTGCGCAGCCAGCGGCTGCCGCGCCGGCTGCCAGGTAAGCATCACTTTCAGCCCCCAAGACCCAACCCGCGATCCCCACGATTTTTGAATACAGGAGAAACCAGCATGTCGTCCGAGTTTTTGCAAAGCTACCGCAACCATGTCGCCGAGCGCGCCGTTGCGGGCATTCCACCGCTGCCGCTGTCTGCCCAGCAAACCGCCGAGGTCATCGAGCTGCTGAAAAATCCGCCCAAGGGCGAGGACGCATTTCTGGTTGAACTCATCACCCACCGCGTTCCCGCCGGTGTGGATGACGCTGCCAAGGTCAAGGCCAGCTACCTGGCGGCCGTGGCCCACGGTACCGAAAAGTGCGCGCTGATCTCGCGCGAAAAAGCCACGCAATTGCTGGGCACCATGCTGGGCGGCTACAACATCAGCCCGATGATTGCGCTGCTCGACGACGCCGAAGACAGTGTGGCCACGCAAGCGGCCAGCGGCCTGAAGAACACCCTGCTGATGTTCGACCAGTTCCATGACGTTCAGGAAAAATCCGACAAGGGCAACAAATACGCCAAGGCCGTGCTGCAAAGCTGGGCCGACGCCGAGTGGTTCACCAGCCGCCCCGAGGTGCCCGAGTCCATCAAGCTGACCGTGTTCAAGGTTGCCGGCGAAATCAATACCGACGACCTGTCACCCGCGCCCGACGCCTGGAGCCGACCCGATATTCCACTGCATGCGCTGGCCATGCACAAGAATGCCCGTCCTGGCGTCACGCCCGAAGAAGACGGCAAGCGTGGCCCGGTCAAGTTCATTGAAGAGCTCAAGGCCAAGGGCAATCTCGTGGCCTATGTGGGCGACGTGGTGGGCACGGGTTCATCGCGCAAGTCAGCGACCAACTCGGTGCTGTGGTGGACCGGCCAGGACATCCCCTATGTGCCCAACAAGCGCTTTGGCGGTGTTTGCCTGGGCGGCAAGATCGCCCCGATTTTCTACAACACCATGGAAGACTCCGGCGCGCTGCCGATCGAACTCGACGTGAGCCAGATGGCCATGGGCGACGTGATCGAGCTGCGCCCGTACGAAGGCAAGGCATTGAAAGACGGCAAGGTGATTGCCGAGTTCAAGCTCAAAAGCGATGTGCTGTTTGACGAAGTGCGCGCCGGTGGCCGCATTCCGTTGATCGTCGGCCGCGGCCTGACCGCCAAGGCGCGCTTCGCGCTGGGCCTGCCGGTGTCGACCCAGTTCCGTCTGCCGCAAAACCCAGTCGACAGCGGCCGCGGTTTCACGCTGGCGCAAAAAATGGTCGGCCGCGCGGTCGGCTTGCCTGAAGGCCAGGGCGTGCGCCCCGGTACCTACTGTGAACCCAAGATGACCTCTGTCGGTTCGCAGGACACCACCGGCCCGATGACGCGCGACGAACTGAAAGACCTGGCCTGCCTGGGCTTCAGCTCCGACCTGGTGATGCAGTCCTTCTGCCACACCGCGGCTTATCCGAAACCGGTGGACGTGAAGATGCACCACGAGTTGCCTGATTTCATCAGCACGCGTGGCGGCATCTCGCTGCGTCCCGGCGACGGCATCATCCACAGCTGGCTCAACCGCATGCTGTTGCCCGACACCGTGGGCACCGGCGGCGACAGCCATACCCGTTTCCCCATCGGCATCAGCTTCCCCGCGGGTTCCGGCCTCGTGGCTTTCGGCGCCGCCACCGGTGTGATGCCGCTGGACATGCCGGAGTCGGTGCTGGTCCGCTTCAAGGGCGAAATGCAGCCCGGCATTACGCTGCGCGACCTGGTCAATGCCATTCCGCTGTACGCCATCAAGGCCGGTTTGCTGACGGTCGCCAAGCAGGGCAAGAAGAACATCTTCTCGGGCCGCATCCTGGAGATTGAAGGCTTGCCTGACCTGAAGGTGGAGCAGGCGTTTGAACTGAGCGATGCATCGGCCGAGCGCTCCGCCGGTGGTTGCACGGTGCACCTGAACAAGGAACCCATCATCGAATACATCACCAGCAACATCACGATGCTGAAATGGATGATTGCCACGGGTTACTCGGATGTGCGCACCATCAACCGCCGCATCGCCGCCATGGAAGCCTGGCTGGCCGATCCGCAACTGCTCAAAGGCGATGCGGATGCCGAATACGCCGCCGTGATTGAAATCGACCTGGCCGACATCCACGAACCCATCGTGGCCTGCCCGAACGACCCCGACGACGTGAAGACGCTGGCCGACGTGGCGGGTTCCAAGATAGATGAAGTGTTCATCGGTTCCTGCATGACCAACATCGGCCATTTCCGCGCCGCGTCCAAGCTGCTCGAAAACAAGCGCGACATTCCCGTGAAACTCTGGATGGCCCCGCCGACCAAGATGGATGCCAAGCAGCTGACCGAAGAAGGTCATTACGGCGTGCTGGGTTCTGCCGGCGCGCGCATGGAAATGCCGGGTTGCAGCCTGTGCATGGGCAACCAGGCGCAGGTGAAAGAGGGCGCCACGGTGTTCTCCACGTCCACCCGCAACTTCCCGAACCGCCTGGGCAAGAACTCCAACGTCTACCTGGGCTCCGCCGAGCTGGCCGCGATCTGTTCCAAGCTCGGTCGTATCCCGACCAAGGCGGAGTACATGGCCGACATGGGCGTGTTGACGGCGGCCAGCAGCACCGTGTACCAGTACCTGAACTTTGACAAGGTCAAGGATTACACCGATATGGCGGACACCGTGAAAGACGGTGTGGCAGCGTAAGCTTCCATCCACGTTCACCCGGACCCGTCAAAAGGCTTGGAAGGTTCGACAAAAAGCCCTGCAGCGAAAGTTGCGGGGCTTTTTCTTTTTGTTTCAAGTGTTTGCAGTCAACGCTCTATCTGCTCTATCTGCTCTATCTGCTCTATCTGCTCTATCTGCTTTATCTGCTCTATCTGCTTTATCTGCTCTATCTGAGTAAGGCGCTGTTCAATGGCGAGCCAAGGAGCCAAGGAGCCAACGAGCCGCGTCAAGCCTGCGGCATCAAGGCCTGCAGGGCCTGCCGGGTGAACTCATCCGCCGGGAAAAATGTCTCCATTGCCAGCTCCTGCAGTGTGACGTCGACCGGCGAGCCGAAGATGGTGGTGGTGCTGATAAAAGTCAGCACGCCGGCCGGCGTGGTGAACTTGAAGGGCATGACGACACCCGCGTGCTCGCCGTCCAGGTGCAGGCTGGCGGCATCTTCAGGTACGGGGTAGGCCTTCAGCTCTTCCAGCAGGGCCACCAGCACCGGGTCGGCGGTGGCCGTGATTTGCTGGCGCAGGCGTTCGAACAGGTGGGCGCGCCACTGCACCAGATTGGCAATTTTGGGGGCCAGCCCCAGCGGGTGCAGGCTCAGGCGCAGCACATTCACGGGCGCCCGCAGCAGCGACGCATCGGCCCCGGCCATCAGGTGCGGCACCATGCGGTTGGCGGCGATCAGGTTCCAGTGCCGATCGATTGCCAGCGCGGGGTAGGGCTCGTGGCTTTTCAGCAGCAGCTCCACCGCCTGCCGGGCCGAGTCCAGCGCCGGATCATGGAGTGGCCGTTCACGGTACATCGGTGCATAGCCCGCCGCCACCAGCAGGGCATTGCGCTCGCGCAGCGGAATGTCCAGGCGCTCAGAAAGGCGCAACACCATTTCGCGGCTGGGCACGGATCGGCCGGTTTCCACAAAACTCAGGTGCCGGGTCGAAATCTCCGCTTCATGGGCCAGGTCCAGCTGGCTCAGGCGGCGGTGCCGGCGCCAGTGGCGCAGGTGATCACCAAACGGCTGGGGGGTGCTTGTGTTCATGGTGCCATCCTAAAGCGCCAGCAGGCCGGTATTCCATTACCTCCCACGTCATCGACTTGGGGCGCCCCCGCGGGAATGATTCAAGTCCATGCCGCACTGATTGATAGCCAGGTGCGCTGGCTGACTTAACCGGCTATCTCAACCCAGGTTCAATTCAAGTTAATCCAAGGAGTTTGCAATGTCTTCCATCCCGTTCATGTCCTCCCCCAACTTCCTGCGCAATGTGCTGCGTGCCGATGCCCTCTCGTGCGTGGCTTGCGTCGTGCTTCAGGTCGTTTTCACGGGCCAGATGGCCCAACTGCTGGGCTTGCCCGAGGCCTTGCTGGCCTACACCAGCGAGTTTTTGCTCGTGTATGCGGCGGTGGTGGCCTTTGTTTCCACGCGTGACCCCTTGCCGAGGCCCCTGGTCTGGGTGCTATTGGCGGGTAACCTGGGCTGGGCGATCGCTTGTGCGCTGCTGCTGGTCAGTGGCCGCGTGGCGCCCTCCATGCTGGGTACGGCCTATGTGGTGGCGCAGGCGCTGACCGTGGCGGTGCTGGCCGAACTCCAGTTTTTCGGATTGCGCCGCTCGGCGCCCCAGCCAGCCTGGTGAAGGGGCTGGCAAGGGTGGTTGCGGGCCTTGTGCGTCAGGCCGTGAAAGCTCGCGCCACCTTGCCGGGTATGTTGCCAAAGGCTCCCACATCAGCCCGGCGCCTGCCAGAATGGAGGCTGTTGGTTTAACAAAAAGGAGTCTGCCATGGCCAAATCGCCTACGCCCGCCCGTCCTTCCCATGCTTTCGCTGCAACGCGCAAAACCTTCAAAACCGCGTCAGGCAAAACGGGCGAGTTCTATTCCCTGCCCGCGCTGGCCAAACAGTTCCCCAAGGTGGCGCGCCTGCCGGTGTCCATACGCATCGTGCTCGAGTCGGTGCTGCGCAACTGCGATGGCAAAAAAGTGACGGCCGAGCATGTGGGGGAGGTGGCCAACTGGGCGCCCCGTGCGGACCGTACGCAGGAAATCCCCTTTGTGGTTTCGCGCGTGGTGCTGCAGGACTTCACCGGCGTGCCGCTGCTGGCCGACCTGGCCGCGATGCGCAGCGTCGCCCTGAAGCTGGGCAAGAACCCGAAATCGATTGAGCCGCTGGTGCCGGTGGACCTGGTGGTGGACCATTCCATCATGGTCGACTATTACGGCAAGAAGAATTCGCTGGACCTGAACATGAAGCTCGAATTCCAGCGCAACCGCGAGCGCTACGAATTCATGAAATGGGGCATGCAGGCCTTTGACACCTTTG
Organism: Polaromonas sp. P4_F9; assembly: GCF_056401235.1. Classification (NCBI taxonomy): domain Bacteria; kingdom Pseudomonadati; phylum Pseudomonadota; class Betaproteobacteria; order Burkholderiales; family Comamonadaceae; genus Polaromonas; species Polaromonas sp. P4_F9. Next base: position 229,912 of record NZ_JBFUJT010000001.1, on the reverse strand, counting down.
GCGTGGTGCCCCCCGGTTTCGGCATCGTGCACCAGGTCAATCTCGAATACCTGGCACGCGGTGTGCACAAGACAAAAGAGGGGGTGTATTACCCCGACTCGCTGGTCGGCACCGACAGCCACACCACCATGATCAACGGCATTGGCGTGGTGGCCTGGGGCGTGGGCGGCATTGAGGCCGAGGCCGCCATGCTGGGCCAGCCGGTGTATTTCCTCACGCCTGACGTGGTGGGCTTTGAGCTGACGGGCCGGCTGCGCGAGGGTGTCACGGCGACCGACCTGGTGCTGCGCGTGACGGAAACCCTGCGCAAGGAAAAGGTCGTCGGCAAGTTTGTCGAATTCTTCGGCGAAGGCACCCGCACGCTGGCGCTGCCCGACCGTGCCACGATTGGTAACATGGCGCCCGAATACGGCGCCACCATGGGCTTTTTCCCGGTGGATGAAAAAACCATCGAGTACTTCAAGGGCACCGGGCGCACCAAAGACGAAATCGAGGCGTTCGAGGCTTACTTCAGGGCACAGGGCCTGTTCGGCGTGGCCAAGGCCGGTGACATTGACTATTCGCAGGTGGTCAAGCTCGACCTGGGCGACGTCACGCCCAGCCTGGCCGGTCCCAAACGGCCGCAGGACCGCATCGAGTTGGGCAATGTGGCCAGCCAGTTCGCCGCGCTTTTTAGCAAACCGATTGCGGACAACGGTTTCAACCAGCCTGCCGGCATGCTGGCTACGCGGCACTTGCTGCGGCACACGGACGATGGCCGTGCCGATACCCTGCCGGGGGCGGTTCCCACGCCGATGGGTGCGCCGCGCTCGGTGGTCGAAATGGAAGGCAACCGCCCGACGCTGGCCACGATGGCAGCAGCCCATCCCGAGGTCCCCACACCTGAGTCCAAAAAGGCCGGCATCAGCATCGGCAACGGCGATGTGCTGATTGCGGCGATCACCAGCTGTACCAATACGTCGAATCCCAGCGTATTGCTGGCGGCGGGCCTGCTGGCCAAAAAAGCGGTGGAGGCGGGCCTGAAAGTGCAGCCGCACATCAAGACCTCCCTGGCTCCCGGTTCACGTATCGTGACCGAATACCTGACCGAGACCGGCTTGTTGCCTTACCTTGAAAAGCTGGGCTTTTCCCTGGCCGGTTACGGCTGCACCACCTGCATCGGCAATGCCGGGGATTTGACGCCCGAGATCAACGAAGCCATCACCAAGAGCGACCTGGTGTGCGCCGCCGTGCTGTCCGGCAATCGCAACTTCGAAGCCCGCATCCATCCCAACCTGAAAGCCAACTTCCTGGCCAGCCCGCCGCTGGTGGTGGCGTACGCCATTGCCGGCACGGTGATGCGCGACCTGATGACCGAGCCGGTCGGCAAGGGCAAGGGCAAAGATGGGAAGTTAAGGGATGTCTACCTGGGCGATATCTGGCCGACCAGCGATGAGATTGACAAGCTCATGAAGTACGCCATGAACGGCAAGGCCTTCCGCGCCAATTACGCCAAGGTCAAGACCGAGCCGGGCAAGCTCTGGGAAAACATCAAGGGGGTGACGGGCACCTCCTACACCTGGCCCACCAGCACCTACATCGCCGAGCCGCCTTTCTTCAAGGATTTCACCATGGCCGCGGGCGAGGCCGGCAGCGTGTCGGTCAAGGGCGCACGCATCATGGCGCTGTTTGGCGACTCCATCACCACCGACCATATTTCGCCTGCCGGCTCCATCAAGGCCAGCTCGCCGGCAGGCCTGTGGCTGCAGGCGCACGGCGTGCAGAAGGCCGACTTCAACAGCTACGGCGCACGCCGCGGCAACCACGACGTGATGATGCGCGGCACCTTTGCCAATGTGCGCATCAAGAACCTGATGATTCCGCCGGATGCAACGGGCTCGCGTGAAGAAGGCGGGGTAACGCTGTTCCAGCCGGGCCAGGAAAAGATGTTCATCTACGACGCCGCCATGAAGTACATGGAAGAAGGCACACCGACGGTGATTTTTGCCGGCGAGGAATACGGCACCGGCTCGTCGCGCGACTGGGCGGCCAAGGGCACCCAGCTGCTGGGCATCAAGGCCGTGGTGGCCCGCAGCTTTGAGCGCATTCACCGCAGCAATCTGGTGGGCATGGGCGTGCTGCCCTTGCAGTTCAAGCACGGTGAATCGTGGCAGACCCTCAACCTCACGGGCAACGAAGTCATCGACGTGATTCCCCACCCCGAGCTCAAACCCCAGAGCGATGCCACGCTGGTCATCACCCGCGCCGACGGCTCGCGTGAAGAGGTCAGCGTGATCCTGCGCATCGACACGCCCATCGAAGTGGACTACTACCGCAACGGCGGCATTCTTCCTTTCGTGCTCCGGCAGCTTCTCGCTGCATGAGCAGGCAAGCAGCAGCAATTTTCTGCCGGCCCGCCCCAAGGAAAATTAGCCCCCGAGGGGCTAACGTCCGCGGCTCCAAGCCTGCCTGCGCAGGCCTGGACGGACGGAAGAGCCGCTGCGTCTCGCGGCGGCACGTCCAGGGAGTTACACGCAGTGAATGACCGTGGGGGTCATCACCTCAGACAGGCCTTGATTGCCGGTGGCGGCATCGGCGGGCTCGCGGCGGCACTGTCCGCCTCGCGGGCGGGCTGGGACGTGCGCCTGTTTGAACGCGCGAGCGTTTTCAGCGAAGTAGGCGCTGGCGTTCAGCTGGGCCCTAACGTCGTCAAGGTGCTGCACGGCTGGGGGCTGGCTCAGCCGCTTGAGGCGGTGGCCGCGTTTCCCGAGCGCCTGCAGGTGCGCAGCGCCGTGTCGGGCCAGGCGCTGGGCGAGTTGCCGCTGGGGGCCACCATGGTCCGGCGTTATGGTGCGCCTTATGTCACGCTGCACCGTGCCGACCTGCACGGTCTGCTGCTCCAGGCCGTGCAGCAGCAGACCGACGCGAAACTTCACCTGGACCGTCCGCTGCAGTCTTTCAGCCAGACGGCGCAAGCCGTCACGGTGAAAACCGAAGGCGGGCCTGAAATTGAAGGCGACGCCCTGATTGGCGCCGATGGCGTGTGGAGCACGGTGCGCCAGCAACTGCTGGGCGACGGCCTGCCGCGGCGCACCGGCCACCTGGCCTACCGGGCACTGGTGTCACAGGCCAGCCTGCCCGAAAAGCTCAGGACCCAGCATGTCACGGTCTGGCTGGGCCCGCGCATGCACGTGGTGCAGTACCCGGTGCGCAGCGGCGAGTGGCTCAATGTGGTGGCCATCGTGCACGGCGAAGTAGCCGCAGATACCGACCCCTGGGACCACAGCGCCAATGCGGTCGACCTGGCCGCGGCGCTGGCCGGCAGCTGTGCCGCGCTGCGTGAGCTGGTGGACGCTCTGGCCGGCTGGCGCTTGTGGGCACTGAGCGATCGCGCGCCCATGCAAGGTGCCCACCAGCATGCCGTAGGCCGCGTGGCCCTGCTGGGCGATGCCGCCCACCCGATGCTGCCCTACCTGGCGCAAGGCGCCGGCATGGCGATTGAAGACGCCGCCGAGCTGGGTCACACCCTGGCGCAGGCGTTGGACCCGGCCTTTGATGTGCCGACCATGCTGCAGCGTTATGCGCTGAACCGCTGGCAGCGCAATGCGCAAGTGCAGGCCAGGGCCTTGCGCAACGGGCAGATATTCCATGCGGACGGACTGTTGCGCTGGGGTCGGGATACCGCGCTGAAGGTGCTGGGGGAGAAGCTGCTGGATATGCCTTGGCTTTATGGTGGGGTGTCCAAGGTCTTGTAGGTTGCTATTGAATTAATAGCTGAGTGGCTCTGCTGAGGGCGGCTGGCCGGGGGTAGCCCGGCGGCTACTCACTTTTCTTTTGCTTCGCCAAAAGAAAAGTAAGCAAAAGAAAAGGCGACCCTGCTGTCTGCGTCCCTTCGCTTCGCTGCGGGCAGCCTGCGGTGCTCGGTCCAGGCGGGGTCTCGCTCAACTCGCTGCGCTCAGACAATCGCGATCCCTGATCCGCCTGAACCTGCGCTCCTCGGCGCAGACAGAAGGGGTTGAAGGCAAACAGCCCAATACCAAATACCGGAGTCTGACGCTCAAAAACCACAAGTACACGCCATGGCGTGTACTTGTTTGTCTTGGTATTTTCTTTGTGCATTCGGTATTGCTATCTGCTCCCCACCCGTGTGGCTGGGCCGAGCAGCGCAGATGGAGGCGGGATCAGGGCCGCAGTTGTTTGAGCCGCAGGCGAGTTCTGCGGACCCCCGCCGGAGTCGAGCAGCGCAGGTTGCCTGGAGCGAAGCGCAAGGACCCAGACTGCGGGTCGCCTTTTCTTTGGTGACGTTCTTTTGGCGAAGCAAAAGAAAGTTACTTGCCGCCGGGCAACCCCCGGCCAGCCGCCCTCAGAAAAGCCAATCAGCTATCAATTAAATAGCATTTCACGCAGATACCTATTTAGGTAAATCCACTTCCCCTACAAATCCGTCCGCAACTTCCAGATCTCCGGAAACAACACCACATCCAGCATCTTGCGCAAATAGCTCACGCCGCTGGTACCGCCGGTGCCGGGTTTGAAGCCGATGATGCGCTCGACCGTGGTGACATGGCGGAAGCGCCAGAGGCGAAACGCGTCTTCGAGGTCTGTGAGTTCTTCGCCGAGCTGGTACAGGTCCCAGTACTGTTTCGGGTCGCGGTAGACGGTCAGCCAGGCTTGTTCGACCGCGGCGCTTTCGGGGTAGGGCTGGGTCCAGTCGCGTTCGGTGTGGCTGGGGGGCACGGCCAAGCCGCGCCGTGCCAGCAGGCGCAGCGCTTCGTCGTAGAGCGAGGGGGCTTCATAGGCGGCCTGCACCTGCGCCAGCAGGTCCGACCGGTGCGCGTGCGGCTGGAGCATGGCGGCGTTCTTGTTGCCCAGGGCGAATTCGATGCAGCGGTACTGGTAGCTCTGAAAGCCGCTCGACGCCCCGAGGTAGGGGCGCATTGCGCTGTACTCGGGCGGCGTCATGGTGGCCAGCACGTCCCAGGCATGGACCAGTTGCTCCATGATGCGGCTCACGCGCGCCAGCATCTTGAAGGCGCTGCCCAGTTCGTCGGCCGCTACATTCGCAATCGCGGCGCGCAGCTCATGCAGCATCAGCTTCATCCAGAGTTCGCTGGTCTGGTGCTGGACGATGAACAGCATCTCGTCGTGCGCGGGCGACAGTGGTTTTTGCGCGTTCAGAATCGCGTCGAGCTGCAGGTAGTCGCCATAGCTCATGTCGCGGCTGAAGTCGAGCTGGGCTTTCTCGTCGCGAACGATGTCCTCAGGCTTGCTCTGAGGGCTCTGGGGGTTGTGGGAGGCAGGGGCGTAGGGGCACATGATCAGGTCACCGCATGTTTCTGGTTGAATTCGGCTCTTTGCCACTCATCGGTGTCAAGTACCTGCTTGAGGTGCTCCACGGCGTTCCAGACATCTTCAAAGCCGATGTAGAGCGGCGTGAAGCCGAAGCGCAGGATGTCGAGATGTTTCCCGCCGTCGCCTGCGCGGTAGTCACCAATCACACCGCGCGCAATCAGCGCCTGCACGATGGCGTAAGCGCCTTCCTTGCGCGTGAGGCAAACCTGCGAGCCGCGCTGCGTGTGCTCGCGTGGTGTTGCAAGCCCGAGGCCCTGATCTGCGCAGCGCTCTTCAACCAGTTGAATGAACAGGTCGGTGAGGGCCAGCGATTTGCGGCGCAGCGCCTGCATGCCGCCCAGTGGTTCGGCCGCCAGGAAGCCGTCGAGCCCGCATTCCAGCGCCGTCATGCTCAAAATGGGCTGCGTGCCGCACAGGTACCGAGAAATGCCGGCGGCGGGCCGGTAGTCGGGCGTGAACTCGAACGGGGCGGCATGGCCCCACCAACCGGCCAGCGGCTGCCAGAAGCGGTCGGCGTGCTTGGGGTTGACCCAGACAAAGGCCGGGGCGCCGGGGCCGCCATTCAAGTACTTGTAGCCGCAGCCAATCGAGAAATCGGCCTTCGCGCCGTTCAGGTCCACGGGGACGGCGCCCGCACTGTGTGCCAGGTCCCAGACCGTGAGCACGCCCGCTGCGTGCGCAGCGCTCGTCACGGCTTCCATGTCGTGCATGGCACCGGTGCGGTAGTTCACATGGGTCAGCATCAGCACGGCCACGTTGGCCGTCAGCGCGCTGGCGATTTCTTCGGGCTCCACCAGTTGCAATTGGTAGCCACGTTCCTTGCACAGCGCTTCGGCAATGTAGAGGTCGGTCGGGAAGTTGCTGCGCTCGCTCACGATGACTTTGCGCTGCGGCGCGTCCTGCGCGGCGATATGGAGCGCTGCGCTGAGCACCTTGTAGAGATTGATCGAGGTGCTGTCGGTGGCCACCACTTCGCCCGGTTTTGCGCCTATCAGTTGCGCAATCTTGTCGCCCAGGCGCTGCGGCAGGCTGAACCAGCCCGCGCTGTTCCAGCTGCGGATCAGGCCCTGGCCCCATTCCTGCACCACGGCCTCCTGCACGCGTGCCGCGGCGGTTTTGGGCAGCACGCCGAGCGAGTTGCCGTCCAGGTAAATCACGCCTTCGGGCAGGCTGAACTGGTCGCGCAGGGTGCGCAGTCGGTCTTGCGCATCGAGTGCGCGGCAATCTTGCAGAGTTGTGGTCATGTCAGGTTCATCTTTCAGGGGAGTTCGCGCAAGACTGCGCCTGGATTGGGTAGTTCGCGCAGTACTGCGCGAACGGGGGAAGCATCGGCCGTCATCAGCTTGAGCGGCAGGGCAATCAGTTCGTAGTCGCCTTCGGGCACCTCGTCGAGCACCAGGTTTTCCAGCACACGCAGGCCGCGCCGGCGGATCACCTGGTGGCTGTCCAGGGTTTTGCTCTCGGCCGGGTCGATGCTGGCGGTGTCGATGCCGATCAGCTTGACGCCGAGCGCGGCGAGCCGCTCAACGGTCTCGGGCGCGTAGGCCGCGAGCGTGGGGTCCCAGCGCTCGACCGGCATGCGCGCGTAGGTGCGAACCAGCACGCGCGGCGGCAGGTCGTGTACGGCATGCGCCAGGTGCTCCCACTCGATCAGCGGCCCTTTGGCGATGGCGTGAATGACGCGGCAAGGCCCGATATAGGGCGTGAGATCGACCGCGCCGATGGTGGCGCCCTGCGGGTCGTAGTGCAACGGCGCGTCGGCATGTGCGCCGATGTGCGGCGACAAGGTGATGGTGCTGACGTTCACCGGGCAGCCCGGCGCTATGCTCGCAGCCCATTGCTGCTCGTAGGGCGTGTCGCCCGGAAAAACCGGCGAGCCTGGCGCCACGGGGGGCGAGATGTCCCAGATTCTCAAGGACTTGGCCATGGCGGGAGGAGGGGGTTGGGCTGTCATACGTGTAAAGGTAGCACCGCTGAAAAAGCCGTGGTGTCGGTTATTTCCAACAAGTGATAAAAATAGTTTAAACCTAAAGTAATTGCCGGCAAAGAAGTCGAAACCAGGGGGAGACCGGGTGGTGCGCGCTCCTGCCGCCTTGCCGTGGCTGGGGCACAATCCAGACCATCGGCACTGGCCGTCGGCCGCGGGTCTGGCACCCGGATTCTTCTTCATCAACATCAAGCAAAGAGACAGAGGTACAACATGAGTTCGAACGACAAGGCAAACGGCAAGGTCGCTGTGGTGACGGGTGCAGGCACCGGTATTGGCAGGGCCGTCGCGCTGGCACTTCTGCGGGAGGGTTACTGCGTGGCACTCGTCGGGCGACGCATCGAGCCGCTCAACGAGGTGGCCAAGGAGTCAGGCACCGACCGTGCGCTGCCGGTCCCTACCGATGTGAGCAACCCTGAGTCGGTAGCGGCCCTGTTTGCCAAGATCAAGGAAGTGTTTAGGCGGCTCGACCTGCTGTTCAACAACGCCGGCGTGAACGCCCCGGGCGTGAACATCGAGGACATCACATTCGAGCAATGRCAAAACGTCGTGAACATCAACCTCACGGGCTCCTTCCTCTGCGCGCAGGGCGCCATCCGGCTGATGAAGGACCAGCAGCCGCAGGGCGGCCGCATCATCAACAACGGCTCGATTTCCGCCCACGCGCCGCGCCCCAATTCCGCGCCTTACACCTCGACGAAACACGCCATCACGGGCCTGACCAAATCGATCTCGCTCGATGGCCGCAAGTACAACATCGCCTGCGGCCAAATCGACATCGGCAATGCCCTGACGGAACTGTCCGCCCGCATGACCAAGGGCGTGCCCCAGGCCAACGGCGAGATTGCCGTTGAGCCCATGATGGACGCCAAGGAAGTGGCCGATGCGGTGGTTCACATGGCCGCGCTGCCGCTGTCCACCAACGTGCAGTTCATGACCATCATGGCCACCAAAATGCCGTTTGTGGGCCGCGGCTAGGCTGATACGTTTCAGTCAAGGACTGTGAAGCTCCCTCCCCTTCCGGGGGAGGGTTGGGGTGGGGGCCAGCGGCGACCAGATAAGCGCGGTGGCCCGATGCCCGCGCCGTGAGCCCCCATCCCGGCCTTCCCCCAGCGGGGGAAGGAGATGATCGGCCGGACCGGGAAGCCCCGAACCGGGGCCTCCCCCTACGCGGTAGGCTGCTAGGCCTTGGCGTGTGCCGTAGCCGTCGCCCGAGGCATGGCCGTAGCAAGCGCGTAATACGCAATGCCGGCGATGGCCACGCCAAAGAACCAGCCATAAATGCCCCACCAGGACGGCAACAGGCTGGTGAAGTTGGGCAAGACGCTGGAGAACAGCGCACCAATGACGGCGGCAATGAGGGCGTTGCGGTTCCAGCCGCCCTGGTAGCGGTATTCGCCGTCCTCGTGGTAGAGCGCTTCCACATTGACCTGGCCTTTGGCGATCAGGTAGTAGTCCACCAGGATGATGCCCAAGAGCGGCCCCATGGTCGCGCCTATGGCCCCCACAAAGGTCGCCGCGTTGCCCTCCCAGGGCGCGAAGGGATAAAGCACCAATGCGATACCGGCCGCGATGTAGCCGCCGGTCTTGAAGCTGATCTTGCGCGGGAACACATTGGCAAAGTCAAACGCGGGCGAGACGAAGTTGGCCACCACGTTGATGCCCAGCGTCGCCACGGCAAAGGTCAGCGCGGCCAGCAGCGCCAGGAACCAGCTGTCGAACTTGGCGGAGATCTGCTCGGGGTGCAGCAGCACCTCGCCGTACACCTTGAAGGCGGCAATCGTCGTCACGCCGGCCACCAGCGAGAACAGGATCAGGTTGATCGGCAGGCCCCAGAGGTTGCCTTTTTTGACGGTGGCCTTGTCTTTGGCGTAACGCGAGAAATCGCAAAAGTTCAGATACAGCGCGGCAAAGTAGGTGATCCAGGTGGCGCCCACGGCCATCAGCGCCCAGAACGAGCCGGGCTCGCCGGGCACGCCGGCGTCCTTGGTCTTGGCCAGCAGCACATCCTGCGGAATGCCGTGGTCAAACGAGAAGCCGCCGGCCTTCACGCACAGTCCAACCGCAAGCACCAGCATGGCCACCCATACCGCCGGGCCGGCCCAGTCCTGGAACTTGCGCACGGTTTCCATGCCGTTCTGGATGATCAGCAGCTGCAGGGCCCAGACGACGACGAAGCAGATCACCTCCAGGCCCGAATGGCCCAGCAGGTGGGTCGATTTGTGAAACGCCATGATGGCGTCGGAGCGGGTGAGCAGCGCCACAATGGCGCCCGAGGCTGCAGCGGTCTGTGCGCCATACCAGAAGCAGGCCACCACGGCGCGCACCAGTGCGGGCAGATTGGCGCCCCAAACGCCGAAGGAGGCGCGGGCCAGCACGGGGTAGGGCACGCCGGTTTTAACGCCTGCGTAACCGACCAGGTTCATCAGGAAAAAGATCACCATCGAACTCAGGCCGATGGCCAGCAGAAAGTTGGTGAAACTGCCGCACAGCAGGAACAGGCTGGCCGCCAGGTAATAGCCCCAGAGGCTGTGCACATCCGAGGTCCATACATTGAAGATGCTGAAGGTGCCCCAGTTCCGCGTTTTTGCCGGGGCCAGGTCTTCGTTGTAAAGGTCGGGCGATGGGTTGCGAATGTCCATGGGTGATCTCCAATGCAGAGGGTGGATGCCGGGCCAGGGGGATGGAACTACAAGGCAACTGACCAGCGGGCCGGTCAATTTTGTATACACGACTGTACTCAGAAATGAAAACTTCAATCCACGGGTTTACCCGTGGCCTGATGCTGCAGTGCAGCATGTTTCATGCCATGGGTCCGGGCGCGCATTACGCCGGACACGCGGTTCGGCAGAGTTTGTGGCGGGCCTTTCGGGCGTCGCCAGCGTTAACGGGGTTCCGGCCTTGCCTGCCGTCACAGCCCTCCGGTGGGTGGAGTTCCGGGGCTGCTGCGCTGCCTTGCCGGTCAGTAGGCTGCGCTTGGGATGGCCGCCTGTGCGGTGCCGGGCGAGATGAAGTCAGCCGCCATGCGCCGAACCGCATTGGCATAGACCAATACATCAACGCCGGTGGCCACAAAGGTGCAGCCCAGGGCCAGGTAGTGCCGTGCCAGCGCCGGGTCCGAGGTGAGCGAGCCCGCTGCCTTGCCGGAGGCGATGATGGTTTTCATGGCCTGCTCGATGGCCGCCCGCACCTCGGGGTGGCCCGGTTTGCCGCGGTGCCCCATGGACGCGGCCAGATCGGCGGGGCCGATGAACACCCCATCCACGCCGTCCACGGCGCAAATCGCTTCCAGGTTTTTCAGGGCCGTGACGGTTTCCGCCTGCACCAGCAGGCAGACCTCGCTGTCGGCGTGGTCGAGGTAGTCGGTGCGCGCGCTCCAGCGCGAGGCGCGTCCCACCGCACTGCCCACGCCCCGGACGCCCCGAGGCGGGTAGCGCGTGGCGTCCACGATGGCCTGGGCCTGGGCGGCTGTGTCGACCATGGGCACTAGCAGGTTTTGCGCGCCAATGTCCAGCAACTGCTTGATTAGCGGCACGTCGCCGGCCACCGCCCGCACCACCGGCTGGGAGCGGTAGGGCGCCACGGCCTGCAGCGTGGCCAGTGTGCTGCGCAGGTCATTGGGTGCATGCTCGCCGTCAATCAGCAACCAGTCGAATCCGGCGGTGGCGCTGACTTCTGCCAGGTAGGGGTCGGCCATGGACAGCCACAGGCCGATTTGCTGTTGGCCGCCGGCCAGTGCGGCCTTGAAGGGGTTGCCGGTGCTCATGAATTCATCCTTTGAAATGGTCGTTGACGGAATGCGGGCCGCGACGCGATCCTCGCGTCCCTCGTTTCAAGCGTGCTGTCGCGAATGCCGACGATACCAGCCCAAGGCAGTCCCGGGGGGCGTGGCGGTCAGCTCACAATGCCGAGGTGCCAGGGCACGAATTCGTGATCACCCAGGCCCAGCGCCTCGCTTTTGGTCGGCTCGCCCGAGGCATGGCGCAGGATGGCCTCGAAAATCCGCTGGCCCATTTGCGGCACGTCCAGCTCGCCGTCCAGGATGGCGCCGCAATTGAGGTCCATGTCTTCCTCGAGGCGGGTGAACATGGGCGTGTTGCTGGCCAGCTTGATCGTGGGCGCCGGCTTGGAGCCGAACATCGAGCCGCGGCCGGTGGTGAAGCAGATCAGGTTAGCGCCGCTGGCGATTTGCCCGGTCGAGGCCACCGGGTCGTAACCCGGTGAATCCATGAACACGAAACCGTGGCGGTCGATGGGCTCGGCGTATTCATACACGGCCTGCAGCGGCGTGGTGCCGCCCTTCATGGCCGAGCCCAACGATTTTTCAAAGATATTAGCCAGCCCGCCCGCCTGGTTGCCGTGCCCGACCACGCCGTTGAACTGGGCATTGTGGCCCGCCGTGTATTGCTCCCACCAGGCCAGCCGGTCCAGCAGTTTCTGCCCGACTTCGGGGGTCACGGCACGGCGGGTCAGCATGTATTCCACGCCATGGATCTCGGGCGTTTCCGACAGGATGGCGGTGCCGCCGTGGCGCACCAGGATGTCCATGGCCGCGCCCAGCGCCGGGTTGGCCGTGATGCCGGAGAAACCGTCGGAGCCGCCGCACTCCAGGCCAATCTTCAGATGGCTGGCCGACACGGGCTGGCGCCGGGCCGCGTTCGCTTCCGGCAGCATCTCCCGGATGGCGGCTATGCCGGCTTCAATGGTTACACGGGTGCCGCCGACCTCCTGCATCACCAGCGTGCGCATGAGTTTGCTTTCCGGCAGGCCCTGTGATTCCACCAGCGACGCCACCTGGTTGCGCTCGCAGCCCAGTCCCACAATCAGCACGCCCGCCAGGTTGGGGTGACGGGCATAGCCGGCCAGGGTGCGGCGCAGCACATCGAAATGTTCGCTGGGTGACGACATGCCGCAGCCGCTGGTTTGTGCAAAGGCGGCCACACCGTCCACGTGGGGAAAGTCCGCCAGTCGTTCGGGCGTGAAGTGGGCCGCAATGTTCTTGATGACGGTGGCGGAGCAGTTGACCGACGACAAAATGCCGATGAAGTTGCGGGTGCCGACACGGCCGTCGGGGCGCACGAAACCCATGAAGGTGGCGCGCTCGGCATCCGTCACAAAATCGACTGGCCGCACGTCCTGGCCGAAAGCCGGGTCGCGTTCGAAATCCACCAGCGTCAGGTTGTGCGCGTGCACATGGTCACCCGCCTCGATGTCGCGCGCGGCGATGCCGATCACGGTGTCGTACTTGATGATGCGTTCGCCACTGGCGATGCGGCAGGCGGCGATCTTGTGGCCGGCCGGCACCTGGGCGCGCGCACGCGCGTCAATCTCCGGCAGGGCCTGGCCCAGGGCGAGCGGGGTCTTTGCCACGAGCACGTTGTCGTTGGCGTGCAGGCGGATCAGCGGGCTGGCGGTGGGGGAAGGCATGGCAAGGTTGGCTTGGGTTGAGCTGCGTTGAGTTGGGGGAGGCGACGCGGCGGCGCTCAGCTCTTCATCAATTCCCTGAGCTTGAGCTTTTCAATGAGCACGGTTTCTTTCTGGTAGACGCTGGCCACATACTTCTCATAGTCAGGGCCGTCCAGGTAGAGCACCGGTGCATCGATCTTGTCGGCGACCTGTTTGAACTCGGGGCTGGCCACGGCGACGCGAAACGCTTCGCGCAGTTTCTGGGTGATGGCCGGGTCCATGCCTTTCGGGGCGCCGATGCCGTTGGGTGCATCCACCACGACGTTGTAGCCCAGTTCCTTGAGCGTGGGCGCATCCTTGAAGCGTGCCGTGCGCCGCTCGCCCCAGGTGGCCAGCAGCTTGAGCTTGCCGGCCTCGACATGCGGCGCCCAGGAGCTGGAGTCGGCCAGCAGGTCGACATGGCCGCCGAGCACCGCCTGCAGCGCTTCGGCACCGCCCTTGTAGGGCACATGGTTGAACTGGACGCCTGCTGCCAGCGCGAACTCTTCCATGCCGACGTGGGTGGCGCCGCCGATGCCCGCATGGGCATAGGTCAGCTTGCCGGGGTTGGCTTTGGCAAAAGCCACGACTTCCTGAAGCGACTTGAAGCGCGAGTCGGCCGGGGCAGCCATGCCGAAGGTCTGGCCCGAGGTGCGCGCCAGGTAGGTGAAGTCCTTGAGCGGGTCCAGCTGCAGTGTGCCGAGCTGCGAGAAACGCGTGACGGAAATCGGTATCTGGCCAATGGTGTAGCCGTCGGGCCTGGCAGAGGCCATGGCCTTGGTGCCAATCATGCCGGAGGCGCCGGCCTTGTTGTCAACCGCGATGGACTGGCCCAGCACGCGCGAGGCAATCTGGCACAAGGCCCGCATGGATTGGTCCGCGGTGCCGCCGGCCGGCCAGGGGCAGATGAAGGTGATCGGCCGGTCGGGATAGGCCTGCGCCCGTGCGCGCAGGGGGTGCGTGAGTGCCAGTGCCCCGGCACCCGCAGCGGCAGCGCCGATGAGCAGTTCGCGGCGCCTGACCCCGGCGGTCCCGGCGGCCCCGGTGGGAAGGGTGGAAATTTTCATGTTTGTCTGCCTCGGGTGGATGAATACGGAATTTCTTATGCAGCGTCTTATGCAGTGATTCTTGCCCGATTCTTCATAACAATCTAATCGAATAGTGGAATCGCTTCATAGCCATTGGGTTAACATGAGCCATGGCCCAGATTGACCGCGTCCTTCGCTCCAACATCAAGCTGCGCCACCTGCAGCTGATGGTGGCGCTGGACCAGTTTCGCCACCTGGGCCGAACGGCCGAGTTCCTGTCGGTCAGCCAGCCGGCCGTCTCGAAAATGTTGACCGAGGTCGAGAGCATGCTCGACCTGACGCTGTTTGAGCGTTCCACGCGCGGCACCGTGCCTACTTCCAGCGGCCAGGCCATCGTGCGTTTTGCGCGCTCGGTGCTGGCGGAATACGAACGCACGCGCGATGAAATTGCAGCGGTGGCCAGCGGGGCGGCGGGCCGCACCCGCGTCGGTGCCATGGTGGTGGCCATGCCGGTCCTGCTGGCTGGCGCGGTCAAGCTGCTCAAGCAGCGTTCGGCGCAGGCCACGGTGCTGGTGGAGGAGGGCGACCTCACCCACCTGCTGCCCAAACTGCGCCTGGGCGAGCTGGACCTGTTTGTCGGCCGGCTGGAGCCTGGCTACGCCGCGCCGGACCTGGTGACCGAGGCGCTGTTCAACGAACCGATGAAGGTGGTGGTCAGGCGCGGCCATGCACTGGCGCGGCGCAAAACCCCGGGCTGGGCCGATCTGGCCGCCATGCCCTGCGTATTGCCGCCGCCCTGGGCTTCACTGCGTGTGAAGATCGAGCAGACTTTCTTTCGCCACGGGCTGAACCCGCCGGTCGACATTATCGAAACCTCGTCGTTCCTGGTGCTCAGCACTTTCGTGCAGCAGCGCGAGGCGGCCGGTTTCCTGGCGCGCTCGGTAGCCCTGCACTTCGAGAAGGAGGGCCTGCTGGACATTTTGCCCATTGAGGTGCCGATTGAGCTGCCCCCCATCGGCCTCATCACCGTGCGGGGGCGGCGGCTGACGCCGAGCAGCGAGCAATTGATGGACTGTTTGCGCCTGGTCGCCGAAGACGTTCAGAACGAAGAGGTTCAGACGCCTGGCCGTAAATCGACACAGGCCGCGGGGCGGAAGCCAGCGCAGAAGCTGGAACAACAGAAGCTGGAACAAAAGCCGGTGCAGAAGGGGAGCCGGCGGGCCAGCAGGGCCGGGACAACCGGCACGTGACGCGGCGTACCGGGCCCCGCACGGTTCCGGCTCCGCAGTGTGGTGCGCCACTCTGTTCTGTACTTGTCTGGCAAGGCCCGTGGGCCTCGTCACTGATCAGCCGGCGCTCCCGGAATGACAACCACTGACAGGCCCACGGGAGCAGGGCCTCGACAACATGTGGGACAACCGGATCTGGGTGCACATCCTGTACCGCATCGTGACGGCCTTCCACGTACTGCACACCGGCCTCGGCTTCAAGCTGGAACTGACCAAGAACGAAGCGTGGGGTGAACACTGCCGCAAGGAAGCGCTGGCGCATGCCGCGTTGGTCAATCAACATCTGTCCGATGGCCGCGAGTGGCTGCTGGGCGGTGAGGAGCCGACGTTCGCAGACATGACGCTGTGCACTGCGATCGCTTTTTCCAAATTTCCCGTCAACGCGACCCCGCTGGATGAACGCTTCGAGTTCCTGGATGCGTACTGGAAGCGTTGGCAAGCCCGTCCCAGCTTCAAGGCGGCCTATGCCGATCGGCAAAGCGGCATCCCGGAGGTGGACACTGTCCCTCAGTAAGCGCGCATTTTGACGCGCCGGGCCGGTGCCGGGTCGACCACCCTTGGTCGATCCGTGGGTGGTCCCAGGCTCAGGCAACCCACCTAACAAAGGTTAGACTTCTATTCACAGTGGTAGCGCTGAGCTATCGGTTTTCGAAGAACAAGACATGCAAGCCATGAACACCAACGCCAGGGAATCAATCTTGTTAGCCGCGAAGGAGATCGCCCAGTCGCGTGGTTACGGCGGTCTGAATCTCCGCGAGATCGCGCAGCAAGTCGGGATCAAGGCGGGAAGTATTTATTACTACTTCCCTGGCAAAGCCGACCTCGCTGCGGCCGTGGCCAAAAGATACGTCGAAGACGGCGCCTCTGCCTTGGCGAAAATTTCCGAGGAGTGCCCCGTCCCGATCGACGCCCTGCGGCGGTTCCCGGAGATTTTTCGTCGTTCGCTCGAAGCGGAAAACCGCCTGTGCCTTGGCAGCTTTATGGGCGCGGAAACAGATGATTTGCCAGAGGAAGTTAAAGCGGAGATCACGCAGTTCGCGGAAGTCAACATCGCTTGGATCGCCAAGCTGGTGGTGAACTCGAATTTGTGCGAGCCTGATGCCGCCGACGCTCGTGCGCGGGCGATTTTCGCTGCGGTCATGGGCGCTCAGCTACTCGCTAGAAGTCGTTCAGACCTTCAGCTGTTCGATAGTTTGATGGAAGCCTACCGCGCGTCCGGCCTGCTGCCAGTCTGATCCTGGCCGCTGCACGGCCACGCCCGTGCGCTCAATATTTGCGGCGTACCTGAGCCGTAAACAGCTTCACAGATCTTGAGCACCGGCTGACCTGAATGTTCTTCATGGGAAGCTTGTGGCAAGGGGCCGCATCGACAGTCTGCTTTTGGCCGGATCCGGATGCAGCATTCATCGAAATCGATGCCACATTGCTGACGGTCAAGCTGCTGATGTCAATGTCGGGTATGGAGCGAGCCCCTTGGAAAGTCCTATGTCGGCCATCAGTCTTGACCTGCCCCTTGATGCACACGCTCGGATGACCGGAGTTGGCCGGGAGCGTGAGTTCGACACCCGCAAACGCCGACACTGCCGGCGCCCCTGTAAGTTCTAGAACTTCGAGCGCACCATACTCGCTATGGCGTCAATTCACCTCCAGCGCAAACAGCCGGCCCGACCACGGCGCGTTGGCCAGTGCGTCGAGCGAGACCGGCTGCCTGGCCGTCGTCACATAGAGCCGGCTGAGGCCGGCGCCTCCGAATGCCAGGTCGGTGGGGCACGGAACCGGCAGGCCAATCACGCGGTCCAGGCTGCCCTCGGGTGAGATCCGGACCACGCTCCAACCATCCCGCAGGGCTGTCCATACGCCGCCCGTGGCGTCAAACGCAATGCCGCTGACGCGGCCTGAGCCCTTGGGCACCGTGGTCAGCCGGCGGATGGCCGTTGTGCCGGGCTTCATCGTCAGGATGTCGCCGGAAGCCGGGGCGCAGGCATACAGGGTTCCGTCTTCCGGCCGATAGCGCAGGCACTGCACCGGCTCGGTCAGGTGCCAGCGCGGCTTGAAGGTCCCGGACGGCTCTATCGTGCCAACCGCACTCCCGCCGCTGGCCACCTCGAACGCGGCCCAGATCGCCTGGCTGTCGTCGGTGCAGACCGCCTGGAGCACGCCGCCGGGCCAGGCCGTCACGGGCACCGCCGTGCCATCGGCGGAAATGCGCGAGGCGCCGGACTGATGCGTCAGGATGAAGTCCTCACCCTGCAGGATCAGGCCGCTCACGGGAAGGTCCACCTGTGCAATCAGCCGGTCGGCCTCGCCGTCAAAAAACCGCAGCGAGGGCGCCAGCGAGTCGACCCAGTACAGGCGCTGGCGGCGCGCGCACCACTGGGGGTGGTTGCCGAAAAAGGCCCAGGGGCCGGGCACGGGCTGCAGGGCTGAATCATCAGCCAGCTTCAGGCTGTCCTTGAGTTGCGCGCCAATGCGCCGGGCTGCGTCCGCCACTTCCGGGCCCAGCAATTCCAGCCGTTCACGGGTCAGGCGCCAGGCTGGCCCTGCCACACTGATGGCCCCGCGCACCTTGCCCTGCGGATCGACCACCGGTGCGCCCACGCAGCGCACCCCCAGCACAATCTCCTCGTCGTCGATCGAGTAACCACGCGCCGCGGTGATCCTGAGATCGGCCTGCAGCCGCCGGCGGTCCGTGATGGTGAGCGGCGTCAGTGGCTTGAGCGTCATGTCGCGTACCAGCGCATCGCGCTCTGCATCGCTCATGGCCGACAAAATGGCCTTGCCCTGGCTGGTGCAATACGCCGGCTTGCGCTGGCCGAGCGCGGCCGCCGAGCGCTTGCTGTGCGCACCGTCGTAGCGCTCCAGCGAGATCACTTCCGCGCCGTCCAGTGTGGCCAGGTAGGAGGTCTCCCCGGTCAGGTCGCGCAGCGCCCGCAGTTCAACGGCGGCCGCAGCCACCAGGTCCGGCAGGGCATAAGCCTGGCGCGCCATCTCGAAGCAGCGAAAGCCCAGCCGGTACACCTTGCGCACCGGGTCGCGCCGCAGCAGGCCGCGCGCCACCAGTGTCGCCAGCAGGCGGTACACCGTGGTGCGCGGCAGGGCCAGGCGTGCGGTGATGTCGGCCTGGCTCAGGCCCTCGGCGGTGGCCCCCACCGCCTCCAGGACGTCAATCGCCTTCTCAAGCGCGCCGGTGCCGTCGCCACTGCTGGTTGCCACTTTATTTGTCCCAATATGTGGAAATTGATTGATGTTGGGTCTGCCGCGGGTGCAGATGCCCGATGGAAATATTCCGTGATCTTATTACGATTGAATCGTCAGGCCGCTCACCATGTGCCCTGAATGTGCCCTGAAGTCATACCCACAATTTGAGACATCATTTTTTTGAGCCCACACCCATGACCCACGCCATCAACCCTCCGCCACTGCCGGTGATTCCGCAGCGCACCCCTGCCGTTCATGTTCCCGATTCGGTGCTGGACCGCCTCGCCAAAGTCACCAGCGGATCGCTGACGACGCAGCTGTACATCAAGGGTTTCCGCCAGCCTGTGCTGCACGGACTGACGCCGCTCAACAAGAAAATCAAGCCCTTCGCCGGCCGCGCCTACACCATGCGCTTCATACCGGCGCGCGAAGACGTCGATGTATACGGCAACCTCACGACATCGCCCAACGCCGACAACCTGCAGTGGGTCGGTGTCGAGCAGATCGAGCCCGGCCATGTGCTGGTGATCGACAGCAACAAGGACGGGCGTGCCGCCTCGATGGGCAACATGCTGATCACCCGCATGATGATGCGCGGTGCCCGTGGTGTGGTCACCGACGGTTCCTTTCGCGATGGCACGGAGCTGGCGCAGATGGACTTTCCGATCTGGTGTACCGGCGTGACCGCCACCACCCGGCTGTCCTATCACCATGTGGCCGACCTGCAGGTGCCTATTGGTTGCGCCGGCGTGGCGATTTATCCCGGCGATGTCATCCATGGTGACGGCGACAACATCACGGTGATCCCCGCCCATCTGGCCGAGGAGATGGCCAACCTGTGCGAGGCGCGCGACGACATCGAAGCCTACATCGGCCTGCGCGTGCAGGCCGGCGAAGCGCTGTGGGGTCTGTATCCGCCGAGCGAGGCCACACGCGCGCAATACAAGGCGTGGGTGGCTGCGGGCCGTCCGGCCATTGCCCCCGTCAAGCCCGCCGGCAGCCGCTGACGCATTCTTCCCTCTTCCTCTGGGGGAGGCCCTCACCCCGCCCTCTCCCAGGGGGAGGGGGAGCAAAACCAAGGACCTCTATGACCACCTTCACCCCCGAGTACTACAAGGCCCTGATCCGCCGTTACTTCGATGCCTGCAACGCGGCCGACTACCAGGCCCTGATGGACTGCTTCACCCCTGACGCCGTGCACTACTTCCCCGCCGGCCTGCCGGAGATCCCCTGGCGCGGCGCCGACACCATCGCCCGCAAATGGATCTGGTGTGTCGACACGTTGGGTTCGCAGTGGACCATCGAGAAAATCCTGGTCAGCCATGACAGCCCCGAAGCGGTGATCGAGTGGACGCACTGGAAGAACAAGAACGGCACGGCCCTGCGCGGTGACGAGTGGTACCGCTTCGACCCCCAGACCGGCAAGATCGCCGAGATCCGCGCCTACTATGCGGCGCCGGCCGACAAGACGGTGACGATCAACGAACTGGTCGACTTTGACTATGCCGGGCGGGGGTATCACCTGCGCAGTGACTGAGGGGTACGGTCCGCGCAGTCCACGCTCTGCACGCTCGTGTTCTTTGCAAAAAAAGACGCAGTGCCCAAATAGTCCGCAGGCGAGTAGCCGTGACATTCATGGCTACTCGTGAGGTGTTCAGGGCCTTTTCAGGGCCGTTTGCCGAATTCCTGAGTTTCCGTCGTCCACGCCAGTGCCTGCTCGCTGAGCGAGAACCCCAGGCCCGGGCGGTCGGACACCCACATGCGGCCATCCTTGAGCTGCATCTGCTCGTTGAACAGCGGGCCCAGCCATTCGAAATGCTCGAGCCAGGGCTCGATGCCGTAGGCGGCCGCCAGGTGCAGGTGGATCTCCATCGCGAAGTGGGGCGCGAGCTTGCGCTGCTTGAACTCGCCCAGGGCCATGATCTTCAGGAAGGGCGTGATGCCGCCCACGCGCGGCGCATCGGGCTGGATGAAGTCCGTGCCCGCCATGATGAGCTGCGCATGCTCGTCGAAGCAGGTCAGCATCTCTCCGGTGGCAATAGCGGTGTCGAAGCGATCGGCCAGCAGGCCGTGGCCTTCGAAGTCGTGGGCGTCCAGCGGCTCCTCGATCCAGGTGAGGTCGAAGTCCTCGAAGGCGCGGCAGGCGCGTGTGGCTTTCTGGCGGTCCCATTGCTGGTTGGCGTCGACCATCAGCGGGAAGCCGTCACCCAGCAGCTTGCGCACCGCGCCCACACGCTCGATGTCGATGGACAGGTCGGGCTGACCCACCTTGATCTTGATGCCGCCGATGCCACTCTCGCGCGAGATGGCCACGTTCTTCAGCACCTGGTCCAGCGGCGTGTGCAGGTAGCCGCCCGAGGTGTTGTAGCACTGCACCGAGTCGCGCTGCGCGCCCAGCAGCTTGGCCAGCGGCAGCCTGGCGCGCTTGGCCTTCAAATCCCACAGGGCGATGTCGAAGGGCGCGATGGCCTGTGTCGTCAGGCCGCTGCGGCCCATGGAAGCGCCGGCCCACAGCAGCTTGGTGAAGATTTTCTGGATGTCGTTCGGGTCCTCCCCGATCAGGTTGGGTGCCAGTTCCTTGGCGTGGGCGTACATGCCGGGGCCGCCAGCGCGCTTGCTGTAGCCGAAGCCGATGCCTTCGTGGCCGTCGCGGGTGCGGATCTCGGCAAAGATGAAGGCAATCTCGGTCAGCGGCTTCTGCCGGCCGGTGAGCACCTTGGCGTCGCTGACCGGCGTGGCCAGGGGCAGGAAGGTCAGCGAGAGCTTGACCCATTCGATGCGGTCGCCGGTGTCGGCGGCGGTGCGCGCGTCGGACGCGACCTGGGCGTAGGAAACGATGTTGGATTCAACTGCCACGTGAAAATCTCCTTGTGTATGGAAGCGCTTCCATTTTGCACCGTGCTGCCGCACAATCCAAGCAGCCATTCAAGCAGTTGTCGCCGTAACTGCCGTGCCCATCCCAGGATGCGGGACAAATCCGGAAGATGGCTGAAAAAGCATGGCCAAAGACCCCAAAGATGAAGATGACCGAAAGATGACTTGAAAGAAGATCCGAAAGATGGCCCGCTGATGAATATTGCCCGGCGCGCCGCCGGCTTGCGCGGCGCCCGCATGGCCGACGTGGCGGCGGCCGCCGGCGTGGCCCTGGTCACCGTCTCCCGGGCATTGAACGAGCCGGACAAGGTGTCGCCGGCCACGCTCGCCCGTGTGCGGACTGCGGTGAAGCAGTTGGGCTATGTGCCGGACCTCACCGCCGGCAGCCTGGCGTCGGCCCGCTCGCACATCGTCGGCGCGGTGGTGCCCACGCTGTCCAACGCCTGGTTTGCAGACGCCATGAATGGCCTGGCTGCGGCACTGGCACCGGCAGGCTACCAGCTGATGCTGGCCCAGTCGAGCTACCACCCCGAGGCCGAGGCTGGACTGGTGGATGCCTTTCTGGGCCGGCGCGTCGATGCGGTCGTGCTGACCGGCGCGACGCATGAGAAGGCGGTGCGGGCCAAACTGCGCCGGATGGGCTTGCCGGTGATGGAACTCTGGGATCTGCCGGCATCGCCCATCGACATGGCGGTGGGCGTCTCCCACATCGGTGTGGGCGAGGCGGTGGGCCGCTTTTTGCTGGCCCGTGGCTACCGACGCATCGGCTTTCTGGGTGCCCGGGAAGAGCGCTCGCTCAAGCGCCTGGCGGGCCTGGCGGCGGCGCTGAAAATGCAGGGGCTGGACGATGCCGAGGTGGCCGGCTTGCCTACGGAATTGCTCCCGCCGGCTTCCAGCATCGCGGCCGGTGCGGCGGCCATGGAGCGCCTGGCGGCGCGCTGCCCGGCGCTGGATGCCGTGTTTTGCAGCAACGACATTCTGGCCACGGGCGCCTTGCTGTATTGCCGGCAGCAGCAATGGCCGGTACCGCAGCGCCTGGCGGTTGTCGGCTTCTCGGATCTGGCGATGGCGGAGGCCGCGTTCCCGCCGCTCACCACGGTACGGGTGCAGGCGACGGAGCTGGGCCGGTGCGCCGGCGAGATGCTGCTCGAGCGCTTCGCCGGTGTGGCGAAGCCCCGCGGCGGCAGGGTGCTGGACCTGGGGTTTTCGCTGGTGGAGCGGGCCAGCGCCTGACGCCGGCCCCTCACGTTGCTTACTCCGCCTTGATGCCCGCGATCTTGATCACGCGGGTCCAGCGGTCTACTTCTTTCTGGACAAACTGCGTGTAGTCGGCCGAGCCCAGCGAGGGCACCACAAAGCCCTGCGATTCCATGCGGGTCTTGATCGCCGGGCTCTGCATCGCCTTGACCGCGGCCGCTTCGAGTTTGTCCACAATCGCCTTGGGCGTGCCCTTGGGCGCCGACAGGCCCGACCACGACAGCGCCGAGAAGCCCGGGTAGCCCGACTCGGCAATCGTCGGCACGTCCGGGTACAGCGGATTGCGCGACAGGCTGGAGACCGCCAGCGCCCGCAGCTTGCCGGCCTTCACATGCGGCAGCGCCACGTCCTGGTTGATGAACATCATCGGGATCTGCCCGCCCAGGATGTCGGTCATCATCGGGCCGCCGCCGCGGTAGGGAATGCCCACCATGTACAGGCCCTTGCAGTTCTGGTTGCCCTTGGCGCCGGTGCAGGTGCCCACGGTCTGCTTGAGCAGCTCCATCGCCATGTGGCCGGACGCCGCGTGGGTGTAGCCGTAGTTCAGCTTGCCGGGGTTGGCCTTGCCGTAGTCAACCAGTTCCTTGAAGGTCTTGAAGGGCGTGTCGGGGTGAACCACCAGCACGTTGGGGCCGGAGTGGATCTGTGTGATGTGGATGAAATCCTTGTTCGAGTCATAGGCCAGCTTGGGGTTGAGGCCGTGCGCCACCGCGTTCTGGCCGACACCGCTGAGCACCAGCGTGTAGCCGTCGGGCGTGGCCTTGGCGGCGCGCTCGGCACCGATGACGCCGCCGGCGCCGCCGATGTTTTCCACCACGAAGGGCTGTTTGAGCGCCTTGGTGAGTTCGTCGGCGATCATGCGTCCCATGATGTCGCTGGTGCCGCCGGCCGGAAACGGCACGATCAGCTTGACCGGTTTGGTCGGGTAGTCGGTCTGGGCCTGGGCGGCCAGCGGAAGCGCGAAGCCCAGCGCTGCGATGGCGCTCAGGCAAACGAGATGGCGTCGAAACATGTTTTCTCCGATGAGTGTTGGAAGTTGCTCTGGTACGAGCAAGCCCGGTCATTCTGGGTGACGCCTCCGGCGGGGCCTACAGGGGTTTTCGCGGAGAGCGGCTTGAAAGTCCCAACCCATGGGACAAATCAGGGCCCCAACCGGGGGCAAGTCGGCCTGCGCTGCCAGCGCATGCCGGGTTCAATGGCTCACCGGCCAGCTGGACTTGCCCGGCGAGCCGGAAAAATCAGTGGCGGGGCGTGGACCAGACGCCGGCAGCCTGCAGCAGGCCACGCGTGTAGCCCAGTGCGAACGACATGAAGCGTTCGCGGTTTTCGTCAAGGTCCGACACCGGCACATGGTCCGGGCACAGCGGGCCGGCATAGCCGCCGCGCTGGTAGGCCTTGATGGCCTGGAACATGTCGACGTCCCCCTCGTCCGGGAACACTTCCTGGAAGTCCAGGTAGCCGCCGCGGATGTTGCGAAAGTGCACCATGAAAATACGTCCGGTGGACGCAAATTCCTCGATGACGGGGATCATGTGCTTGCCCGGCTCCCTGAACATCTCGGCCACGGTGCCCTGGCAGAAGTTCAGGCCGTGGTTCTTGCTAGGGCTCAACGCCAGGAATTTGCGCAGGCCGTCGGCCGAACCGACCACGTGCTCGATGCCGTTGAGCCCGCCCACGGGGTAGGCCGGGTCATGCGGGTGGCAGGCCAGCCGCACCCCCGCCTTGTCGGCGGCGGGTACCAGGCCTTCGACCAGAAATTCGATTGCATCCCAGCCGGCCTGTTCCGTCACCGGCGGCACTTCACGCGCCAGTTTCTGGCCGCACAGCATGGCGGTTTCGGCGTCGCCTTCGTCCTGGTTGGTCGGGTAGCCCACGCCCCAATAAGAGTTCTGGCGATCGCCTTCCTGCGTGTATTCGGCGTACACGAAGCCCGAGTTGCGGGCGCCGCCACGCCCGGGTTTGAGGCCGGTGCGCGTGATGCCCACCATCTGCACGTTGTATTTGAGGCAGGTGATGCCGGCGTCGGCGGCTTTCTGGATGTTCTGCGCCAGCACGTCCCGCTGCTTGTGCGCGCTGTCCAGGTCGACCAGCGAGTCCAGCAGGATGGAGCCGACGTCGAGGGCGAAGACGTCCAGTTTCAAATCGAAACTTTCAACCCATTTGCGGTAACCGGCCAGTTTGGCGGCGTCCCAGGCGCTGACACCACCGGTGGCGGAAACCAGTTCGGTGCCGCGGTTGTCCAGCACGACACTTTGCACGCCCAGTTGCGTGGACAAACGCAGCCGGCGCTCGTTCGGGTTGAGAAGCTGTTCACTGATATACACGGCGTAGCACGGTCCAAAATGATTGATGGATATTCAGGCTCCCCTCAAAGGGAGTCGAAGTTCATTTTGGTGTGCGGGCGCAGGCGCTACAAGCAGGGATGCGGCCAGACGGCTGGCGAGTTCAGCCTTCGTCCCATGGATTGGGACGGGTCATGTCTTTGGATGTCTTTTGGGTTTGGGCGGGCGAGGGCCGCCATCCTGCGCTCGCGCCCTCACGGCCGTGAACCCGACGGGGCCGGGCGGACCGAATTCGGCGGACAGGCATGACGGGAGGGTGAGGACCGGCTGAGAACCTGTTGAAGACCTGATCAGTCAATCCGGCGGGGCAGCGGGAACTCCATGAGTGCCTTCTGCATACGCATGCGGTTTTTGGCTACGGCACGCCGCTTGAATGCCGGTGCTAACGCGCTAACGCGCTAACGCGTTAATGCCACTGGGCCGAATTTCATTCGACCCGTCCGAGCAGCAGGAACTCCATGAGTGCCTTCTGCACATGCATCCTGTTTTCCGCCTCGTCCCACACCACGGACTGCGGCCCGTCAATGACGTCGGCTTCGACCTCTTCGCCGCGGTGCGCGGGCAGGCAGTGCATGAACAGGGCATCAGGCTTGGCGGCCCGCATCATGTCGGCATCGACGCACCAGTCGGCAAAGGCTTTCTTGCGCGCCTCGTTTTCGGCTTCATAGCCCATGCTGGTCCACACGTCGGTGGTGACCAGGTCGGCGCCGGCGCAGGCCTGCATCGGGTCCTTGAAGACCTGATAGCTTTCGGCCGAGCGGATACCGGCGATGGACTGGTCGACCTCATAGCCGCCGGGTGTGCTCACATGCACCTTGAAACCCAGGATTTCGCTGGCCTGCAGCCAGGTGTTGGCCATGTTGTTGCCGTCGCCCACCCAGGCGACCGTTTTCCCTTTGATGGAGCCGCGGTGCTCGATGTAGGTGAAGATGTCGGCCAGGATCTGGCAGGGGTGGAATTCGTTGGTCAGGCCGTTGATGACCGGCACGCGCGAATGCTCGGCAAAGCGGTCGATCTTGGTCTGCTCGAAGGTGCGGATCATCACCAGGTCGACCATGCGGCTGATGACCTTGGCGCTGTCCTCGATCGGTTCGGCGCGGCCCAGCTGGCTGTCGCCCGTGGTGAGGTGCACGACGCTGCCGCCCAATTGGTACATGCCGGCCTCAAAGCTGACGCGGGTGCGGGTCGAGGCTTTTTCAAAAATCATCGCCAGCGTGCGGTCAGCCAGCGGCTGGTGTTTTTCGTAGGCCTTGAACTTTTTCTTGATGACCGCCGCCCGCTCGAACAGGTAGGCGTACTCGCTGGCATTCAGGTCGCTGAACTGCAAATAGTGCCTGATGGGCCTGGCTGCGGTGCTTTTCGCTTCGGCTGATTCGCCGGCCCCGGATTTCGTTGCCTTGGTCACGCTCTTGGTCATGCTTTCTCTTTCAATAACTGCTTGATCAGCGGGACCACAATCGCCACGACTTCATCGGCTTCGGCGGTGGTCATGATGAGCGAAGGCACCAGGCGGATCACGGTGTCGGCCGTCACGCTCAGCAGCAGGCCCTTCTCGGCGGCGCGGGCCAGTAGTTCCCCGCAAGGCTTGGTCAGCTCAATGCCCAGCATCAGGCCGCGGCCGCGGATTTCCTTCAAGCCCGGCTCGTCGGCCAGTTCGCGCGCCAGCGCCGCCCGCAGGTGGTCGCCCACCTTGACCGCATTGGCCAGCAGGCCTTCTTCTTCCATGATGCGCAGGGTTTCCACGCCGGCGCGCATGGCCAGCGGATTGCCGCCAAAGGTCGAGCCGTGGTTGCCGGGGCTAAAAATATGGGCAGCCTTGGGGCCGGCCACCACCGCGCCGATCGGCACGCCCGATCCCAGCCCCTTGGCCAGCGGCATGACATCGGGCTTGATACCGGACCACTGGTGGGCAAACCATTTGCCGGTGCGGCCCATGCCGCACTGCACTTCGTCGATCATGAGCAGCCAGTCGCGCTCGTCGCAGAGGGCGCGCACCTCCCGCAGGTACTCGTCCTTCATGCTGTTGATGCCGCCTTCCCCCTGGATGGCTTCAAAAAATACCGCCACCACATTCGGATTGCCGGCCGTGGCGGCCTTCAGGGCCTCCAGGTCGTTGAGCGGCACACGGATGAAACCTTCGACCAGCGGGCCGAAGCCGGCTTGCACCTTGGGGTTGCCGGTGGCGCTCAGGGTGGCGATGCTGCGGCCATGGAAGGCTTTTTCATAGACCACGATCTCCGGCCTCTCGATGCCTTTGTCATGGCCGAATTTGCGCGCCAGTTTCAGCGCGGCTTCGTTGGCTTCAAGGCCGGTGGAGCAAAAAAACACGTTCTCCAGGCCCGACAGCTCCACCAGCTTGGCCGCCAGCGTTTCCTGCAGCGGCACATGGTAGTAGTTGGAGGTGTGGATCAGCCGGCCGATCTGCTCCTGCAGCGCGGGCACCAGTTTCGGGTGGTTGTGGCCGACGGTGTTCACGGCAATACCGCCCAGCGCGTCCAGGTAGGACTTGCCGTTGACGTCCCAGACGCGGCAACCCTGGCCATGCGACAGCGCGATGGGCAGGCGGCCATAGGTGTTCATGACGTGGGGTGAGGCGGCTTCGATGGGCTGGGGCAGGGCTGCGTTCATGGGAAAACTCCGGGCAAGGCAGGGAACAGGCGGCCGCCGGGAAGCCGGCGGGCATGCAGCAATTTTAGGCGCAGACTTTGCGGGCTTTTGTGACGATAGTGCATCACAGCAATGCGCAGAATTGGAGTGACTGCCAGGACTTGAGTCTTATATAAGATACAATCATGGTGCGGTGCAGCATGGCGCAATACCCCCCAGCTCCTGGCACGCGACAAACCCTCCATCAGATGGTCTCCAACTCCGCCAAAGAAGTCTTTATTCAGGGCATTACCCGAGACGGTAAAACCTTCCGGCCCAGCGACTGGGCCGACCGGTTGTGCGGTGTGATGAGCCAGTTCCGTCCCGGCGGGCCGCAGCCCGGCAGCCACCTCACCTATTCGCCCTGGTGCGTTCCCACAGTCATCAATGGCCTCAAGTGCGTGGTCGTCAATGCCGAGTTGCGCGATGTCGAACCCATGGCCTGGGACTTTGTGATCAACTTTGCCAGGGACAACGAACTGCAGGTGGCTGAAGCCTGCCTGCTGCCTGATTCCCGATAAGCCGTAAAGCGGCTGCGCGGGCACGATGCGGGGTTGGGTGGTGCCCGCAATCTTCAGCTACCTGAGTACATTCCTGTTGTGCTCCGTGCGCCTTGTCCCATACTCGCTCGCTACGCTTTCAGGCTCACCCAGCCGCAACCGGAGCTGAAAACAAAAAAGCCGTCTTTCGACGGCTTTTTGCTTTGCTGCAGCGCACCCTACAAAACGGCGGACCGAAAAATCAGTCCGGGCGATTTGCCTGAAAGATCAGGCGGCCTTTGCGGGGGCCAGTGCCAGGGCTTTCACCTTGGCGGACAGGCGGCTTTTATCGCGCGCTGCCTTGTTCTTGTGGAAGATGCCTTTGTCGGCCACTATGTCCACAATGCTCTGGGCTTTGGCGAACAGGTCTTTGGCCTTGTCCTTGTCACCGGCTGCAACGGCTTTTTCGACGTTTTTCACAGCGGTACGGTATTTGGAGCGCAGCGAGGTGTTCGCAGCGTTGAGTTTGACGTCCTGGCGGACGCGTTTGCGGCCCGACGCAAGGCGCGGGTTCTTTTTCTTGGGTTTGGCAGTAGCCATATATAGTTTCCTTTAATCCTGGGGAGGAGTCTGTGGATGTTGCAGCAAACCTAGCATTATATACCCCCACGGTCGCTCACTGCGTGTAGCTCCCTGCCCCCCGAGGGGGCCGCTGCGCCTGCGGTCTGGCAAAGCCAGTCCCGCGGCCCCTGCTGGTGAAGAGGTCCCCTTTGATCGCCAAGTAGGCCTTAGGCGACGGTGGCGCAAATCACGTCACGGCGCGCAACGCAGAACTTCAAGGTCGAGCCGCGGAACCGGCTCAGCCGGGCCGCAGGCGGGCGGCCCCCTCGGGGGGCAGGGAGTGACACGAAGTGCACGACCGTGGGGGCTATAAACTCCACGGGTGTCACTTTTCAAAGCCGCCTCCACCGTATCCCTGCTGACCCTGGTCTCCCGAATCACCGGTTTGGTGCGGGAACTGCTGATTGCTTCGACTTTTGGCGCCAGCGCCATGACCGACGCCTTCAATGTGGCGTTTCGCATTCCCAACCTGTTTCGCCGCCTGTTTGCCGAGGGCGCCTTCAGCCAGGCCTTTGTGCCCGTGCTGGCGGCCAGCAAGGCCAACAACGGCGACGCCGAAACCGGGCTGCTGATCGACCGGGTCGCGACGCTGTTGACCTGGGCGCTGCTGCTGACCTGCGTGATCGGCGTGGCGGGGGCGCCGGTGCTGGTGTGGGCCATGGCCAGCGGCCTGAAGCAGGAGCCGCGTGGTTTTGAAGCCGCCGTGTTCATGACCCGCTGGATGTTCCCCTACATCGCCTTTATGTCGTTGGTGGCGTTATCGTCCGGCGTGCTCAATACCTGGCGGCGTTTTGCGGTGTCGGCGGCGACGCCGGTGCTGTTGAACCTGGCCATGATTGCGGCCGCCTGGCTGGGCGCGCCCTGGTTCCGGGCGCAGGGCATTGAGCCCGTGTACGCCCTGGGCGCCGGCGTGATGCTGGGTGGGGTTTTGCAGCTGGCGGTGCAGGTGCCGGCCTTGCTGCGCCTGGGCCTGCTGCCAAAAATCGGATTGAACTGGGCACTCGTTCAGGCTGCCTGGGCCGACACGGCAACCAAAAACATCGCCAAACTGATGGTTCCTGCCTTGCTGGGTGTCAGCGTGGCGCAGATTTCCCTGCTGATCAACACCCAGATCGCCTCGCACCTGACGCCCGGCAGTGTGAGCTGGCTGACCTATGCCGATCGGCTGATGGAGTTCCCGACGGCCATGCTGGGCGTGGCCATCGGCGTGGTGCTGATGCCGCAGCTGGCGGCGGCCAAGGCGGCCAGCGATGCCGCCAAATACTCGGCCATGCTGGACTGGGGCCTGCGCATCGTGGTGGTGCTGGCCGTGCCTTGCGCGGTAGCCCTGCTGACCTTTGCCCAGCCGCTGGTCGCCACGCTCTACCACTACGGCGCCTTTACCGACCGCGACGTGCAACAGACCACCACCGCGCTGATGGGCTACGGCGCAGGCCTGCTGGGCCTGGTGGCCATCAAGGTGCTGGCGCCGGGCTTTTATGCCAGCCAGGACATCCGCACGCCCGTGCGCATTGCGGTGGTGGTGCTGGTCATCACGCAATTGCTCAATCTGGCGCTGGTGCCGGTTTTGCAGCACGCCGGGCTGGCGCTGGCCATCGGCATCGGGGCGCTGATCAATGCGCTGTGGCTATTGGTTGGACTGATGCGGCGCGGCAGCTACACACCCGCCCCCGGCTGGGGTGCATTCGCCTGCCAGGTCCTGGCTGCCAGCGCGTTGCTGGCGGTTTTTTTGCTGTGGGCCGCAAGCCGTGTCAGTTGGATCGGCCTCAAAGATGCATATTTGCAACGGATTGGGCTGTTGGCCCTTGTTTTATGTGTATCTGCGGCTATTTATTTTGCAGCGCTCTGGTTCTCCGGGCTGAAGCTGCGCCAGCTGGTCCGGCGCTGATCCGGTCGACCCGGTCTGCCCGGTTTGCCTTTTGTCGGTCGGGACGAACCGGGGGTATACCTGATCCCCACAGCGGTGCCAGTTTGTGAGAAAGTAATGCCATGCAATTAAATCTGGCCGTACCGTCCCCATTGCAGTATTTCTCCAGCCTGGTGCAGAGCGATGAGCATTTCCCCCTGCTGGAAGCTGCCATCAGCCTGGCCCAGGATGAATACCCTGACCTTGACGTGCAGCAGGTGCTGGGCGACGTGGACCAGCTGCTGGCCCGCCTCAAGCGCCGCCTGCCGGCGGACGCACCCGCGCTGCAACGCCTGCGCGCGCTGAACCAATTCTTTTTCCATGACCTGAGTTTTGGCGGCAACGTCAACGACTACTACGACCCCGACAACAGCTACCTGAACGCCGTGCTGCGCACGCGGCGTGGCATTCCCATCACGCTGGCCGTGCTGTGGCTGGAACTGGCCCTGGGGCTGGGCCTGAACGCGCGCGGGGTGGCCTTTCCAGGGCATTTTATGGTCAAGGTCAACCTGCCCAAGGGCCAGGTGGTGATAGATCCGTTCAGCGGGCAGTCCCTGAGCCGCGAAGAGCTGGCCGAGCGGCTGGAGCCGTTCCGCCAGCGCGGCAGCATGGCGGAAGAGTTCGAGGTGCCCATGGGCTTGTACCTGCAGTCAGCGCCGCCGCGCGACATCATCAGCCGCATGCTGCGCAACCTGAAGGAAATCCACAAAACCCAGGAAGACTGGCCACGCCTGATTGCCGTGGAAGACCGCCTGATCGTGCTGCAGCCCGACGCCTGGCCCGAGTACCGGGACCGCGGGCTGGCCTGGGCAGCCCAGGGGGAAGTGACCCAGGCGGTGACCGATCTGGAAACCTACCTGGCGCATGCCGAGGATGCACTGGACATTGACGCGATGAGCGAGCGCGTCGCCCAATTGCGGGGGAAACACTGACTTTGGGCGTCCGGCGGGGATAGGGTTTCACGGCGCCTCTTTTGCCCGCCAACACCGGCCAGGTTCCGAAATGGCCAAACTGATCGCACACTGACCGGTAACCGCCTCAGGGTCGGACGCAGTCGGGTGCCCTGTCAGGTGCTCCAGAGACGGGTGCCATGCCAGCGCCAGAGCATGGCCAGCGCCACCAGGCTGAAGACCGCGCCGGCGGCAAAGGTCACCGGTGCGCCTAGCTGGTCCCACAGCACTCCCGCCAGCGTGCTGGCCAGGAGCATCGCCAGGCCGCTCACCAGGTTGAAAAACCCGAACGCCGTGCCGCGCAGGTCGGGCGGTGCGGCGTTGGTCACCATGGTGGCCAGCAAGCCCTGGGTCATGGCCATGTGCAGGCCCCACAGCGCGATGCCCGCCCAGACCCAGGTCCAGTGGTTGCTGTAGGCCAGCAGCGCATCGGCGCCAATCAGCACCGCCAGCCCCCAGGCCAGCAGCGTGGTGTGGCTCACCGAGTCCGACAGCTTGCCGAAGGGGTAGGCGCCCAGGGCATAGACCATGTTCATCCCGATCAGTACCAGCGGCGTGTAGGCGACCGGCAGGCCACCCTGCAGCGCCCGCAGCAGTAAAAACGCTTCGCTGAAGCGCGCCAGCGTGAACACGGCGCCGATGGCAACCACCCGCCAGTACGGTCCGCTCAGGCGCTTCAGGTTGTCTTTGCTGATCGGGTTGAGCCGCGGCGCCTGCCGGTCGCGCACGGGCTCGCGCACGCCGAACAGCAGCAGGGCCACGGCCAGAAAGCCGGGAATGATGGCCACCCAGAAGATGGCCCGGAAATCATTGGCCCAGAGCAGCATCAGGCCCATCGCAATCAGGGGGCCGAGGAAGGCCCCCACGGTATCGAGCGCCTGGCGCAGCCCGAAAGCCGCGCCGCGCAGGTTGGGCGGCGCCAGATCGGCCACCAGCGCATCGCGCGGGGCGCCGCGCAGGCCTTTGCCGACGCGGTCAATCAGGCGGGCGGCCATCACCATGCCAGTGGTTGTGGCCAGCGCAAAGAGCGGTTTTGACAGCGCACCCAGGCCGTAGCCGAATACCGCCAGCGGCTTGCGCTTTCCCCAGTAGTCGCTGAGCACGCCCGAGAACACCTTGACGATGAGCGCCGTGGCTTCGGCAAAGCCCTCGATCAGGCCGACGGCCCACATGCTGGTGCCCAGCACCGTGACCATGAAGACCGGCAGCAGGCTGTGGATCATCTCGGAAGAAATGTCCATGAGCAGGCTGACAAAGCCCAGTGCCCAGATGCCGGCCGGAAGACGCTGCGAGCGGCTGGCGTTGTTAGCCACGGTGTTTACCGGAGGGGCTTGCCGGTCAGCCATCGCGGCCGGATCAGCCGACGATGACGGCGGCGCCCTCGCCGCGGGGGGCGATCACGCCAATCTCATAAACCTGTTCACCGGCGTCACGCAGGGTTTTGGCCGTGGCCTGGGCGCTGGCGGCGTCCACCACCACCACCATGCCGATGCCGTTGTTGAAGGTGCGGTTCATCTCAAAGTCGTCGATACCGGCGGTCTTTTGCAGCCAGGCAAACAGCTCGGTTTGCGGCCAGCTGCCTTTTTTGAGGTGAGCCGCCGTGCCCTCGGGCAGCACGCGCGGAATGTTTTCCAGCAGGCCACCGCCGGTGATATGGGCCAGCGCCTTGATCGGATGCGCCGCCAGCGCGGCCAGCACGTTCTTGACATACAGCCGGGTGGGCTCCATCAGGGCTTGCTTGAAGGGCTTGCCGTCCAGCGTGGCGGGGCAGTCGGCGCCGGCGCGATCGATGCATTTGCGCACCAGGCTGAAGCCGTTGGAATGCACGCCGCTGCTGGCCAGGCCCAGCACCACATCGCCGGTCTGGACTTCCTTGCCCGTCAGGATCTTCGACTTTTCCACCGCGCCCACCGCAAAACCGGCCAAATCGTACTCGCCCTCGGGGTACATGCCGGGCATTTCAGCCGTTTCGCCGCCAATCAGGGCGCAACCGCTCAGCTCGCAGCCTTTGGCAATGCCGCCGACCACCGCCGCGGCGGTGTCCACATCGAGCTTGCCGCAGGCGAAGTAATCCAGGAAGAACAGCGGCTCGGCACCCTGTACCAGCACATCATTGACGCTCATCGCCACCAGGTCGATGCCGACGGTGTCGTGCATGTTCCATTCAAAGGCCAGGCGCAGCTTGGTGCCCACGCCGTCAGTGCCGCTCACCAGCACCGGTTCCTTGTAGCGCTTGGGCACCTCAAACAGCGCGCCAAAACCGCCAATGCCGGCCAGCACGCCTTCGCGCATGGTTTTCTTGGCCAGCGGCTTGATGCGTTCAACCAGGGCGTCGCCCGCGTCAATGTCAACGCCGGCGTCTTTGTAGCTCAGGGGGGAAGAAGAGGAGGTGGTCATGGGGTGGGGCTCTGGTGCGATGGGGTGCGGTCGGTCGGGTGGGCGGGGGTCTGCAGTCTGGAGCAGCCCTGCAAGCCCGATAGAATTCAGCCTTAGATTCTAAAGGCTGCGTGTCCAGTGTCCTGCCAGACCCCTGGCGGACCTTACCAGCCTCCCCCGGCAAGCTCACCGCAAGGCTTTATGCAATTCACCCACACCCAAAAAAGCGTCGCCGCCTGGTGCCTGATTGCGGCGCTGGCCGTTGTCGCGCTGTGGCTGCTGGGCCCGGTGCTGACGCCTTTTGTGGTGGCGGCGGTGCTGGCCTATGCGCTGACGCCGCTGGTGAACAGGCTGGACAGCCTCGGCAAGGGCCGCCTGCCGCGCGTGGTAGCGGTGCTGTTGGTGGAGTTTCTGTTTATCGTGGTGCTGTTCGGCCTGTTTCTGCTCATCGTGCCGATCATGGCCAAGGAACTGCCGCTGCTGCGTGAACAGGTGCCGCTGCTGGCGGACCGCCTCAACACCGAATTGGCGCCATGGCTGGCGAAGTTCGGCTTTCGGGTGTCGCTCGACGTGGCCAGCATCAAGGCCTTTGTGCTCAAGTACCTCAATGCCAATTTCGAGGACGCCTTCGGCTCGCTGCTGTCCTCCCTCAAGCTCGGGGGCAGCGTGGCGCTGGCCATCATGGGCAATGCCGTGCTGATTCCGGTGGCACTCTTTTACCTGCTGATGGACTGGGATAATTTTGTCGGCCATGTGCTGGAGCTGGTGCCTCCCCGCCTGCGCGAGGGTTTCGACAGCTTCACCAGCGAGGCCGATTCAGTGCTGGGCCAGTACCTGCGCGGCCAGTTGCTGGTCATGCTGATCATGGCCGGTTTCTATGCCGTCGGGCTGGCGCTGTTTGGCCTGGACCTGGCGGTGCCCATCGGCGTATTTACCGGGCTGGCGATGTTCATTCCCTATCTGGGTTTCGGCGTGGGGCTGATACTGGCGGTGCTGGCGGGCGTGCTGGAATTCGCCTCCATCAAGGCGCTGGTCATGGTAGCGGTGGTGTATGGGCTGGGGCAGGTGATTGAAAGCCTTTACCTCACGCCGCGACTGGTGGGGGAGCGCATTGGCCTGCACCCGCTGGCGGTTATCTTTGCCTTGCTGGCATTTGGTCAGATGTTCGGGTTTGTCGGCGTGCTGGTGGCACTGCCGGTAAGCGCCGTGTTGCTGGTGGGCATTCGTCGCCTCAAGGCCAGCTACATCGCCAGCAGGCTTTACACGGCCTGAGGGCTTCATGGGCAGGCGTGAAACAGGCAACGGACAAGCATGAAACAGATAGCGCTTGATATCGGGCTGGCCTCCGCCCCCTCGTTTGCCAATTTCTTCGGCGGGCCGAACGAGGCGGCGCTTAAGCACCTGGAGCTTTGGGCTGGCAACACCCTGCGGTCACCGGTGCCGACCTACCTGTGGGGCGAGCCGGCCAGCGGCAAGACCCATTTGCTCAGGGCCGTCAGCGAGGCGCTGCGGGAGCAGGGCGCCCCGGTGGGCTGGATGGATGCGTCCGTGCTCGAGCCACCGGAATTCAGCGAATCCTGGGCCGCCGTGATTCTGGACGACTGCCATCTTTACACGGCGGTGCAGCAGCAGGCCGCATTCAACTGGTTTGTCAATGCGCTCAATTCGGCCGATGGCCGTCCGCGTGGGGTGCTGGCCGCCGGCCTGGTGCCGCCCG
This sequence comes from Polaromonas sp. P4_F9, assembly GCF_056401235.1. Lineage (NCBI taxonomy): Bacteria > Pseudomonadati > Pseudomonadota > Betaproteobacteria > Burkholderiales > Comamonadaceae > Polaromonas > Polaromonas sp. P4_F9. The sequence continues at coordinate 194,466 of NZ_JBFUJT010000001.1, read as the reverse complement.
CCGATCTGGCCTTGCGTGAGGACTTGCGCACGCGCCTGGGCTGGGGTCACGTGTTTGCCCTGCAGGCCCTGACCGAAGCGGAGCGCCGTGCCGTGCTCAGGCGCGAAGCCGATGCACGCGGCGTGTTTCTGGGCGATGACGCCATGGACTTCATGCTGACACGTTTTTCGCGCGACCTCGGAAGCCTCATGCAACTGCTGGACCAGCTCGACAGCTACGCCCTGCAAACCAAGCGGGCCATCACGATCCCGCTGATCAAATCCATGCTGGAGAGTCAATGACGTCAGAAAAGATGAGAAGCGTAGAGAGCAACGCCACCGAGACACAATTTCCCGCCGGGCCGCCCCAAGGGAAATTAGCCCCCTCGGGGGGCAGCGTGGTACGCAAAGCGACAAGCGTGGGGGCCCGTAAGATTGCCTTGTTCGACCTGGATCACACACTGATCCCGATTGACTCGGATTACGAATGGGGTGAGTTCACCATTGCGCAGGGCTGGTGCGAGGCCACCGAGTTCAAGCGCCGCAACGCCGAATTCTTTGCGCAATACCGCGCCGGCACGCTCGACATTCACGACTATGTACGCTTTGCCACGCAAGCCATCCGCGAGCAGGGCGCAGCCAAATCGATGGCTGCCCATGCCCGCTTTATGCAGGAAGTGGTGCAAAAACTCATTACCCCGCAGGCCCTGGCGCTGGTTCAACAGCACCGCGATGCCGGCGACGAGCTGGTGATCGTCACGGCCACCAACGAGTTCGTGACCCGTCCGATTGCCGAGGCTTTTGGTGTGAAGGAACTGATCGCGGTGGAACTGGCGCGTGACGCCCAGGGCCAGCTGACCGGTGAAATCAGGGGCACGCCGTCCTTCCGGGAAGGCAAGGTTGCCCGCGTGGAGCAGTGGCTGGCCACCCGCCAGCTGGGCTGGCACGATGTGCAAACCTGCTTTTACACCGACTCCCTCAACGACCTGGCGCTCCTGGAGAAGGTGAGCTGCCCGGTGGCCACCAATCCGGATGAACGCCTGCGCGCCATCGCCACCGAGCGCGGATGGCGCATACTTGACCTGTTCTAATTGACCAGGGCGGCGCCAGCCGCCCCGCAACGACGGGCTAGCCCGCAAAATTCTGTTTTCATGATCAAAAAATTCATCGACAAGCTGTTTGGTAAATCCGGCAGCACCGAGACCACTGCTTCCGAAAGCAGGCGGATCAAAAAATTACCTTTCGGCAAGCGCCAGGACGTCGGTCCCAAAGAACACGGCATCGACCCCAAGCTGGTCGACGACCGCGCCATGGATGTCGTGCGCACCTTGAAACAGGCCGGGTTTGAAGCCTATGTGGTGGGCGGCGCCGTGCGCGACCTGCTGGTCGGCCTGCGGCCCAAGGACTTTGATGTGGCCACTGACGCCACACCCGAGCAGGTCAAGAGCCTCTTTCGCCGCGCCTTTATCATCGGCCGGCGCTTTCGCATCGTTCACGTGATTTACGGCCGCGGCCGCGAGCACGAGGTCATTGAGGTCTCGACCTTCCGCGCGCACCTGGACAGCAGCCTGGCGGAGCAGGTGGGCGGCAACGAGCGCACCAGCAAGAGCGAGTTGGCCGGCATGAAGCATGCCGTCGACAGCTCGGGCCGCGTGCTGCGCGACAACGTCTGGGGCCCGCTGGAAGAAGACGCTGCGCGGCGCGACTTCACCATCAACGCCATGTACTACGACCCTGAAACCCAGATCGTGGTCGATTACCACAACGGCATCCGCGACGCGAAGAAAAAGATCATCCGCATGATCGGCAACCCGGTCGTGCGCTACCGCGAAGACCCGGTGCGCATCATTCGCGCGGTGCGCTTTGGCGCCAAACTCAGTGCGCTGGGATTCAAGTTTGAAGACAAGACCTCAGCGCCCTTGCGCGAGATGAGCGGCCTGCTGGCCGACGTGCCGCAGTCGCGCCTGTTCGATGAAATGCTCAAGCTGCTGCAGACCGGCCATTCGCTGGCCAGCATTGAGCAGCTCAAGACCCTGGGCCTGGGTACCGGCATCTACCCGCTGCTGGATGTGGTGGTAGATGCTGCCCATGAGCCCTTCCTGAACCTGGCGCTGAAAGATACCGACCGCCGCGTGGGCGAAGGCAAACCGGTGGCGCCCAGCTTTTTGCTGTCGTGCATCCTGTGGTCCGATGTGCGCGACGGCTGGGCGCGGCGCCGCAAGCGGGGCGAACACCTGATGCCGGCGCTGCAGGATGCGATTGATGACGCGTTCAACGCCAAGATTGGCGACGTCTCGGGCCGCGGCAAGCTGGGCACCGACATGCGGGAAATATGGACCATGCAGCCGCGGTTTGAAAAGCGTGTTGGCAGCTCGCCGTATTCGCTGCTGGAGCAGCCACGCTTTCGCGCCGGTTTTGACTTTTTACGGCTGCGCGCGCAGACCGGTGAAGTCGACATGGCGCTGGCCGAGTGGTGGGAAAAATTCAGCACCGCGTATGACGATGAACGCCACGCCATGATTGAAGAGGCGCGCCAGGAGCAACTGCAAAAGCCGCAGCATCCGCGCACGCGCGTGAAGCGCCAGGACGCGGAGGCGGAGGCGGACGGTTCATCCGCCAGCCCATCCAGTGCCCGCACGGACGCCGATCAACCCGAAACCGCGTCAGAACAGGGCGACATGGCGCCGGCCCGAAAACGCCGCCGACGTCGCAAACCGGCGAATCGCGCCAATGCAGCCGATCCCGGCAGTGCAGAAGGCAGCGCTGGCGGCAGCGACCAGCCCTCGCCAGGTGTTGCCACCAACCCTTGACCTTTTGGAGTGTGAGCCGTGAGCGTTGAGCGCGTCGTTCAGGCCTACATCGCCCTGGGGGCCAACCTCGGTGACGCAGCGGCAGCGCTGAGGCAGGCGGCAAGCGCCCTGGACCGCCTGCCGTTCACGCAGGTCCGCCGGATGTCCGGCCTCTACAAAACAGCACCGCTGGACACCGATTCGGGCGAGGCCACCGCGCCGGGCGGCGACTACCTCAATGCGGTGCTCGAGCTGGAAACAGGCCTGGCCGCGCCGGCGTTGCTGGAGCAGCTGCAGCGGATCGAGCAGGAGGCCGGCCGCCAAAGACCCTACCGGAACGCCCCGCGCACACTGGACCTGGACCTGCTGCTCTACGGCAGCGCCAGCATCGATTCAGCGCAACTGACGGTGCCGCACCCGCGCATGCTGCTGCGGGCTTTTGTGCTGGTGCCGCTGGCGGAAATTGCACCGGAGCGGGTGAGCCCCGAACAGCTCGCGGCGGTCGCGCACCAGGCCATTGAGCGGCTGGGCGACTTCGTGACGTAGCGGGTTCTCAGGGTGCCAGGCGCTCGCGCAGCCAGCTTGAATCGGCTTGCAGCGTGTAGCGCAGGCGGTCATGCAGACGGCTTTTGCGGCCCTGCCAGAACTGCCAGTTGTCGGGCTGGAGGCGGTAGCCGCCCCAATGTGGCGGGCGCGGAGGCTGCAGCAGGAATCTGGCGCCATATTTGGCCGCATTGGTCACCAGCACACTGCGGTTGGCAATGACTTCGCTTTGCGGACTGGCCCAGGCGCCAATACGCGAATCCAGCGGGCGGCTGTTGAAGTAGGCATCGCTTTCCTCCGCGGAGACTTTCTCGACCACGCCTTCAATGCGCACGACACGTTCGAGTTCGACCCAGTGAAACTGCAAGGCTGCATAAGGATTGCCGGCCAGATCGATGCCCTTGCGGCTGTTGTAATTGGTAAACCAGACAATACCGCGCGCGTCATAGCCCTTGACCAGCACCACGCGGGTGGAGGGGCGCAGCTTGCTGTCCACGGTCGCCAGCGTCATCGCATTGGGCTCCGGCACCTGCGCCGCAATGGCCTCGTTCAGCCACTGGTCGAATTGCTTCAAGGGGTCGGCGTGCGAGGCGTCTTCATTGAGTTCGGCGCGTTCGTAGCTTTTGCGGAGGTCGGCCAGGTCGAGGGTGGGGTTGCTCATGGTCACGATTGTGCACGGTTCAGTGGGCGCCTCGGCGTGGCTGGCCCAGGCTGGCATGACGCTATTCGCTGTTTGATGGTCTGTTTAATAGTCTATTTAAGGGGGGCTATTTAAGGGTCTGTTTGAGGGTACTTGAAAGCGAATTAATATTCGGCTATATTTCCACCTGACATGAAACCCAAAGACGATGAAAAGCAGCGTGCCATCGCTGAAGCCACCTTCAACCTGGTGGCCCAGACCGGCCTGAGCGGTTTGACCATGGCCGATATTGCCAAAGCGGCGGGTATTGCCACGAGCACCCTGTACGTCTATTACCCGTCCAAGGACGAACTGATCAGCCAGCTCTACGAAGAGGCCAAAACCGCGACCATGCTGCGCCTGATGGACGGCGTGGTGTCCGGCGCCCCGCTGCGCAGCCGGGTGCGTCGCATCTGGGGCAACCTGCTGCGACACCGGCTGGAGCGCTACGCGGAAGTGGTGTTCCAGGAGCAGTACTACAACTCCCCGTGGTTCACGCAGGGTAATCGCGAGCTGTCGGCCCGGCTGGCGGCGAGCTTCCTCGCGCTGATGGAAGAGGGCCAGCAGCAGGAGATATTCAAGCCCGTGCCCCTGCCCCTGCTGACGGCCAGCGTGGTCGGCTCGGTGCGGGAAACCGCCAACCTGATACGCACCCAGGTGCTGCCCGACGACGAGGCCGTGCACCAGGCGGCCTTCACCCTGTGCTGGGACGCCATCAAGGCGTGAATCGCTCGAAAACCTAATACCCCTGTTTTTCGTAGGCCAAGTTTTTTTGATAAAACCCGACTTTAAGCGAATATAAATTCGTCAAGTAATTCGCCGATTCCCTTTTGACTTCTTTTCGACTTCTCTTCTTACTTTCAACCCGCAAGGAGTTCCACGATGCCCACCCTCAACATCAATGGCAAGGACACCCCCGTCAATGCCGACGAGTCCACCCCCATCCTCTGGGCCCTGCGTGACACGCTGGGCATGACGGGCACCAAGTTCGGCTGCGGTGCCGCGCTGTGCGGCGCCTGCACCGTGCACCTCAACGGCGCGGCTATCCGCTCCTGCGTGACGCCGATATCGGCGGCCGTGGGCCAGAAAATCACCACCATAGAAGCCGTGGCTGCCGACCGCGTAGGCAAGGCCGTGCAGGAAGCCTGGGTCAAGCACGACGTAGCCCAGTGCGGCTATTGCCAGAGCGGCCAGGTGATGAGCGCCACCGCCCTGCTCAAGGCCAAGGCCAAACCGACCAACGCAGACATCGACGCTGCCATGGCCGGCAACATCTGCCGCTGCGGCACCTATGTGCGCATTCGTGCCGCCATCAAAGACGCCGCCCTGGCCCTGGCTTGAAGGAGAACACCATGTATTCCAACTCAACAGACACCTTCGACATCGCCGGGCAATTGCCAAAAGGCCTTCAGGCCCTGATGCACAAGGCGCAAGACGCCACGGAGAGCATCGCAAGCGCGGCCCTGCAGCGGCGCAGCTTCCTCAAGGTTGCGACCACCAGCGGCTTTGCATTGGGGGCTTTTCCGTTGCTGGCGCAGGCGCAAACCATGGCGACAGCCGGCGCGCCGGCTGCGGCGTCCAGCCTCAAGCCGACCCAGCAGCCTTCGGCCTTTGTACGCATCGACCGGGACGGCACGGTGACCGTCACCATCAACCGGCTGGAGTTCGGGCAGGGCGTCCAAACCGGTTTGCCCATGATCCTGGCCGAGGAGCTCGATGCGGACTGGCGCCTGGTGAAGAGCGAGCACGGCAATGCCGACCCGGCCTATGTGGACCCGGCATTCGGCATGCACCTCACGGGCGGGTCGGGCTCGATCAAGAACTCCTACACACAGTACCGCGAGCTCGGCGCCCGCACCCGCGCCATGCTGGTATCGGCGGCCGCCGCGCAATGGGGCGTCGACGCAGGCAGCCTGCGTACCCAGCAGGGCGTGGTGATAGGCCCTGGCGGCAAGCGCCTGACATACGGTGAGCTGGCCGAAGCGGCCATGAAGCTGCCGGTGCCGGAGGCGGTCACGCTCAAGGATCCCAAACAGTTCCGCATCATTGGCAAGCCCACGGGCCGGCTGGATGCGCGCGCCAAATCCAGCGGCGGCCAAAGCTACGGCATCGACGTGCGCCTGCCCGGCATGCTGACGGCGGTGGTGGCACATCCGCCGGTGTTTGCCGGCAAGGTCAAATCGCTGGATGACGCGGCGGCCCGGGCCATCCCCGGTGTGAAGGCCGTGCTGCGTGTGCCGCTGGACCGTGGCGGCGAAGGCGTGGCGGTGGTGGCGGATGGCTACTGGGCTGCCAAGCAGGGCCGAGATGCGCTGAAGGTCGACTGGGACACCAGCGGCGTCGAAAAAGTGGACAGCGCGCAGCAACTCACCAGCTACCGCGCGCTGGCGCAGAAAACCGGCACGCTCAAATACGACGCCGACGTCAGCAAGCTGGCTGCGGCGCCCAAGAAAATTAGCGCCGAGTTTGTGTTCCCTTACCTGGCCCATGCGCCCATGGAGCCGCTGAACTGCACGGTGCAGCTCAGCGGGCAGGGCGCAGATGCCAGGGCCGAACTCTGGCTGGGCACGCAGATGCCTGGCCTGGACACGCTGGCTGCGTCCAAGGTGCTGGGTGTGACCCCGCAAAACGTCAAGATGAACGTGCAGATGGCCGGTGGCGGCTTCGGCCGCCGCGCGATCGCGAGCAGCGACTACGTGGTCGAAGCCTGCAATGTCGCGAAGGCCGCACGCGGCGCCGGGCTGACGGCCGCGGTGCGCACCCTATGGAGCCGCGAGGACGACATCAAGGGCGGCTACTACCGCCCCATGCACCTGCACCGCGCCGAGATTGGTTTCGACGCGAAGGGCGACATTCTGGCCTGGGACCACGTGATCGTCGGCCAGTCCATCTTGGGGGGCACGCCCTTCGAGAGCTTCATGGTCAAGGACGGCGTGGACGGCACCATGGTCGAGGGCATGAAGGAGCCCTACGAGATTCCGATGCGGCTGTCGGTGCACCACCCCAAGCTGAACGTGCCGGTGCTGTGGTGGCGCAGTGTGGGTTCCACCCACACCGCTTATGTGATGGAAACATTGATTGACGAGATCGCCCGCAGCACGGGCCAGGATCCGGTGGCCTACCGCCTCAAGCAGTTCGGCACCAAGCACCCGCGCCATACCGCTGCATTGCAGCTGGCGGTGAGCAGGTCCGGCTACGGCAAACGCACGCTGGCGGCCGGACGCGCCTGGGGCGTGGCGGTCCACGAGTCCTTCAACACCGTGGTGGCCTATGTGGTCGAAGCCTCCGTCAAGGACAAGACGCCGGTGTTGCACAGCATCACGGCCGGGGTGCACTGCAACCTCGCCATCAACCCGACCAGCATCGAAGCGCAGATTCAGGGCGGGGCGCTGATGGGCCTGTCGATGTGCCTGCCGGGCGCTGCCATCACGTTGAAGGACGGTGTGGTGGAGCAAAGCAATTTCGGCGATTTCCCGGTGCCGCGCATCACCGACATGCCCACGGTGGCCGTGTTTATCGTGCCCAGCGCCGATGCGCCCACGGGCTTGGGCGAGCCCGGCTTGCCGCCGCTGGCCCCGGCATTTGCCAACGCAATCGCCAGGCTTACGGGCAAGCCCGCGCCGCGCGAGTTGCCTTTCAAGCTGGCGTGATGGACGGCACCGGGCCCACGGTGCTGGTGCTGGCCTCGGGCCGGGGCGAGCGCTTCATCGCGTCCGGCGGCAGCACGCACAAGCTGCAGGCGCTGCTGGCGGGCAAGCCGGTGTTGCAGCACACGCTGGATGCCGTGGCTGCCAGCGGGCTGCCCTGGCATCTTGAGAATGCGGGCCATCCCGGCATGGGCGACTCGATTGCAGCGGCCGTGCGGGCCACGTCCGGGGCTTCGGGCTGGCTGATTCTGCCGGCCGATTTGCCGCTGGTGCAGGGCGCCACGCTGAGGGCTGTTGCTGAAATGCTGGCGCAGCGCGCGGTGGTGATTCCGGTGTTCCACGGGGCGCGCGGCCACCCGGTTGGTTTCTCGGCCACGTGCCGAGCCGGCCTTTTGGCTTTAAAGGGAGACCAGGGTGCGGCTTCGGTCGTACGCGCGCAGGAGGCTGTCAATTCTGTAGCGTTTATCGACGTCGTTGATCCCGGCACGGTCACCGACATCGACACGCTGGAAGACTTGCGCCGCGCCGAAATGCTGCTCGGCCAGCGCTGAAGCGGCCCGAAAAGTTCAGGCCCGCGTGATCACAGCGCACGCCAGCCGTGGGCCGGCGTTGCCGGTGGGCTGGGTTTTGTAGTCGTCCGGGTCACGGTGAACAATCAGCCCGCGGCCCGTCACGTCGCTGGGGCCGCTGCCCACCGCGATGGATGTTGATTCAAAGCTGAATTTCGCGACCCCGCTGGCATCCGCTTTCAGGCTGGGCAAATCGCCGGCATGGTGTGCCATGTCTGAATGACTGCCGTGGGGCTTGCCATCGGGGTTGAAATGGCCACCGGCGCTCATGCCGTCGCCGCTGGAACAGTCGCCTTTTTCATGCACATGAAAGCCATGCTCGGCGTTGGGCTTGAGGCCGCGCACTTCACCTGTCACGACCACCTTGTCCCCGCTCTTGGTAAAGCTGACGGTGCCGGTGGCGGTGTTGCCCGTGGTACTTTGGAGCTGGGCCACGGCGCGCGGGCCGCTGGTCATCGAGGCGCAGGCTGTCAGAACAAGGGCGCTGGCGAGCAGTGTCAAACGGGATTTCATGGTTTTTTTCCTTGTGTTTGGTGAGGTGACGGTCAAGCTGCCGGGGAAGGTGTGGACCCTACTTTAAGCGGCAATGCCACTGCTGGCAATATCGCCCCCACGCTTGCCACTTCGTGTGCTGCGCTGCCCCCCGAGGGGGCCGCTGCGCCTGCGGTCTGGCGAAGCCAGTCCCGCGGCCCCTGCTGGAGGGAAGAGCCCCCACGCTCGCTCACTGCGTGTAGCTCCCTGCCCCCCGAGGGGGCCGCTGCGCCTGCGGTCTGGCAAAGCCAGTCCCGCGGCCCCTGCTGGGGTGAAGAGTCCCCACCCTCGCTCGCTGTGTGTAGCTCTTTGCCTTCGGCTCGTGGAGTGTCCTGCGCGGGCTTCAACAGGCGAGCTGCAACAGTTTTCCGAGTGCGTGGTCGTGAATGCCCAGGGTGCGCAGCTTGTCGTACGTCAATTGGGCGTAGTCGCGGGTCGTGCCGTAGCGGCCGCAGGAGTCTGAAAAAATCTGCCGGTAGGTGTCTTCAGTGAGCACGCCCGTGTGGCTGGGGCTGCGCTTTGACAGCGTGAAGGCCAGGGCCCGCACATCGCCCAGTGCCGTCTGGCAGCGCAGCCATTTGGGGTCGTACACGCCGTTGGGCATTTCCCTCTCCCACAAGGCGGGCAGGGCTGCAGTCACGCTCGCCTGCGGAATGCGAAACGCCACGCCCTTGCAGCTGCCACCATGCAGCAGCCCAAATACCAGGCCCGGGCACTCGGGTGTGCCGCGGTTCAGGTTGCTCCACATTTTCAGCGCGCGGTGGTAGCCATGGATGGTGGCAAAACGCTCTTCCGCAAATTCGAATTCGGGCCGCCAGATCAGCGACGCGTAGGCAAAGATCCAGAGGTCGGTGTGGCCACCCCATTCGCGTATCACGGTTTCCAGCATGTGGGCCGGATTGCGTGAGGGGGAAGGGTGCGGAAAGCTGATTGATTTTGCGGAGTCTGCCACGACCCACACTTTACAATGGTCCGAGTTTTTGTGTGACGGGAGTGGGTTGATGTTTTCTCAGGACGATGACGGCCAGTTGGGCCTGGTGTTGACGGTCGTCTTTGGCCTGGTGGCGCTGGTGATTGCCTTGCTGATGGCCGTGGTGATCGGCCTTCGCGTTGACCCGCGCGGTGTTCCGGCGCCTGCGCCTTCCGCCATCTCCGTCCCCATGGTTGTGCCCGACGCCGCACCACCGGATGCCGCCAGCGCGGCGCCGGCAGAAATCAGCCGCAGCGCCGCGCAGGCGGCCGCCGATGCAGCCAGCGTCAAGGTTGAATACGGAGTCGTGAAGTTTTACTTCGCGTCCGGCAAGGCAGACCTTGCCGCAGGCGCCGGCGACGCCATGGCTGATCTGGTCAAAGCATCAAAGTCCGGCCGCAGGCTGGTCATTGCCGGGTTTCATGATGCCACCGGTGACACGACAAAAAATGTCAGCCTGGCCCGGCAGCGCGCCCTCGCGGTGCGGGACGCCCTGAAGGCTGCGGGTGTTGCCGAGCGGCAGATCGAGCTGAAAAAGCCCGAGCAAATGGCCGGCAGCGGAAGCGATGCCGACGCCCGGCGTGTCGAAATCAGCATTCAATAGGTGACTGGGCGTCTTGCAAGCGTTCTGCGAGAGCCCTTGCAAGAGCCCTGCGAGCGCTCGGCAGACATCGGACCCGCCGGTAAAAACCAGCCGGACAAGCGCTGTGCCTGGGGCCTTTGAGTTGTCCTTTGCGTTATCTCTTGGTCCCGTTTTGGTAACCACACGGTAACCACAAGGGTGTCAAAAGCGTCGGTAACCCGTTACCATAGAGTCCGTAATAAAGTTACATGACTTAAGGTGCAACGCATGGTTCTTCATTCCACAATTTCCCGCATCACGGCCCGCATTGTCGAGCGCAGCCGCCCCACGCGCAGCGCCTACCTGCAGCAGTTGCAGGTGGCGGCCGGTCGTGATCCGGGCGTCGACCGCATGGGTTGCGCCAATGTGGCGCACGCGGTGGCGGGTATTCCGCTGGACGACCGCTTCAAGGTGGTCACCCATAAGGCACCCAACATCGGGATCGTCACCGCCTACAACGACATGCTGTCGGCGCATGCGCCCCTGCAGGGCTACCCCGCCCTGATCAAGGACGAGGCGCGCAAGCTGGGCGCAACGGCGCAGGTGGCCGGCGGCGTACCCGCGATGTGCGACGGCGTCACGCAGGGCACGCCCGGCATGGAGCTCAGCCTGTTCAGCCGCGATGTGATTGCCATGGCCACCGCCGTGGCGCTGTCGCACGACATGTTTGACGCGGCGCTGATGCTCGGCGTGTGCGACAAGATCGTGCCGGGCCTGCTGATCGGCGCCTTGCATTTCGGTCATTTGCCCACCGTGTTTGTGCCGGCAGGCCCCATGACCACGGGGCTGCCCAACAAGGAAAAAGCCCGCGTGCGCGAACTGGCCGCGCAGGGACTGGTGGGTCGCGAAGGCCTGCTTGAAGCCGAACTCAAGTCGTATCACAGCCCCGGCACCTGCACGTTTTACGGCACGGCCAACAGCAATCAGCTGCTGCTCGAAGCCATGGGCCTGCATGTGCCCGGCACCGCATTTGTCAACCCGGGCAACGATATGCGCGAGGAGCTCACCCGGGAGGCGGCCCGCACGGTGCTGGGCATCACCAAGTCCAAACGCTTTGCGCCCATCGGCCAGATCGTCGATGAACGGGCCATCGTCAACGCCATGGTGGCCCTGCTCGCCACGGGCGGCTCCACCAACCACCTGATTCACTGGGTCGCGGTGGCCCACTCGGCCGGAATCGTGATTGACTGGAATGATTTTTCCGACTTGTCCGATGTGGTGCCGACGCTGGCGCATGTATACCCCAACGGCAGCGCTGACGTGAACCAGTTCCAGGCGGCAGGCGGCCCCGGGCTGATCATTCGCGAACTGCTGGACGCCGGCCTGATGCATGAGGACGTGTTGACGGTGCGCGAGGGCGGTATCCGCGAATACACGCGTGAACCGGCGTTGGCCGGGGCTTCGCTGGCCTGGCATGAAATCGGCGCTTCGAAAGATGAGTCGATTGTGCGTTCTGCCGGCAAGCCGTTCAGTCCCAGCGGCGGGCTCAAGTTGCTGCAGGGCAACCTGGGCCGCAGCGTGATCAAGGTCTCCGCCGTCCCCGATGACCGGCACGTGATTGAAGCACCCGCCCGCGTGTTCGATTCGCAGGAAGCCTTGCACGCCGCTTTCAATGCCCGGGAACTGGATCGCGACGTGGTGTGCGTGGTGCGCTGGCAAGGCCCGCAGGCCAATGGCATGCCGGAACTGCACAAGCTCACGCCGCCGCTGGCGGTGCTGCAAGGCAAGGGGTTTAAAGTGGCGTTGGTCACCGATGGCCGCATGAGCGGCGCCTCGGGCAAGGTGCCGGCGGCCATCCACGTGTCGCCCGAGGCCGCCGCGGGCGGACCCCTGGCCAAGGTGCGGGACGGCGACATGATCCGGCTCGATGCCGTCACCGGCGAGTTGCAGGTTCTCGTGCCTGAAGCAGAATGGGCGGCACGCCAGGTCGACACCATGCCGCCTGCTTTGCGCAGGGACAACGGCATTGGCCTGGGCCGCGAATTATTTACCGGCATGCGCCGCCATGCCCTGACGGCGGAAGAAGGAGCTTTATCGTGGATGTAACTCTGGATCTCAGCGGAAAGCTGACGGCCTTGCAGGTCATGCGGGACGCGCCCGTGATTCCCGTGATTGTGCTGACCGATGTCAACCAGGCTGTGCTGCTGGCGCGGGCGCTGGTGGCGGGCGGCATCCGCATGCTGGAAGTGACCTTGCGCACGCCGCAGGCGCTGGCCTGCATCGAGGCCATTGCGCGCGACGTGCCCGAAGCGGTGGCCGGCGCCGGCACGGTGCGCAGCGCCGCCGACGCGCAGGCCTGCGCCATGGCCGGCGCCCGCTTTGCCGTGAGCCCGGGCTACACCCATGCCGTGGGCCAGGCCTGCCGTGATGCCGGCTTGCCCCTGCTGCCCGGCGTGGCGACCGGCAGCGAGATCATGATGGCGCAGGAAGACGGGCTGACCGAGCTCAAGTTTTTCCCGGCCATGCAGGCAGGCGGCCCGGCCATGCTCAAGGCCTGGGGCGGCCCGTTTGGCGATGTGAAGTTTTGCCCGACCGGCGGTGTCTCCACGGCCAACGCCGCGGAGTTTCTGGCGTTGCCCAATGTGGTCTGCGTTGGCGGCTCCTGGCTCACGCCAGCGGACGCGCTGGCGCGTGGCGACTGGGCACAGATCACTGCATTGGCGCAGCAGGCCTGCCTGCTGCAGCGGCAGGCTGCCTGAGCCGGGGAACGCTCAAGCCTGGGCGTTCATGCGCGAAATCGGCTTCTAGCCCAATAAAAATGGGCGCCAGGAGCTATAAAAGATACAGCGCCTGTCAGCCTCAACGCAAACCGGCACCGCCGCCATCTTCGGCGCGCTGGATCAACTCAATCTTGTAGCCGTCCGGGTCGGTCACAAAGGCAATCACCGTCTTGCCGCCCTTGACGGGGCCGGCTTCGCGCGTGACATTGCCGCCCGCGGCCTTGATCTTTTCGCAGGCGGCATAAGCGTCCGGCACGCCCAGCGCAATGTGGCCATAGGCCGTGCCCAGCTCATAGCTTTCGGTGCCCCAGTTGTAAGTCAGCTCAATCTCGGCCTGCGCCGGGTTGCCTTCATAGCCGACGAAGGCCAGGCTGTACTTGTATTCCGGGTTTTCGGAGGTGCGCAACAGCTTCATGCCGAGCACCTGGGTGTAGAAGTCGATGGAGCGCTGGAGATTGCCAACGCGCAGCATGGTGTGGAGTAGTCGCATGCGCGGATTATCCCGCTAGCGGGAGAAGTTTGCAGGGGCGTGTTCAGCACCCTGGAGTGGTTGGCCGCGGTCGCTCGGCAGACCTTCGGAAAGCCGCTTTTTCACCGCTTTTTGCCCCCTCTTCTTTTGTCTGTCTCGATGGCGCGATTTGTGGCACAGTTAGCTATACAGGTTCGTTGAATGGGCTGCTGGCCTGGAGGCGGATTGATGCGGATCATCGCACTGTTATTGATCCTCTGGTCGTCGCTGGCTGTTGCACAGCCGGCTGCCCCTGTTGTTGTCCTGACGCAGAGCGGGGCCATCGGACCTGCCAACGCCGACTACGTGCAGCGCGGCCTGGCGAAAGCGGTCGAGCTCAAGGCGCAGCTCGTCGTGCTCAAAATGGATACGCCGGGCGGCCTTGACCTCTCGATGCGCGCGATCATCAAGGACATTCTCGCTTCGCCGGTTCCAGTCGCCAGCTACGTGACACCGAACGGCGCACGCGCCGCAAGTGCCGGCACTTATATCCTGTATGCGAGCCATATCGCCGCCATGGCGCCTGCGACCAACCTGGGCGCGGCGACGCCGGTGAGCATCGGGCCACAGTCCGAACCGCGCGAGCCCGGTGCGGCCAAGGGCAAAGCCGAGAAGGAGGGCGACCGCGCCTCCGACACCCCATCCACCGCGCAATCCATGACGCGCAAGCAGACAAGCGATGCCGCAGCGTACATACGCGGGCTCGCGCAACTGCGCGGCCGCAATGCCGACTGGGCCGACAAGGCGGTGCGCGAGGCGGTCAGCCTGTCCGCGGAGGAGGCGCTCAAACTGAACGTCATCGATGTGATCGCAGCCGACCTTCCGCAGTTGCTCAGGCAACTCGACGGCCGGAAGATCCCGGTGCTGGGCCAGGAAAGACGGCTCGCCACCGGAACCGCCACAATCATCGAATACCTGCCGGATTGGCGCACCCGGATCCTGGTCGTTATCACCGATCCGGGCATTGCCTATCTGCTGCTCATGCTGGGCCTCTATGGTTTGCTGTTCGAGTTCTATAACCCGGGTCTCGTGCTACCGGGCGTCATTGGCGGCATCAGCCTGCTGGTGGCGCTGTTCGCCTTGCAGTTGCTGCCGGTCAGCTATACCGGCCTCGCACTGATCGTGCTGGGTGTCGGCCTCCTCATCGCGGAGCATTCTGCGCCGGGCTTCGGCGTTTTGGGAATGGGGGGCGTCGTGGCCTTCGTGATGGGCTCGATCATGCTGATAGACACCGATGTGCCCGGCTACCGCATCCCCTGGCAACTCATTGCGGGTGTGACCGCGGTGAGCATCGGCTTCCTCCTCGTTGTGTTGAACTTCGCCATGCGTGCGCGTCAGCGGCCGGTGGTGAGCGGCCGCGAGCAGATGCTCGGCGCGAGCGGAGAGGTTCTTGCCAGCACCGAAGGCGGCGTGTTTGCGCGGGTCCATGGCGAAGTGTGGAAAGTACACGCGAACGCCCCGCTCGGAATCGGCCAGACAGTCAAAGTGGTTGGCATCAACGGGCTGGTGCTGACCGTCGAGCCCACCCGCTCTGAAGGAGAAACAAAATGAACATCGGATTTGGCTGGCTGGGCGGTGTCCTGGCTGTACTCCTGGTCATCGCTTTTTTGTTTCAGGCGGTGCGCATCTTCCGCGAGTACGAGCGCGGCGTTGTCTTTACCCTCGGGCGTTTCTGGCAGGTCAAGGGGCCGGGCCTGGTCATCATCATCCCGATCATCCAGCAGGTGGTGCGGGTGGACCTGCGCACCGTGGTGCTGGAAGTTCCGACGCAGGACGTCATCTCGCGCGACAACGTGTCGGTCAAGGTCAGCGCGGTCGTTTACCTGCGCGTCATCGACCCGCAAAAGGCCATCATCCAGGTCGTGGATTACCTCAATGCCACCAGCCAGCTTGCCCAGACCATGTTGCGGTCGGTGCTGGGAAAGCACCAGCTCGACGACATGCTGGCTGAGCGGGAGAAGCTGAACATGGACGTCCAGCTGGCGCTCGATGCGCAGACCGACTCCTGGGGCATCAAGGTCAGCAATGTCGAGATCAAGCAGGTCGACCTGACCGAGTCCATGATCCGGGCGATCGCGCGACAGGCGGAAGCGGAGCGCGAGCGCCGCGCCAAGGTGATACACGCCGAGGGCGAACTGCAGGCTTCCGAGAAGCTGTTCCAGGCGGCCAAAATCCTCGCACAGGAGCCGCAGGCGATCCAGTTGCGTTATCTGGAAACGCTGACGGTCATCGGTGCGGACAAGAATACGACCATTGTTTTCCCGCTTCCCCTGGATCTGCTGACGCCCTTCCTGGAAAGGCTGAAGCCGGACACGGGCAAGTTGAACTCCTGAGGAACTCCTGAGTTTCTTTTGCCTGGCGGGTGGCAGCTCCCGACGCATTCAGCGCTCACATGAGCAGCGGCGTCTCGCTGCGTCTTGCTGCGCTTATGCCCGCGCCGGCACCTCAAAGACCAGGCAAGTCGTCGTGGCATGCGCATACAGCTTGCCATCCGGCCCGACGATGCGGCCCTCCGCCGTGGCCAGTTGCCGGCCACAGTGGATCACCGTGCCGATGGCGCGCAGCGGGCCGGATTGGTGCGACGCTGCCCGCACAATGTTGATGCTCAACTCCGCCGTCGTGTAGGCCCGGCCCGCGGGAAGCATGGAGTGCACGGCGCAGCCCACGGCTGAATCGAGCAGCGTGGCGTACCAGCCGCCATGCACCGTACCCAGCGGGTTGTAGTGCTTGAGTTGCGGCGTTCCCTGGAAGATGGCTTTGCCGGGCTCTACCTCAATGAGCGCGAAGTCCAGCGTTTCGGCAATGTGGGGGTAGGGAAACTCACCGGCCAGCATGGCCTGCATCACCTCCATGCCGGTCTTGCCCGCCACCTGTTCGGGGCCAGCAAGGCCTGGCTTGCCACCGCCCGCCAGCATGCGGGCGCGCACTGCTGCGCTTTGTTCCATCCATTGTGTCAACGTGTCTTGTGGGGTCTTTGTGTTCATTTAATTTGCATATGCAACAGTTGTAGATACAATCAAATTATGAGCGATAAATCATCCCTGTCAATCGAAGCCGAGTTGAAGGCTCAGGGTTGCACCAACCTGAGGCTGCGCCAGTTGATGCGGCGCGTGGCTCACCACTATGACCTTGAAATGGCCAAGGCGGGGCTCAAGACCACGCAGTATTCGTTGCTGAGCCATGTTTTGAAGCTGGGGCCCCTGCGTCCCGGTGAACTGGCGCAGAGCATGAAGTTCAGTGCCTCCACCCTCACACGCAACCTCAAGCCGCTGATTGACGCGGGCTGGGTTGAGCTGGCTGCGGGCAGCGATGCGCGCAGCCGCATTGTGGCCATCACGCCGGCAGGTCGCAACAAACGTGAAGAGGCCCGCCTGCGCTGGAAGGTCGCGCAGGAAGGCCTGAACCGGCGGCTGGGCGCCGAACGTGTGCTGGCCTTGCACAGGCTGATCAATGAATCGCTTGAGCTCCTGTCCTCCACTGAATCTGAACCTGAACCTGGAACCGATGATGAATAAGCCCCAAACCGCTGGCCCGCGCAAGGCCGCACTCTGGCTGGTGTTGCTGGCAGCCGGCGGCGTCTTTGCCCTCACCATGGGCGTGCGCCAGACCATGGGCCTGTTCCTGTCGGCGCTCAACACGTCGACCGCATTGGGCATTGGCAGCATCAGCCTGGCTTTTGCCTTCGGCCAGCTCTGGTGGGGCCTGACACAGCCCTTTGCCGGCGCCGTGGCCGACCGCATCGGCACCGGCCGGGTGATTTTCATCGGTGTGCTGCTGGTCGCCGTGGGCACCTTCATCACACCGCTCATGACCAGCACGGCCGGCCTGATTTTTGCCATCGGCGTACTGGCCGCGGGCGGCGCCGGCATGGCCGGTCCGTCGGTCCTGATGGCCGCGAGCACGCGCCTGGTGCCGCCTGAAAAACGGGGTCTGGCCACCGGCATCGTCAACGCCGGCGGTTCCTTCGGCCAGTTCGCCATGGCGCCCATCGCCATTGGCCTGACGGCCGCTGTGGGCTGGGCCAGCGCGATGCAATGGCTTGGCGTGCTGGTGCTGCTGGCGCTGCCGGCGGTGTGGACGCTCAAGGGCAACTCGAAAGCCCTGGCCGCGCAGGCCGCAGCGGCCTCTGGCACCAAGGCGCTCAGCGCGCGCCAGGCGATTGGCGAGGCGCTTGCCACGCCCAGCTACCTCTATCTCAGCCTGGGTTTTCTGGTGTGCGGTTTTCACGTCGCCTTCCTGGCCACGCACCTGCCGGGCGTGGTGGCGGCCTGCGGCCTGCCGCCCGAGGTGGGCGGCTGGGCGCTCGCGATGATCGGCCTGTTCAACATCGTCGGCAGCCTGGCGATGGGTTGGGCTGTCGGCCGCTGGCGCATGAAGTCGCTGCTGGCCCTGCTGTACACCACGCGTGGTCTGGCCGTGCTGGCCTTCCTGCTGGCGCCCAAAACGCCGGCCGTCATGCTGGTCTTTGCGGCCGTCATGGGCGTAACTTTTCTCTCGACGGTTCCGCCAACGGCAGGGCTGGTCGCCAAGATGTTCGGTACCTCCAACATGGCCATGCTGTTTGGCGTGGTGATGCTGGCGCACCAGGTCGGCGGCTTTCTCGGCGCCTTCCTCGGCGGCTATGTGTTTCAGGTGACCGGCAGTTACGACTGGGTCTGGTACATCGACATTGTGCTGGCCGCCGGCGCTGCGCTGGTGAACCTGCCGATCCGCGAAGCCGGTCTGCCTCGCCGCGCCATGTCTGCGGCAGCCTGACCACCGCGCTTTCAACCCATCAAGCCATGACGCCATAAGCGATCAGGAATAGGAATAGACCCCATGACAAACGCCTCTCCTTCAGCCGCGCTCTACCTTGAAGACCTCCAGGTGGGCGACAAATACACCAGTGCCGAGCACGCCATGGACGAGGCGCAGATTAAGGCCTTTGCCACGCAGTTCGACCCCCAACCCTTTCATCTCGATGAGGAGGCGGCCAAGGCCACCCTGTTTGGCGGGCTGGCCGCCAGCGGCTGGCATACCGCTGCCGTGACCATGCGTTTGCTGGTGACCGGCGGCTTGCCGATTGCTGGCGGCATCGTGGGTGCCGGCGTCGAACTCAGCTGGCCCCGGCCCACACGCGCCACGGATGTCCTGCAGGTCGAGAGCGAGATCACCGGCATTGTGCCGTCGCGTTCCAGGCCCGACCGCGGCATGGCCACGGTGCGCAGCGAGACGCGCAACCAGCGCGGTGAGGTGCTGCAAATCTCTGTCAACAAGGTGGTCGTGCCCCGCAGGCCGAGCTGACTCACGGTTTGCTCATGGGTTGAAGCGGGGAACGGCATGACAGGCATTGACCAGCGTACGCGCCTCCTGCTGGAAGCGCCGATCGGCCCCACGCTGCTGCGCCTTGCCGCGCCCAATGTGCTGGTGATGGTCGCGCAGGCTGCGGTGGGCCTGATCGAAACCTGGTTTGTCGGAAAACTGGGCACCGATGCGCTGGCCGGCATGGCGCTGGTGTTTCCCCTCGTGATGCTGATGCAGATGACCTCGGCCGGTGCGATGGGCGGGGGCATTGCCTCGTCGGTGGCCCGGGCGCTGGGTGCCAACAGGCGCGATGATGCCAACGCGCTGGTATTGCATGCCGTGGTGATCGCGCTGGGTTTTGGCCTGGCCTTCAGCCTGTGCCTGTTGCTGGGCGGCCGCTGGCTGTATGTGCAGATGGGCGGCAGCGGCGCTTCGCTGCAGGCGGCGCTGGTCTATTCAAACTGGGTGTTCGCCGGCGCGGTGTTGGTGTGGCTGTTCAACTCGCTGGCGGCGGTCATACGCGGTACCGGCAACATGGCCGTGCCCGCCAACGTCACGGTCGCGGGCGTTCTGGCGCTGGTGCCGCTGTCGCCCTTGCTGATTTTTGGCTGGGGTCCGATTCCGGCGCTGGGCATTGCGGGGGGCGCGATTGCGCTGTTGCTGTATTACCTCGCCGGCAGCATCGCGCTGCTTGTGTACCTGGGGTCGAGCCGCAGCCTGCTCAAGCCTTCGTTCCAAAACGTCCAGTTGCGCTGGCCCCTTTTCCGGGACATTTTGCGCATTGGCCTGATTGGTTCCATTTCCACCGCAGCGACCAATCTGTCGATTGCGGTCGCGACATCTCTGGCAGGCGGCTTCGGACCTGCGGCCATTGCCGGTTACGGCACGGCGTCACGCCTGGAGTATTTGCTGGTACCGCTGGTTTTTGGCCTGGGTGCGCCGCTGGTCGCGATGGTGGGCACCTGCATGGGGGCGGGCCAACATGAACGCGCGTTGCGTGCGGCCTGGACAGGCGCGGCCATTGCCTTTGCGCTGACCGAATCGATCGGTCTGGTGGCGGCTGCATTTCCGCGGGCCTGGCTTTCGCTGTTCGGTAGCGATCCGGCCATGCTCGAGGCTGGAACGCTTTACCTGCGCGCGGTCGGTCCGCTCTATGGATTTTTCGGCCTCGGCCTCGTGCTGTATTTCGCCTCGCAGGGGGCGGCCCGCCTGCTCTGGCCCGTGATGGGCAACCTGGCGCGCCTGGTGGTCGCCGCCCTTGGCGGCTGGCTGGCCATCCGCTGGGGCGGCAGCCTGGTTCAGGTGTTTGTTGCACAGGGCGCGGCGCTGGTGGTTTATGGCGTGGTCATTGCCGCTGCCATTGCTGGCGGGGCCTGGTTCGGCCGGGTCGGCTGGCCGTGCAGCACGGCAACGCTGCTGCGCCGTTTCCAGTCCGGGTGAGCCTGCGGGCGTGAGAGGGTAGGCGGTGGTCAGGGCATAGGGCTGTCCCTGTCACGCCAGCCCGCTTCGGTGTGCCAGAATCGTCCCAACCTAACCTGCTTATTCCGGCGACGCCTCCTATGCTCATCAATTGCGTGGTCTACCAGAACGGCACCAAACTGGCTGACATTCCCGTCAGCGAGATCAGCGAATATCTTTCGCACCCCGATGCCTTTGTATGGGTGGCGCTGCAGGACGCCACGCCGGAAGAACTCGAGGAAATGCAGCATGAATTCGGACTGCATGAGCTGGCGGTTGAAGATTCGCGGCATGGCCATCAGCGGCCCAAAATCGAGGAGTATGGCGCTTCGCTGTTTTCCGTGCTGCAACTGGTCGAGCCGGTGCCGGACCATCCCGGCGAACTCAACATCGGCGAGGTCGATGTGTTCACCGGGAGCAACTATGTGCTCTCGGTGCGCAACCGCAGCCAGAAGGGCTTCCTGGGTGTACGCGCTCGCTGCGAGGGGGAGCCCGAACTGCTGCGGCATGGCTCCGGCTTTGTGCTGTATGCACTGATGGATGCAGTGGTGGACCGCTACTTTCCCATCATCGACCAGCTCGAGACCGAGCTGGAAATCATCGAACGGGACATCTTTTTAAAAGACTCGGCCCGCTCCAACATCGAGCGGCTGTATGAGCTCAAGGGCCGGGTGATGGTGCTCAAGCATGCGGTGGCGCCGCTGCTGGAAGGCGCAAGCAAGCTGCATGGTGGCCGGGTGCCGCATATCTGCGCCGGCGTGCAGGAGTATTTTCGCGATGTGGGTGACCACCTGACGCGCATCAATGCATTGATTGACAACATGCGGGACACCATTGGCACGGCTATCCAGGTCAACCTGGCGATGGTCACGATTGAAGAGAGTGAAGTCACCAAACGCCTGGCGGCCTGGGCCAGTATTTTTGCGGTGTGCACCGCGTTTGCGGGCATCTGGGGCATGAACTTTGAAAACATGCCCGAACTCAAGTGGCGCTACGGCTATCTGATGGCGCTGGGCATGATTGCCATTGCCTGCGCGCTGCTCTACCGGCGCTTCAAGCGCGCACGCTGGCTATAGCAGGGAGGAAGGGGCGGGGCCGGGCGGGCGGATGCCACGCGGGGCCTCACGGTAGTGCAGTGTTGCATGCTATCTGGAACATAAAACCGCGTCTTTTGCGTCATGGCGGCGTTGCAAATCCGCGCGATACCTCGGGTATCGCTGTGGTTTGCGCCTTGCCCTGACCCAAAATCCATCGCTTTTATTTGTCCCATCAAGCATGCAACACTGCACTAGCACGGGGGCTTGAACGCTGCCCGGGCGGCCAAGGCCTTTTGCCGGCTGGCGCAGCCCTCCAGATGATCATTGACCAGACCCATGGCCTGCAGGAAGGCATATAGCGTGGTCGGCCCCACAAAGGTCCAGCCGCGTTTCTTGAGGTCCTTTGACAGCGCGGTGGCGGCGGCTGAAACCGGCATGGCCCTGACGGCTTCCTGCGTGATGCGCTCGGGCCGGCTGGCCGCCTCGGGCTCCAGCCGCCAGACAAAGGCGCCCAGCGATCCGAATTCGCGGCGCAGTTCGATCACACGCCGGGCGTTGTTGATGGTCGAGGCAATCTTGCCGGCGTGCCGCACGATGCCGGCATCGCCGAGCAGGCGCTTGGCGTCACTCTCGCCAAATTCGGCCACCTGTTCCGCCTCGAAATTGGCAAAAGCGCTGCGGAAGGCCTCGCGCTTGTTCAGGATGGTCAGCCAGCTCAGGCCCGCCTGAAAACCCTCAAGGCAGATTTTTTCGAACAGCCGGCGCTCGTCCGCCACCGGGAAACCCCACTCGCTGTCGTGGTAGTGGCGATACAGCGGCGTGGCCTGGCACCAGGCGCAGCGGACGGTGTGAATGTCATCCGTGAAAAGGCCGGCGGCCGCCCCGGGCGACGTCGTTTTATCAGCTGCGGTGAGGTCAGAGGTCATACGAAATTTTATGCCCCCTGATGGCGCGGTTTTTTAATGGATTTTCGACTCCGCATGCGGGCACGCCGACAGGGCTTGGCAACGCCACCAGGGACGCGAAGGCATGCGTTCATGTCTGGATCTGTCGGGTTGCAGTGCGGGGGCCGCTGAGCCCGTTTGACGAGGGGCATGACGACACCTAGAATGAAATTGAGAGGCGATCATCACTGGTTGCCAGATGTGACCGCCGTGGTGGATGCGATGCGGGTGATCCGCGTGAGCGCTTTATTCGGGTCGGGAAGCAGCTTACCCGCACCCGTCGCCGTGATGGCGCGTGATGGTGTTCAACGGCTGCAGACCGCGAAGGAAAAGCCATGAAAGACGTTGCACAAATCCTCAAGTCGAAGGCAGATCACAAGGTCTACACCGTCTCCCCGTCGGCGCCGGTACGGGATGCCGTCAAGCTGATGGCGGAGAAGAACCTCGGTGCGCTCCTGGTGCTGGACGGCGAAGAGTTCGTGGGCGTCATCAGCGAACGCGATTGCACGCGGAAAATGCTCCTGGTGGACCGCTTGTCCAGGGAAACGCCGGTGCGCGACATCATGAGTTCACCGGTGCAGTACGTGGGCCCCGGCCATACCAACGAGGAATGCATGGCGCTGATGACAGACAAGCGCCTTCGCCACTTGCCCGTCATAGACAATGGCAAGCTCATCGGCCTGGTTTCCATCGGTGATCTGGTCAAGGACATCATTTCCGAGCAGAGTTTCATCATCCAGCAGCTCGAACACTACATTGCGGGCGTGAAAGGGTGACGGGTCATCCGGCGACGGGCGAGTAGTGCTCCGGGCCCCAGGACCTGCCTTTTCAGGACCCAGGCAATCGGGATCGCGCGATGGGGCCGTCCGCATGAACACGCCAATCCTTGAGTCGATCCTGACGTGTCCGCTTTGCGGCCATGCAAAACGGGAGACCATGCCAACCGGTGCCTGCCAGTTTTTTTTAGAATGCGAAAACTGCAAGGCGATGCTGAGGCCCAAGGCTGGCGACTGCTGCGTTTATTGCTCCTACGGCTCCGTCAAGTGCCCGCCGCAGCAGGAGCAGGCCGGGTGCTGTGACTGAGGCCGCAACTCTCCCTGGTCAAGGTTCCGGTATGTTGGTGTCTGTATATCTGGATCGTGGCTCGTCAGGGGCCGGCTCGCCCGGCGTTGCATGCAGCAGGGCGGCTCATTTGAGCCTGCAACGAAGCGGCACAGTCCCGCAGCGCAAAAGAAGGTGATGCCATGGCCAATCGCAGGAGGCCGGCGGCATAGGCCGGGTCGCTATGAAAGCGGGCCGCGTCAATCCACCAGCCGAGCCCAGCCATGAGCCACTTGAAATCGACCTCTGCCAGCAGCAATATTTGCTCGTCGGCGCGGTGTGCTTTATCGACCCGTTTGACTTGTTCTGCGTGAACTTGCATGGTGATGGATTCCTCGCATTTTGCGGATACCTCCATAACGGCGGAATCGGATCATGCGTGTACAGGACAAGCGCCATAACTCAAAAAAATCAGGCAGAGTTGGCGTCTTTCCAGTCTTTCCAGATACGGGTGCGGGTTCTGGCGCACTGCTGGAGCCGGCCCGTTCAAAATGGCGCGTGCGCCTGTCGTTTGATGCCCTGCTTCCGGCCGGGCAGCACAGGAACGCAAACCTGCCGCGAGCGTGCTTGCTCCTCAGACCGGCACGGTGTAATTCAGCGTCATCCGTCCTCCGTCAACCATCACGATTTCACCGGTGATGTAGCTGGCGGCATCGCTGGCCAGGTAGGCGACCGTGTCGGCAATTTCCGACGGTTCACCCAGGCGCTTCATCGGCGTGCGGCTCATGATGCGGGCTTTGGCCTCTTCGCTGGTCAGCACGGCTTTGGCAGCCAAATCGGTGGCGATGGTGCCGGGGGCCACGGCATTGACGCGTATGCCTTTGTCCACCAGCGCCAGCGCCATCACACGCGTGAGCTGGTTGATGCCGCCCTTGCTGACGTTGTAGCTGGCAATCGTGGGAATCGTGAGCACGCTATTGACCGAGCTCATGTTGACGATGCTGCCCCGCGAGGCGGACCCGCCGACGCCTGGTCTTGCTTCGGTTTTGGCCATTTCGCGCGCCACGGCCTGGCCCACGAGAAATGAGCCTTTGAGGTTGATGCGCAGGACCGCGTCGAAGTCGGCTTCCGTGACGTCCAGAAAATCGGCGGCCCGGAAAATGCCGGCATTGTTTACCAGCACATCAATGCGGCCGTGCGCGGCGATGGTTTGCGCCACCAGTGCATCGACCTGGGTCTTGTCGCCCACATCGCAGTGCACATACAGGCCACCCACTTCACGGGCCAGCGCAGCGCCTCTGGCGTCGTCGATATCGGCAATGACGACCTTGGCTTGTTCGCGCGCAAAGCGCCTGATGCAGGCCTCGCCAATGCCCTGTGCGCCACCGGTAACGATACAGACGCGGCCGGCCAGCCCGAATGAAATGAGGGAGGATGGGCTGGGTGTTGGAGCGTTCATGCCCGGATAGTACCAGCGCAGGCTGCCATGAATTTCAAGGCATTTTCTGCCACGTCGGCGGCTGGCGTGCCGGGTTTGTACAGGGCGGAGCCGATGCCAAAGCCGTTGGCGCCCGCCGCGAGGTAAGGGCCCATGTTGTCGGGCGTGATGCCGCCCACCGGCAGCACCACGGTGCTGGCCGGCAACACCGCGCGCAGTGCTTTCACCACGGCGGGCGTGATCATTTCGGCGGGGAAAATCTTCAGGCCGCTGGCGCCAGCCTCCAGCGCGCCAAACGCCTCGCTGGCCGTCATCACGCCAGGCAGGCAGACCATGCCCAGACGCGCGGCCTCACGCACGACCGCGGGGTTGRAGTTGGGCGAGACGATCAGCTGGCCGCCGGCCGCCTGCACATTGCGCACGTCGTCAGGCGTGAGCACGGTCCCGGCGCCGACCAACGCCTGAGGGTACGCGCTCGCCATGGCCGCAATGCTGTCCAGCGGCTGCGGCGAATTCAGGGGGATTTCAATCAGTGTCCAGCCGGTGGACACCAGGGCCTGGCCGACCGGCAGGGCCTCTGCTGGCTGCAGTCCGCGCAAGATGGCGACCAGTGGAACAGTCTGCAGGGCATTGGAGAATTTTTGATGGGCGTTCATGGTGTCTGGTGTGGCTTTCAAGGGTGGGGCAGGGTGTCGGCAATGGCGCGCAGGCCACGCCAGGTGGCGCCGTCGCCGACGCGCTGGACCGTGACACCCAGCTGCGCAAGCGCCTGCTCATAACGGGCGGTCAGCGCTGGCGCGCCCATGACCACCACGGTATCGCCGCGTTGCAGGGTTTGGGACTTCAGTTCTTCGCCAATGACCAGCCCCGACAGGTAGCTGGGCAATGCGTCGGTGGCCATGCGCTTGAAGAGCGACAGGGTCCGCGTGCTGAACGCCGTGTGCAGCAGGCCTTGGCTGCGCAAGGCATGGGCGACACCCTGCTCAAAGGCTGCAGCGTCGGGAGCGGGATCGGTGGCCGGCAGCGTACGCGCCAGGATGGAGTGCTGGCGCAGCAGGGCGTACAACTCGCCGGTCATCCAGGTTGAAAAATCCGTGACGCGGCGATTGCTGACGGTGACCCATTTGCTGTGCGTGCCGGGCAATACCAGCCGGGCGTTGTCCAGCCGCAGCAGTTGCAGGGCGCCGAACACCTGCGTTTCTTCTCCGCGCATCACGTCAGGTACACCGCCGGCTTCAATGCACAAGCCGGGCACGATGGCGATGCGGCCCGGCTCCACCCACGCAAGCTGACCGGCAATGCTGTCGAAGCCCGCAGGGCAGGGGCAGTAGGGCGCCTCCAGCCAGCCTTGCTGGCTGCCGGCCATGCCGGAGATCAGGCACAGCGTTTTCGGGTTCATCCATGCGCCAAAGCAGCTGTCAAACACCGCTGGAAACTCACCTGGCGCGACGGTCAGGATGCCGCGCGCAAAGGCGCGCTCTTCCAGCACCTGGCCATCGGGCGCCAGCAGCGCACCGCGCAGCGAGGACGTGCCCCAGTCAACCGCCAGCAGGGGGCTCATGGCAAGGTCCTCGCGCGCGGGGGGAGCGACGGCGATGCGGCGCCGATCAGGCCGCACCGGTTTTTGATGCTTCCCGTATGGATCGGGTTGAATTGGGTGATGGTGTCGCCATGTGCGACACCATTAAATTTCCTGGCTTGCATTGAACTTCCTGAAAAAGACAGCGGCCGGGGCGTCCTTCAGGCTTGTGATGGGGGCCGGGACGCGCCAGCTGCACCCATGGTAACTGCCAGCGCGGCGCCGACCGGTGCTTGCGGCGCAAGGCAATGCAGTGATTGCCTCGCGGGAAAAGTCAGTGATTATCCCTCGGGACAAAAGCGCCGCGCTTGCCCACCAGGAAGTCCAGGTCCACGCCCTCGTCGGCCTGCAGCACATGGTCAATGTAAAGTTTCCAGTAGCCGGACGTCAGCGGCGGCGCCGGTGCCTTCCAGTCGGCCATGCGTTTGGCGAGTTCTTCGTCGCTCACGTGCAGGTGCAGTCGGCGGTTGGGTACGTCGAGTTCAATGATGTCGCCGTTCTGGACCAGCGCCAGCGGGCCGCCCGCCGCCGCTTCGGGCGCCGTGTGCAGCACGACGGTACCGTAAGCGGTGCCGCTCATCCGGGCATCGCTGATGCGCACCATGTCGGTGATGCCCTTGCGCAGCACTTTGGGCGGCAGCGGCATGTTGCCTACCTCGGCCATCCCGGGGTAACCCTTGGGGCCGCAATTTTTCAGCACCATCACGCAGTTCTCGTCGATGTCGAGGTCCTCGTCATCAATGCGTGCGTGAAAGTCTTCAATGGTTTCAAACACCACCGCACGGCCCTTATGCACCATCAGTTCGGGCGTGGCGGCGCTGGGCTTGATGACGGCGCCGCGCGGCGAGAGGTTGCCGCGCAGCACGGCAATGCCCGCCTTGTCCTTGAATGGCGTGCTCAGCGGCATGATCACGTCAGTGTTGTAGTTCTCGGCGTCGGCGATGTTCTCGCCAATGGTTTTGCCGTTGGCCGTGATGACATCGGTGTGCAGGTGCTGCGCAATTTCCTTCATCACCACCGGCAGGCCACCGGCGTAACAGAAATCTTCCATCAGGTATTTGCCGGAGGGCTGCAGGTTGACGAGACAGGGCAGTTCGCTGGCCAGCCGGTCAAAGTCGTCGACCGTCAGCTTCACGCCAATGCGCCCGGCAATGGCAATCAGGTGAATCACGGCGTTGGTGGAGCCGCCAATGGCCGCCAGCGTCTTGATAGCGTTTTCAAACGCTTCGCGTGTCAGGATCTTGGAGAGCGTGAGGTCTTCGTGCACCATCTCGACCGCCCGCCGACCGGCCATGCGGGCCAGCACGTTGCGCCGGCCGTCCACCGCGGGGTAGGCGGCGTTGCCGGGCAGGCCTATGCCCAGCGCTTCGACCATGCTGGCCATGGTGGAGGCCGTGCCCATGGTCATGCAGTGGCCATGGCTGCGGTGCATGCAGCTCTCGGCCTCAAAGAAATCCTGCAGCTTGAGTGTGCCGGCGCGTACCTGCTCGCTCATGCTCCATACCCCGGTGCCGGAGCCGAGCTCCTGGCCGCGCCACTTGCCGCTGAGCATGGGGCCGCCGCTGACACCGACCGTGGGCAGGTCGACGCTGGAGGCGCCCATGACCAGGGCGGGGGTGGTCTTGTCGCAGCCCATCAGCAGCACCACGCCGTCAATCGGGTTGCCGCGAATGCTTTCTTCCACGTCCATGCTGGCCAGGTTGCGGTAGAGCATGGCGGTCGGGCGCAGCAGGGTCTCGCCCAGCGACATCACCGGAAACTCCAGCGGAAAACCGCCGGCCTCGTACACGCCGATCTTGACCTGCTCCGCAATCGTGCGGAAGTGGCTGTTGCAGGGGGTGAGTTCGCTGAAGGTGTTGCAGATGCCGATGACGGGGCGGCCGTCGAACTGGTCATGTGGCACGCCCTTGCCCTTGACCCAGCTGCGGTAGGCAAAGCCGTCGCGGTCCTGCCGCCCAAACCATTGCTGGCTGCGTAATTCTTCGGGTTTCTTTTTGGGTGTCTGGTTACTCATGATGTGCTGCGTTTCCGTAAAAGTTTCCGTAAAGGATTCAGGGTTTGCATGGATGTCAATCGGGACTCAATCGTATGATGATAAGACCTAATGCCCCATTATGGCAATTCGTCAAGCTTGTTGAACTGAGGAGATTCCCTTGCCCAAACCCGAAATCCTGGCCGTCGCCAAGCTGCCGCCTTACCTGATCGAGCCCCTGCGCGAGGTCTTTGTCGTGCATGAACAAATCCATCAAACCGACGTGGCGGCGTTTGCCGCTGCCGCCGGACGTATCCGCGCCATCGTCGGCAGCGGCGAGTCCAGGGTGCCGCGTTCGCTGATGGCGCAGTTGCCTGCGCTGGAAATGATTTCCATCATGGGCGTGGGTTACGACGGCGTGGATGTCGCAGCGGCGCTGGAGCGCAACATCCAGGTGACGCACACGCCCGGCGTGCTGAATGACGACGTGGCCGATCTGGCGATCGGCTTGATGCTGAGCGTGGCGCGCCGCATACCGCAAGCCGACCAGTATGTGCGCAGCGGCCGCTGGCCGGAGGGACCGATGCCGCTGGCGCGCAAGGTATCTGGGGCGCGGCTGGGCATCGTGGGTCTGGGCCGCATTGGGCAGGCCATCGCCACCCGCGCAGAGGCTTTCGGCATGTCGGTGGCCTACACCGCCCGCAGCCGCAAGGCGGAACTGGCCTATGCCTATTACCCGAGAGCGCAGGCGCTGGCGGCCGAGGTTGATTTTTTGGTGCTGATCACGCCCGGCGGCGCCGGCACCCGCAAATTGATCAATGCCGATGTACTCAAGGCGCTGGGCCCGCAGGGCTACCTGATCAATGTGGCGCGCGGCTCGGTGGTCGATGAAGCGGCGCTGGTGGAAGCGCTGCAGCAGGGCGTGATCGCCGGTGCCGGCCTGGATGTATTCGAAAACGAGCCGAACGTGCCGCCCGCGCTGTGGGCCATGGACAACGTGGTGCTGGCGCCGCACATTGGCAGCGCCACGCGGCAGACACGCGGCGCCATGGCCGATCTGGCCGCGGCCAATCTGCGCGCCCATTTTGCCGGTGAACCCCTGCTCACGCCAGTACCCGAATGCCAGTAAAAGCCTCGGGTTTTCCATAGGTTTTCAGGCTTCTAATCATCATATGATAGCAACGAAATTCACTTCCAGCACATGATCAAAAACGTCCACGGCAACACGGTAGACCTGCTAGGCGAAGCCATTGTCGCGGGCCGCTATGCGGTCGGCCAGTCGATCCCGCCCGAGCCGGTGCTGTGCGAGCAGCTGGGTGTCAGCCGCACGGTGGTGCGCGAGTCCGTCAAGTCGCTGGTTGCCAAGGGTCTGATCCATACCGGCCCCAAAGTCGGCACGCATGTGCTGCCGTCCGACCAATGGAACTGGTTCGACCCTGACGTGATTGCGTGGCAGTCGCGCGCCGGCCTGTCACCCGAGTTCATCCGCGACCTGCAGGACCTGCGCCTGGTGGTGGAGCCGGCGGCCGTGAAGCTGGCGGCGACCCGTGCTACCGATGCCGACATTGCTGAAATCGAAGAGGCCTATGCCGGCATGCACCGCGCCGTGATGGGTGGCGGCGACTATGTGACCAGCGACCTGCGTTTTCACCAGGGGCTGTTGCGTGCCTCGCACAACCGCATGCTGGTGCAGATGAGCAAGGCGCTGGGCGCGCTGCTGCGCACCAGTTTCGAAATTTCCACGAGCAAAAAGGACGGTCCGCGCAGCTCGCTGCCCTTGCACCGTGCTGTGCTCGATGCCGTGGTGGCGCGCGATCCGGCCAAGGCCGAGCGCGCCGTGCTGGTGTTGATCGAAGGGGCGCACAAGGACATCGAGCAGGTGCTTGGTTCGCGCCGCCGCCTGCCCCGCGTCCACCGACCCGCTTTGCCGCTGAAGGCGGCCTGATTCCCGCAAGCCTTTCCTCACCAACCAAAGAAGGAGACTGTCGATGAAGTTCAAACTACTTGCCACAGCGGCGTTCATGACCACGGCGCTTTTAGCCGGCGGCCATGCAGCAGCCCAGGAGAAACTCACCATCTGGTGGGTCAAAGGCTTCTACAAGGCCGAGGATGATGCCTTGTTTGCGGCCATCAAGAAGTATGAAGACAAGCACAAGGGTGTCAAGGTCGAGCTCTCGCAATACCCGATCCAGGACATGATTCCGAAGACCGTGGCGGCGCTCGACTCCGGCAACCCGCCCGACGTGGCGTATGCCGACGTCTACGATTTCCAGGTCACGGGCAAGTGGGCCTTTGACGGCAAGCTTGAAGACATCAGCAGCGTGATCAGCCCGATCCGTGCGCGCTTTGCGCCCAACACGGTCGAAACCGCCTTCCTGTACAACGACGTTGCCAAGACGCGGGCCTATTACGCCTTCCCGATCAAGCAGCAGACCATGCACATCCAGTACTGGGCCGACATGCTGGCCGAGGCTGGCTTCAAGGAGTCGGACATCCCGACAGCCTGGAAGGACTACTGGTCTTTCTGGTGCGACAAGGTGCAGCCGGCGTACCGTCAGAAAACCGGCAACCGTACCTTTGGCATTGGCCAGCCACTGGGTGTGGACTCCAGCGACTCGTTCTACTCCTTCCTGACGTTCATGGATGCCCATAACGTGAGCCTGGTCAGTGACAGCGGCAAGCTGCTGGTCGATGATCCCAAGGTGCGCGCCGGGCTGATCGCGGCGCTGACCGACTATACCCAGCCGTATACCAAGGGTTGCACCCCACCGTCTTCCACCAGCTGGAAAGACCCGGACAACAACGTCGCGTTCCACAACAAGACCACCATCCTGACCCACAACGCCACGATCTCCATCGCCGCGAAGTGGCTTGATGACATGAATAACGCGGCACTCAAGCCCGAGGACCGCGAAGTTGCCAAGAAGAACTACACCGAGCGCATCCGCACCGCCGGCTTCCCGAACAAGCCTGACGGCAGCAAGATGGTCTATCGTGCCGCGATCAAGACCGGTGTGGTGTTCAACCAGGCCAAGAACAAGGCCCGCGCCAAGGAGTTTGTGGCCTTCCTGCTGCAGGAGGAAAACCTCACGCCGTACGTCGAAGGCTCCCTGGGCCGCTGGTTCCCGGTGATGAAGGCGGCGCAGCAGCGTCCGTTCTGGAAAGCCGATCCGCACCGCACCGCCGTGTACAACCAGTTCACGGCCGGCACGGTGAATTTCGAGTTCACCAAGAACTACAAGTTCACCGTTCTTAACAACGAGAACGTCTGGGCCAAGGCGGCGAACCGGGTTCTCAACGAGAAAGTGCCGGTTGACAAGGCGGTCGACGAAATGATCGCCCGCATCAAGACCGTCGCGAACTAAGAGCCAAGTCTGTCCATTAAAGAAAGTCGCGCAACCGTTCCCCTTGTGGGAGCGGTTGCGCGAGGAGCGATGCCATGAGCACTATCACTGTAGACCAGGTGAGCCCGTCAGCGGGGTCTGCCAGCAAGGGCATGACGTCGTGGGAACGGTGGGGAATGATCCTGGTCATTCCGTACCTGCTGATTTTTCTGGTGTTTGTGATTTACCCGGTAGGCTACGGTTTGTGGCTGGCGCGGGAACCGCAAACCTATGTACGGCTTTTTGCCGATCCGATTTTTTTCCGCACGGTGGTCAACAGCGTCGTGTTCATCGTCGTCTCGGTCAACCTGAAGATGATCGTCGCGCTGTTTCTCTCGGGGTTCTTCCTGAACACGCGCTGGTGGGTCAAGTGGCTGTCGCTGGTGTTCATCCTGCCCTGGGCCGTACCCTCGATTCCGACCATCCTGTCGATGCGCTTCATGCTCAATCCCGAGTGGGGCGTGATCAACACCCTGATCTTCAAGCTGACCGGCATCGACGGCCCGAACTGGCTCAATGATCCGACGCTGGCGCTGTCGTTTTCCATGCTGGCCCACATCTGGAAATCGCTGCCCTTCTGGACCCTGATCCTGCTGGCCGGCCGCATGGCGATTCCGGCCGAACAATATGAGGCGGCGTCGGTGGATGGCGCTTCGCGCTGGCAGAAGTTCCGCTTCATCACCTGGCCGTCCATGCGTTCGCTGTACCTGACGTCCACCATTTTGTCGATGATCTGGACGCTGGGCGATTTCAACAGTGTGTACCTGCTCACGGGCGGCGGGCCGGCTGACCTGACGCACGTTCTGGCCACGCTGGGCATCCGCTACCTGCGGCTGGACCAGGTCGACCTGTCGCTGGCTTCCATCGTCGTGGCGCTGCCGCTGGTGCTGCCGCTGGTCTATTTCATGATGAAACGGCTCTCGAAATGAACCCCCACGCTTGTCGCTGCGCGTACTGCGCTGCCCCCCGAGGGGGCCGTTTTTTCCTTGGGGCGGCCCTGCGGAAAAATGTCAACCGTCGCGCTTACTACGCTGCCTCCGAGGGCGTATTCGCTCTCCTGGATGCGGCTCATCGGAGCTCCAAATGAAACGCATCACCCTCAAGGCGGTCGCCAACGAAGCCCGGTTGCTGCTGGTCGGCATTCCCTTGCTCCTGTGGACCATCACGCCGATCTACCACATGGTGCTGTTCGCCATCTCGCCGCGCGACCAGGCGACCTCGGGCCGACTTTGGCCGAAGAACCCGACGCTGGACAACTTCTCTTTTGTTTTTCACCAGAAGCACTTCTACCTCGACCACTTCTGGGTGCAGATGGGCAACTCGCTGGTGATTGCGCTGTCGGTCGGTTTCCTGACGCTGGCCGTGTCTACGGCGGCAGCGTTTGCGATCAGCCGGCTCAGGGTTCCCGGCGGCCGCACGGTCATGAACATGGCCTTGTTCACCTACTTCATTCCGGCGGCGTTCCTGGCCGTGCCCATGTACAAGACCATGGGCAACTACGGCTTGCTCAACAGCCAGTGGGCGCTGATCCTGGCGATGGTGACGATCGCCTCGCCGTATTGCATCTGGGTGCTCAAGCAGGCCTCCGACAAGCTGCCGTACGAACTCGACGAGGCGGCCAAGATGGACGGCGCCACGGCGCTGCAGCTTTTCCGCCTGGTCTACCTGCCGCTGATGGTGCCATCGCTCGTTGCCGTGGGTACGTACGCGTTGCTGCTGGCGTGGAACGAGTACCTGTATGCGTTCCTGCTGCTGTCCAACGACACCAGTGTCACCCTGGCCGTGGCGCTCGGCAACTTCCTGTCGGCCGACGATTCGCCGTGGGAACTGCTGATGACGACAGGCCTGATCTACGCGCTGCCGCCGGCGGCAATCTATTACACATTCAAGCGCTACATGGTGTCGGGCCTCACGGCCGGCGCTGTCAAGAGCTGAGCAAGAAAGGGCAGCCACATGGCATCCGTATCGTTCCAGAAAATTGAAAAGAATTTCGGCAAGGTCAAGATCATCCACGGCATCAGCTTCGACATTGCCGATGGCGAGTTCGTCGTGCTGGTGGGCCCCTCGGGCTGCGGCAAGTCGACCTTGCTGCGCATGCTGGCCGGGCTGGAGGAAATCAGCGGTGGCAAGATTGCCATCGACGGCAAGATGGTCAACGACCTCGACTCCAAGGACCGCGACATTGCGATGGTGTTCCAGAGCTACGCGCTGTATCCGCACATGACGGTGCGCGACAACATGGCTTTCAGCCTGAAGCTGCGCAAGGCGGAAGCCGACCTGACGAACAAGCGCGTTGGCGATGCGGCGCGCATCCTGAACCTTGACCCCTTGCTGGATCGCTTTCCCCGTGAACTCTCGGGTGGTCAGCGCCAGCGGGTCGCGATGGGCCGGGCCATCGTGCGCGACCCCAAGGTTTTCCTGTTTGACGAGCCGCTKTCCAACCTGGATGCCAAGCTGCGCGTGGCCATGCGCGCTGAAATCAAGGCGCTGCACCAGCGGCTCAAGACCACGACGGTCTACGTCACGCACGACCAGATCGAAGCCATGACCATGGCCGACCGCATCGTGGTCATGCATGACGGCATCATCGAGCAGATCGGCACGCCGCTGGAACTGTTCGACCGGCCCACCAACCTGTTTGTAGCGCAGTTCATCGGCTCGCCGGCGATGAACGTGCTCAACGGTGTATTGCGTCAGGGCGAGGGCGGCGGCTGGGTCGAGGCCCAGGGCAGCCGCTGGCCGGTAGGCACGCTCCAGCAGGGCCGCGACGGGCAGGCGGTGCACTATGGCATCCGGCCGGGCGACCTGAAGATTTCAACCACGGGCGAGGGCATCGCGGCCAAGGTCATCGTGGTGGAGCCAACCGGCGCGGAGACCGAGCTGCTGCTGCAAGTGGGCGATGAACAGCTGATCGTCGTGATGCATGGGCGAACCAATGTCCAGCCGGACGAGCTTGTCATGCTGGAGATCGCGCCCAACAAGGCCCATGTGTTCGATGCTGCCAGCGGCAACCGGGTTGACTGAAGAAAGCGGAGAGCGCACTTTCGTTTCGCATGTGATGGAGCCCGATATTTTTGTCGTGATGGGCGTCAGCGGCTGCGGCAAGAGCACTGTTGCATTCCAGCTCGCCGCCCGCCTCGAACTGGAGTTTATCGAGGGCGATGAACTCCACTCGGCCGAGAACGTGGCGCGCATGGCCGCCGGCGTACCGTTGACCGATGCCGACCGCGAGGGCTGGCTCGGGGTGCTGGCCAGCCGTATCCGCGAGGCGCGCCTCGCGGGGCGTGGCCTGGTGCTTTCCTGTTCAGCCCTGAAACGCTCTTACCGCGATGTGCTGCGCCAGGGCTCGCCCGCCGTGCGTTTTGTGTACCTACATGGCGAACGGGCCCTGCTGGCCGAACGAATGGCGCAGCGCGCTGGACACTACATGCCGGCCACCTTGCTGGACAGCCAGTTGGCGACACTCGAGGCGCCCGACGCCAGCGAGAACGCACTGGCCTTCAACATCACAACCCCCCCCGATGTCATTGCCGCTGCCGTGGCGATGACGGTTTCCTCACCGCACTGAATGAGCATTTTCATGAGCACTCCCACGAGCACTTCCATGGGTACTTCGAATCCCTTCCGGCTGGACGGCCGGCTCGCGCTGATCACCGGATCTTCCGCCGGCATCGGTTTTGCGCTGGCGCGCGCGCTTGGGCAGGCCGGCGCCACGCTGGTTCTCAATGGCCGGGACGCCGGCAGGCTGGAACAGGCTGCAGGCGTGCTGCGCAGCGAAGGGCTGCAGGTCCACACGCGGATGTTTGATGTCACGCAGGCCGAGGCCGTAGAGGCCGCGGTGCAGGATATCGAGAGCACCCTCGGCGCCATCGAGATTCTCGTGAACAACGCGGGCATGCAGCGCCGCATGGCCCTGCACGAATTTTCCACCGAGCAGTGGCATGAGCTGATGCGCACCAACGTCGACAGCGTGTTCTTCATGGGCCGGGCGGTGGCACGCAAAATGATAGAGCGCCGTCGCGGCAGGATCATCAACGTCTGCTCGGTGCAAAGCGAGCTGGGCCGGCCCAACATCGCACCCTATACGGCGAGCAAGGGGGCGGTCAAGATGCTGACCAAAGGCATGGCGATTGACTGGGGTCCGCTTGGCATCAATGTCAACGGCCTCGGGCCCGGCTATTTCAGGACAGAACTCAACGAGAAGCTGGTGGCCGACGAGCAGTTCAACGCCTGGTTGATCGGACGCACGCCCAGCCGGCGCTGGGGCAACGTTGAAGACCTGGGCGGCGCGGCGGTGTTCCTGGCCAGCGATGCATCGAGCTTCGTCAACGGCCACATCCTGTACGTCGACGGCGGCGTGACCGCCACCCTCTGAGTCTTTAACTTTTTAATTTTTTGACTCTTTGACTTTTTGACCGACTTTGCTATTTGAGGAGAAATTCATGCGCGCACTTGTTTGCCACGCTCCGCTGGATCTGCGCTTTGACACGTTCGTGTCCGACCAGCCGGGCCCGACCGAGCTCGGCGTGCGCATTGCCTATGGCGGCATCTGCGGCTCGGACCTGCACTACTTCCAGCACGGCGGCTTTGGCACGGTGCGCATCAAAGAGCCCATGGTGCTGGGGCACGAGGTGTCGGGGGTGATCGAGTCGGTGGGCAGCGCCGTCACACAATTCCGGGTTGGCCAGCGCATTGCGGTGTCACCCTCGCGGCCCTGCGGCACCTGCCACTATTGCAACCTGGGTCTGCAGAACCACTGCATGGAAATGCGCTTTTACGGCAGTGCCATGCGCTTTCCCCACGTGCAGGGTGCGTTCCGCGAGCACCTGGTGATCGATGCCAGCCAGGCCCACCTGGTCGCCGACGACCTGCCGCTGGCCGAAGCGGCGCTGGCCGAGCCCCTGTCGGTCGGCCTGCATGCCATCGCGCGCGCCGGCTCGGTGTTCGGCAAGCGTGTGCTGGTCACGGGCTGCGGTCCGATCGGCTTGCTGTTGATCGCCGGCCTGCGGCGTGCCGGCGCGGCGCACATCATTGCAGCCGACATTGCCGACGTGCCCCTGGCCTGCGCCGCAACGCTGGGCGCGGATGAAACCATCAACCTCGCCCGCCAGCCTGGCGGCCTGGCACCCTACGCGCTCAACAAGGGCATGATCGAGGTGATGTTCGAAGCTTCCGGCAGCGACAAGGCCTTGCGCGGCGGGCTGGACGTGATGGCGCCGCGCGGCGTGGTTGTGATCGTGGGCCTGGGCGGCGATATCAGCATGCCGATGAACCTGCTGGTAGCCAAGGAACTGGATGTGCGCGGCACCTTCCGTTTTCATCAGGAGTTTGCGGTCGCGGTGCGCTTTCTCAACCAGCGCCTCATCGACGGCCGGCCGGTGATCACGCACACCCTGAAGTTCGATCAGGCGGCGGACGCCTTCAAGCTGGCGGGCGACAAGGGCCGGGCGCTGAAAGTGCTCATCGATTTCAATGCGCCTGCGGCGGCATGACAATGCGCGCAGCCCCGACCCTGATGGCTACCCCAAGACGACACCGGAGATTTCATTGACCACCTTCACCAAAGTCACCCTTTACACCGACACCGATGGCCGCGCGAAATTCCGCGAGGAAGCGATCGCATTGACGGAGGGCTCGCCGCAAGCCCTGCTGTCGCCGGTGCTTCCATCCACAGGCTACCAGCTACGCCACAGCCCGGTCGGGTTTCGCAGCCAGTTTCATTGCACGGGGACGCCGCAGTGGGTCGTCATTCTGGGTGGCCAGATGGAGATTGGTCTGCAGGGCGGGGTGTCGCGGGTGTTCAAACCCGGTGAGCATTTTTATTCGGCCGACGTGCTTCCGCCGGGCGCCACCTTTGACGCGGCAGTGCATGGCCACTGGAGCCGCCAGGTGGGGCCGGATCCGCTGGTGACCCTGTTCGTGCAGGGCTGAGGACGCAAGAAGCCCGGAAAATTTAGCGAGGCTGCATCTCGCCTGAAAGCAGTATGCGGCGTCCGGGCTGGCCAGCCTGCACAGCGGTGATCAGGGCGGTGGCCACATCAGCAGCCGGGATAGCCCGGTAATTGTTCGGGATCAGCGGTTTGAACAAGGCCGCGGCGGCCAGCGCCCATTTTTCACCGGTGCGTTGCGCCTGCCTCAGCGAGGCGCGGTCGCCTGCGAGCAGGGAGGGACGCGCGATCACCACGGTCTCAAACCCCAGGCCCTTAACGGCATCTTCCATTTCGCCTTTGACGCGGTTGTAGAAAACCGGCGACTGGCTATCAGCACCCATGGCGCTGACGACACCCAGGCGAGTGGCGCCGGCGGCGCGAGCAGCGCGTGCCACTGCCACCACCGCATCAAAATCAACGCGGCGAAAAGCCTCGCGGCTGCCCGCCACCTTGATCGTGGTGCCCAGCGCGATGAAGACGTCATCGACCGCCGGTGCGGTAAGTCCGTGGAACGAATCCGTCACCTGCACCACCAGCCGGGCGTGTTGCCGGGCTGGTGCGCGACGGCCTACCGCGTAGACCGCCGAGTAAGCCTTATCGGCTAGTAAACGAGCCAGGACCGCCTGGCCGACGAGGCCCGTTGCCCCGGCCACCAGTGCCACCCGAGCCGCCGCCACCGCCACCGCCGGAGCGGTTGCCCCGGAAGTTGTTGCGGTTGCCAGTGGGTTGGCCGGATGATGGGAATCCGGAAGAGGCGTGGCTTGCGGGCTGATGGTTGTCAAAGTCATTGCGTGGCTCGCTGCGTGAGTCATTCCTCGGCGCACGGGGCTGCTCGTCGCGTTGCCGCGCCTGCGCATGCCTTGGCTGGGCAGGCTGACCGCCTTGCGAATAACCCGAATTCTGGCGAGGCTGGCCTGGGTTGGGGGTGCGCGGGCCGCGCCCACTGCCATTGCCACTGCCATTGCCGCCACCGGCGGGGCCGCGTCCGCGGCCGTTGCCGCCGCCATTACCGCTGCCGTTACCACCGCCATTCGCGCCACGCGCAGGCTGGGAGCCTTTGGTGTCACGAATGCGCTGCATCATTTCGCTGCGTGCTGCCTTGGCGGCAGCCTGCATCACTTCGCGGCTCGGGGGCTTGCCGAGGCCGCCCCAGATGGTCTGGCGACCCATGGCCAGCGGCTCGGCTCTTTCGCCGGGCTCGGCTTCAAAACCTGGCACCAGCACTTTTTCAATGTTCTGCTTGGTAAAGCGCTCAATGTCCTGCATGAAGCCTTCTTCGTCCAGACACACCAGGCTCACCGCCTCGCCGCTATTGCCGGCGCGGCCGGTGCGGCCGATGCGGTGCACATAGTCTTCACTGACGTTGGGGATCTCGTAGTTCACCACGTGCGGCAGCTCGTCGATGTCAATGCCGCGGGCTGCGATGTCCGTGGCGACCAGCGCGCGAATCGTGCCGTCCTTGAAACCCTGCAGCGCCTGGGTGCGGGCGGTCTGGCTCTTGTTGCCGTGCAGGGCCATGGCTTCGATGCCGTTTTTGGTCAGGTGCTCGGCCACATTGTTGGCGCCAAACTTGGTGCGGGTGAACACCAGCACCTGGCTCCAGTTGTGCTCGTTGATGATGTGGGTCAGCAGCGCCTTCTTTTTGCTGCGGCTCACCGGATGGATTGTCTGCGTGATGCGCTGCACGGTGGTGTTGCGCGGCGTCACCTGAATGTGCAGGGGGTCACGCAGCAGGCCATTGGCCAGTTCGCGGATCTCGTCGCTGAAGGTGGCGCTGAACAGCAGCGACTGCTTGTGCTTGGGCACCAGCGCCAGCACCTTCTTGATGTCGTGGATGAAGCCCATGTCGAGCATGCGGTCGGCTTCGTCGAGCACCAGGATCTGTACCTGGCTCAGGTCCAGCGTGCCCTGGCTTGCATGGTCGAGCAGGCGGCCGGGGGTGGCCACCAGGATGTCCACGCCGCGGCGCAGTTTGTCGATTTGGGCCCCCATGCCGACACCGCCGAACATCACCATGGAGGTGAGTTCCAGATACTTGCCGTAGGTGCGTACGCTTTCTTCGACCTGCGCGGCCAGCTCGCGGGTCGGCGTCATGATGAGGGCGCGCACGGCGTTGACGCCGCGCCGGTTGGTCAACCGGGGTTCGGTAGACAGGCGCTGCAGCAAGGGCAGGGTGAACGCGGCAGTCTTGCCGGTACCCGTCTGGGCGCCGCCGAGCAGGTCGCCGCCGGCCAGCACGGCGGGAATCGCCTGGGCCTGGATGGGCGTGGGGGTGTCATAACCTTGCTCAAGCACGGCTTTAAGAATGGCCGGGGCCAATTTCAATTCTTCAAATGTCATGGTGTTGCACCGCTGGGGTGCTATAGATCGGCCTGTTGGGCGCCTTGTTTGAAAGCAACCCGCCAGTCAAAGGCAGATGGGATCAGAAAATCGGGCCAAAAAACATCGTAAGTAAGTACTGAAAGTAATACCCGGGATGTGCCCAAATGTTGCAGGCAACTGGAGCCAGCAACCCGCGTATTGTCGCACGGAACGATAATCGGAGGGTTCACGCAAAAAACACGCCTTGCCAAAAGGCGTTGCCCCAGAGGCGCAGCGCGTGGTTTTAGCCTGCAGATGACCCTGCAAAAAGCCTGTAAAAATAGCGGTTACAGGCCGCGTGCAGCCCGTTTTTTTGCATTGTTTTTCATTTTTACCAAAGTTGATCCTGATGGCCCAGTACGTATTTACCATGAACAAGGTCGGCAAAATCGTGCCGCCCAAGCGCCAAATTCTCAAAGAGGTGTCGCTCAGCTTTTTCCCAGGCGCCAAGATTGGCGTGCTGGGCACCAACGGCTCCGGCAAGTCCACGCTGCTCAAGATCATGGCCGGCCTGGACACCGAGATCGAAGGCGAAGCCACCCCGATGCCGGGGCTGAACATTGGCTATCTGCCGCAGGAGCCCAAGCTCGACCCCGGGCACACGGTGCGCGAGAGTGTCGAGGCCGGCATGGGTGCGGTATTTGCCGCCAAGGCCCAGCTCGAAGCGGTGTACACGGCCTACGGCGAGCCCGATGCCGACTTTGATGCCCTGGCCGCCGAGCAGGCTCGCCTGGAAGCCATCATCGCCACCTCGGGTACAGATTCCGAGCACCAGCTCGAGATTGCCGCCGACGCGCTGCGCCTGCCGCCCTGGGACGCCCAGATCAGTGTTCTGTCGGGTGGTGAAAAACGCCGCGTGGCCTTGTGCAGCCTGCTGCTGTCCAAGCCCGACATGCTGCTGCTGGACGAGCCGACCAACCACCTGGACGCCGAATCGGTGGACTGGCTGGAGCAGTTTCTGCAGCGCTATTCGGGCACCGTGGTGGCCATCACCCATGATCGTTACTTCCTGGACAACGCGGCCGAATGGATTCTGGAACTGGACCGCGGCCACGGCATTCC
This sequence comes from Polaromonas sp. P4_F9, assembly GCF_056401235.1. Classification (NCBI taxonomy): domain Bacteria; kingdom Pseudomonadati; phylum Pseudomonadota; class Betaproteobacteria; order Burkholderiales; family Comamonadaceae; genus Polaromonas; species Polaromonas sp. P4_F9. The sequence goes on along the minus strand of NZ_JBFUJT010000001.1, from coordinate 153,422 downwards.
CTGGAAAGGCAACTACAGCAGCTGGCTCGACCAGAAAGGTGAACGGCTGGCCCAGGAGCAAAAGGGTGAAGAGGCCCGCGCCAAGGCGCTGAAAAAGGAACTGGAGTGGTCACGCCAGAACCCGAAAGCGCGCCAGGCCAAGAGCAAGTCGCGTCTGGCACGTTTTGAAGAGCTGTCTGATTTTGAATACCAGAAACGCGTGGAGACCAACGAGATTTTCATCCCGGTGGCCGAGCGTCTGGGCAATGAGGTCATTGAGTTCAAGGGCGTCAGCAAGTCCTTCGGCGACCGCCTGTTGATCGACAACCTGAGCTTCAAGGTGCCGGCCGGCGCCATCGTCGGCATCATCGGCCCCAACGGTGCGGGCAAGTCCACGTTGTTCAAGCTGATTGCCGGCAAAGAGCAGCCGGACAGCGGCGAAGTGGCGATCGGCAAGACAGCGCGCATGGCTTTTGTGGACCAGCACCGTGATGACCTGGCCAACGAAAAAACCGTCTGGGAAGATATCTCGGGCGGCCTTGACCTGCTCACCGTCGGCAAATTCACCATGCCCAGCCGCGCGTATGCGGGACGCTTCAACTTCAACGGCGCCGACCAGCAAAAACGCGTCGGCATGCTGTCGGGCGGTGAGCGCGGGCGCCTGCACCTGGCCAAGACACTGATCGCCGGCGGCAACGTGTTGATGCTTGACGAACCGTCCAATGACCTCGACGTGGAAACCCTGCGCGCGCTCGAAGACGCACTGCTCGAATTCGCCGGCTCCGTCATGGTCATCAGCCACGACCGCTGGTTCCTCGACCGCATTGCCACGCACATCCTGGCCGCCGAAGGCGACAGCCAGTGGACCTTCTTCAACGGCAACTACCAGGAATACGAAGCCGACAAGAAAAAACGCCTGGGTGAAGAGGGTGCCAAGCCCAAGCGCGTGCGCTTTAAGGCATTGCATTGAGCCCCCACGCTTTTCACTTCGTGTAATGCGCTGCCCCCCGGGGGGGCCGCTGCGCCTGCGGCCCGGCTAAGCCGGTTCCGCGGCCCCTGCTGGGGTGAAGAATCCCCACGATCGCTCACTGCGTGTAGCTCCCTGGAGATAGGTATGACCGACGACGAAGTCCTGACTCAAACCCGTCACTGGCTCGAAAAAGCCGTGATCGGGCTTAACCTGTGCCCGTTTGCCAAGGCGGTGTACGTGAAGAACCGGGTGCGCCTGGTGGTGAGCCATGCCCGGCATGCGGACGACCTGCTCGAAGAGCTGGACCGCGAGCTGGACCTGCTGGTGGCCACGCCGGCCGAAGAGGTCGATACCACGCTGCTGATTCACCCCACGCTGTTCGAAGACTTCCTGGACTTCAACGATTTCCTGGAAATCGCCGAAGGCGTGGTGGACGAGCACGGCCTTGACGGCGTGGTCCAGCTGGCCAGCTTTCATCCGCAGTTCCAGTTTGACGGTACCGAACCCGACGACATCAGCAACTACACCAACCGCGCGCCGTTCGCCATCCTGCACCTGCTGCGCGAGGAGAGTGTGGCGCGTGCGGTGGCGGCCTTTCCCGAGGCTGATGCGATTTTTGAACAGAACATCGCGACGCTGGAAAAGCTGGGGCTGGACGGGTGGAAGGCCCTGGATTTGTAAGGCAGGCTGTCAGGGAAATCAGTCGACCACCTGCGCTGACGGGTTGATCTGTCGACAGCCTCTGCCTTCTGAACAGGATACTTCCTGAGGTCGGGGTCAACCGGTTGCCCCGGGCAGCTATACGCTGGTACTCACAGGATCGGGCCGCGCCACGGCCGTCGTCACCAGCGTGCCTGTGGTGACAGACACGGTGACGGCCCTCAATACCGCCGGCACCGCGCTCAACCCACCGGTTTCCGCCACCGGTACCGTGAACGGCACTGCACCGCTGGACACCCTGGTGCGTGCGCAACAGATCCTGACGGGCGGCACCACGGTGGAAGTGGCGGGGCGTTTTGTGGATGGCCTGGGCAACTATTCCTACCTGCTGCCCGTCGACGCGCCGCAAGTGGCGCCCTACGTGGCAGTACCCGGCCCGCTGGTATTTGTGGCCGATGCGGGCGCTGCCGGCAAATACACGCTGCGGGCAAGCCTGACCGGATTTTCGGACAAGACGGCCATGCTCCCCGTGTTGACGTCCGGCGCCACGATCACTACCAACTTCACTTTCCCCTGAATCATCAGGAGAGGAGGCTGGCAGGCCCTGAAGCCGGAACAGCCAGGAAAAACGGCTTGACCGCCGGCGCTCCACACGTGTTTACCGGAGCGCCGTCGGGCAAGCTTTCCTGTACAGCCACCGGGGTCACTGGGGTGGGCGATGCTTGACGGGCCGCTACTGTCGCCAGTGGCGCTACCGCTGTTGCAGCTTCTGGCGCACCAGCTGAATGTTGTTGCGCAGCGCATAGAGCTCGTCGGTGTAGGACAGCGGGACGACAATTTTTTCGGCGCGGCTTTCCATCTGGTTGAGCTCGTCAATCAGCGGGCCCGTAGCCTCTGCCTGCCCGGCCCGGCTCTCGATGTTTCGCAGCTGGCCATACCATCTGAAAATGCGCGAACGCACCCGAAACTCATAGAGCGGCGGCACGATGCGCGACAGCGGCAGCAGCACCGCGATGATGATGCCCATGACCAGCCACATGCGTTCGACCAGGTTGGCCACCCAGAAGGGCAGGTAGCGCTGCAGCAGCGGCGCACCGGCCTGAATGCTGCGCTCGGCCTCTTTGGCCACCGGCAATTCGTTGTTCTTCACATTCGGGTATTCGCGCGCCCGCTTGAACCAGCCGGCACTGCCATGGATCTCGTTGCCGGCCAGCGCAAACAGCTGCAGCAGCGCCGGATGCGTGCCGGCCCGCGTGAGCAAGGTGGTGGTGGGCGCGACCAGGCGGACATCCTGCGGTGGAATATTGGCGGCCAGATCCACCACGCCGCGCGGCAGCACCGCAGGACTCAGGAACTCAAAGCGTCGCGAGTAGGCTTCACTCTGCGCAAAGTCCATGAGCTTGACGCCGGGCGTTTGCAGCAGCATCTGCACCATGAGCGACTCGGGGGCCGACGCGAACACAATGGCGTCGAGCTCGCCGCCGAGAAAGGCGACGGTGGCGGGGGTTTGTTCGAGTCGGGAAATTTTCAGCGCGCTGCCGTCAATGCGGTTGCTTTCGAGCAGCTTGCTCATCAGGTTAGGCACACCGCTGCCAAGGGTGCCGACGTTGACGCGCAGGCCTTGCAGTTGCGTCAAGGCGCTGAGTGTGGCCCCCACGCTTGCCGCTTCGCGTGCTGCGCTGCCCCCCGGGGGGGCTGTGCTTGCTCGGGGCGGCCCTTCGCTGCGCACGTTGGCCTCTGACGTGACTTTGCGTGCAGCGGCCTCCCGGTAAAACAGCCATACCGGTTCCAGGAACAGGCTGCCCAGCGATTCCAGCTTTTCATCGTTGTCCACGCCCGCTTCGCCCGTGCCACCCTGCACGAATCCCAGGTCGGCCTTGCCCTCGCGCAGCAGCTGCAAATTGGCGGCCGATCCTTCGGAGGGCAGCAACACGACCTCGATGCCATCCTTCGCAAGAATGCGTGCGTAGCGCTTGCCAAACTCTTCATAGGCGCTCTGTGCAGGGCCTGTGGCCAGAACCACCCGCTTGGGCGGATTCGGATCCAGCCACCAGTAGGCCAGCACCAGCAGCGAGACGGCCAGCAAAATGAAAGGGCCGGCGGAGACGGCCAGATCGCGCAGCGATAGCAGCGTGTAGCGTATGGTTTTAGGCATGTTGCGAACCATAGCATGGAGGGCGTTCAAAACGCCTGCAGCAGAGGCTGCACAAAGGCAAACCAGCCGCCCACTGCGCAGACCGCCAGGCTGGCCAGGTAAACGCGGACGGAACTTGCGCGGATTCGCAGGCAGACGCGCCTCAGCGCAGGGTCGACGGGGCAGGGCGCGCTAGCGCATGGATGCCCTTCTTCATTTCGTCGCCCGGATCCGGGTGATGACCGGCTCGTCATCTTGCAGCTCCACTGAAAAGCGAATCTTGTCGCCGGCTTTGAGCGGCTTCAGCATGGCCGGATCTTTCACCTTGAAAGGCATGGTCATGGCGCCCATGTCGATGCTCTTGATGCGCTCGTGCCGAAGCGTCACGATGCCGCGGTCAGCGTCGACCTGGACGACCCGGGCGCTGACCACTTCTGTCTGGGTAGCCGGTGGCGGGCCGGCGTGCGCCGGTGCCAGGGTGACCGCCGCGAACAGCGCCGCCAGCACCAGTGTGGGCCGCGAAAATAGAAGTTTCCTCATTCCAGTCTCCAGAAGATGGGGCAGTGCATCGGTTGCCCTTTTTCAACACGTCCGCCGGGCTGCGGGAGGTTCAATTTCCAATTCGGAGAGATTGAACCGCAGGAGCAATGATCAATGGATAGATAAATAGACCGCTTACTTGAGGGCCTGAATGGACAACACGGTATACGCCCCGTTGATCTTGTCCGCGGTGAAGCTGACCTTGTCGCCAGCCTTTACCTGCTCCAGCAGGGCGCGGTCCTGGACCTGAAACACCATGGTCATGCCGGGCATCTCGAGGTTTTTGATCTCGCCATGCTTGAGCGTGATCTTGCCGGCATCCTTGTCGACCCTGCGGACCTCGGCCTCGGTCGTCGATGAGGGGGCCTGTGCAAAGGCGCTCAGGGCGCAAGCAGCCAGAAGAACGGTGATCAGGGGTTTAAAGCTTTGCATCGAATGATCCTTCAGGTGCGGTGGTAACTTTGATAAACACGGCTGCTGCCATTGCGGTTGATGAGGAGCACGTCATACGGGTCCTTGCGCCCGCCATAAACCGGTGCGTCCATGCCCGGCGAGCCGACCGGCATGCCGGGCACGGCCAGGCCGATGACCGATGGGCGCTCTTTCAGCAGACGGTGGATTTCCCGGGCGGGCACATGGCCCTCGATGGCATAGCCGCCCACCAGCGCGGTATGGCAGGAGCCCAGCTTTTCAGGCACGCCGAGCCGGGTTCTGGCTGCGGTATTACCGCCGCTGTTCACCTGCACCTGAAAGCCACCGGCTTCCAGGTGCTTGACCCAGTCCTGGCAGCAGCCGCAGTCCGGGTCTTTCCAGACCGTGATCTGGGGCGGGCCGCTGCGTGCCAGCGCGTGCAGGGGTTGCGTGAGCAGCGCAGCCGCAAGTGCAGCCAGCGGCAGCCGGAGCGCCGCCCGGCGGGAAACGTTCTCAATGTTTATGGTCTGCATGGCCATCTCCTTTACCATTTTCTTTAATCAGTACCTTGCTGTTGGCTACATTCACCAGCCCCTTCATGCCGGCCTCATAGTGCCCGGGCTGCAGGCAGGCGAAGTCGACCTTGCCCGCCCGGGTGAATTGCCAGATGATCTCGCCGCTTTTGCCTGGCGCGACCGTCACCATGTTGGCGTCTTCGTGCTCCATCTCCGGGTTTTTTTTCATCACTTCGTAGTGCTCCTTCAGGTCTTTTTCCGAGCCCAGCACCATTTCGTGCTTGACCTTGCCAAGGTTCCTGGCGACGAAGCGGATCGTCTCGCCCTGCGTGACGGGAATTTTCGAGGTGTGAAAGCGCATGTCATCCGTCATGTCGACGACCACCGTGCGTGTCACCCGAGATGCGACGCCAGGCTTGCCGATCGCGTCGACCGCGTGGGAACCGCTGTGGTTGCCCGCCGCCAGCGCCGACAGGGACAGCAACGCGCAAGGCAGCGCGAGCAGGGTGTTACGTAATTTCATGGAATGCCTTTTCAACGATATTGGTAAAAAAATGTATGCGTGCTTCATATCGATGCCTGGTTTGTCAGTGTCTGGTATGTCAGTGTTTCATGGCGCCCATGGGCTTGCGGACCTGGACTTCGACTTCTTTCATCGGCATGTTCTGAACGGGCATTGATTTTCCTCCCTCTGCGGCAAAACGTGCGGGGTTAGGCAGAGAGCCCGTCCATTCATAGGCGACTTCACCGGCCGGGTGCTTGTGCCAGCCTGGGTCCTTGTAGTCACCGGGCTTCTGGTCCTTGCGCACTTTCAGCACTGAAAACATGCCGCCCATCTCGACAGAGCCGAAAGGTCCCGTGCCTGTCATCATGGGCGCGGTGTTGTCGGGCAGGGGCATTTCCATCTCGGCCATGTCGGCCATGCCGCGTTCGCCCATCACCATGTAGTCGGGAATCACGTTGGTGATGTCCCGTGCGACCTGGCGGTGGTCCACGCCAATCATCGTGGGCACGTCGTGGCCCATCGCATTCATGGTGTGGTGGCTCTTGTGGCAATGAAAGGCCCAGTCCCCTTCCTCGTCGGCCAGGAACTCGATCTGCCGCATCTGGCCCACGGCCACGTCGGTCGTCACCTCATGCCAGCGCGCCGCTTTCGGTGTGGGGCCGCCATCGGTGCCGGTCACGACAAATTCATGCCCGTGCAGATGGATGGGATGGTTGGTCATGGTCAGGTTGCCCATGCGGATGCGCACCTTGTCATTCTTGCGCACCACCAGCGGGTCAATGCCCGGAAAGACCCGGCTGTTCCAGCTCCACAGGTTGAAGTCGAGCATGGTCATGATTTTGGGTGTGTAGGCGCCCGGGTCGATGTCGTAGGCGTTGAGCAGGAACACAAAGTCACGGTCCACCTCGTCAATCAGCGGGTGCTTCGCCTTCGGGTGGGTGATCCAGAAGCCCATCATGCCCATGGCCATCTGCGTCATCTCGTCGGCATGCGGGTGGTACATGAAGGTGCCCGGGCGCCGGGCCACGAATTCGTAGACAAAGGTCTTGCCCGGTGCAATGGCGGGTTGGGTCAGGCCCGACACGCCGTCCATGCCGTTGGGCAGGCGCTGCCCGTGCCAGTGCACGCTGGTGTGCTCCGGCAGTTTGTTGGTGACAAAGATGCGCACCCGGTCGCCTTCCACCACCTCGATGGTCGGGCCGGGCGACTGGCCGTTGTAACCCCACAGATGGGCCTTGAAGCCCGGAGACATTTCGCGCACCACCGGCTCGGCCACCAGGTGGAACTCCTTGACGCCGTTGTTCATGCGCCAGGGAAGCGTCCAGCCATTGAGCGTGACGACCGGGTTGTAGGGGTGGCCGGTAGTGGGCACCAGCGGCGGCATGGTGTCGGGTTTTGTCTGCAGGACCGGCTCCGGCAGCGCCGCCATGGCAACTCTGCTGACTGCCGCGGCTGCGACTGCCGTAGTCAGTGCGCCAGCGCCTGTCAGAAAATTTCTTCTGTTTGTCATGTCAATTCCGATTCATCAGTTTGTGCGGCCATCAGTGACCGGCCGTTTCGCCGCCGCCGGAAGTGGGTGCGGCCATCATCAAGGTGGTGGGCTTGCCGGTCATGGACGCGGCAAGCGCGGCATCGGCCAGCCAGAACTGCTGGTAAGCATTGATCGCCGCCGTCACGCTGGCGATCTGCTCGCGGGTGTCGGCCAGGAGCTCGAACACCCCGATCAGCATGCCGTTGTAGCGCAGCACGTTTTCTTCGGCCATGGTCTTGCGCAGCGGCACAATCTCGTCGCGGTAATGCCGGGCCACGTCGTAGGCGGTGCGGTAGGCCGAGTAGCTTTCGCGCAACTGCGACGAGGCGCTGCGCACGGTGCTTTCATAGCGGTTGGCGGCGGCCAGTGATTGCGCATTCATCGCGTCACGCTGGGCTGAGCCCCAGTCAAAAATCGGCAGGCGAATGCCCAGCTCATAGCCCTTGCGCGGCGTGCTGGTACCCGCCGCGTTGTCGAACACCGTGTCTCGGCGTATGCCAAGTTCCACGTCAACCAGACTGGCGATCAAGTTCAAGCCTTGTGATTTACCGGCGATCTCGAGCTGGTTGCGCGCCATCTGCACGTCCAGGCGTTGCTGCGTGGCGTTGGTGCTCACCATACCGGCTTGGCGCGGCTCTTTGGGCAAGTCGGGCAGGCGCTCAGGCAGCTTGAGTTGCGCGGCTTGCGCGTCCGTCAAACCCAGTTGGCGCGTCAGTTCTTCACGGGCGGCCGTAGCCGCATGCTGGGCGGATGCCAGCTGCGCCGCGCTATCGGCATAAAAGCTTTGCTGGCGTGCCCGCTGCAGCTTGGTGAAATTGCCCACCTGCTGCATGCGCCGCGCCAGTTCCGCGCTCACCTGCGCGGTGTTGTTGACCTGGTTTGCATAGTGCAAGGTCTGCTGTGCGGCCACGGCGCGTACCCAGGTCTGGCGTACCTGGGTCACCTGCTCAACCACATTGGCGCTGAGCTGCACCTTGGCCTGCGCGACCTGGCCACGTGAAATCTCCTGGCGCCGGGGCAGGGTCAGCAGATCCAGCAATCCAAACGACAGCAGCCGGCCCAGTTCCAGTTCGTCAGCAAAGCGGATTCGCTCAAACGTGAAGACGGGGTTGGCAATGCGGCCGGCCTGGTTGGCCTGAGCCATGTCGGCCCAGCTTTGCGCCAACAGGGTCTGCACGGCCGGGCTGTTCGCCAAAGCGAGCTGTACAGCCTCGTCCATCGTTAAAGGCTTGGCCAGCAGCTCGCTGCTCAGCTTGGCTCTGGCTTTCCCCTGCTGCTCGGTACGACTGAGCTCCAGCTTGCCTTGGGTAAAGGTGTTGGTCGTGTCATTGGTGTCACGCACGGCATGATCAACGTTGACCGAGGCGCAGCCTGCCAGCACCAGGCTTGCCGCGGCCAGGGCGCTCAATCGAAAAATCGTTTTCATGCTTTTTCCTGTCACGGTTTGGCTGGCACTGCGCGGGGATCGGGCTTGGCTGCCGCATCTGGCGTCTGCGGCTGCCTCGCCTCTTTGGCGTACTCACGCCAGCCACCGATCCGGCCGGTGGTGTCGTTGGCCTCTTTCCAGTTGACGGTTTTTTCGTCGGTGTAAGGCTGGTAGCCCTCCAGCGCCGAGCGAAAGGCGGCTGGCGTGGTGCCCGCCGGCATGGCCGCTGCAGGTGTGTCCGGTGCGGCAGCCTGTCCATGGGCGGCGCTGGTCCACAAGGCCAGCGCCAGCACGGGCAGTGCGACCAGCCCTGGGGCGGGGTTTGAAATGAAACGAATGCTCACAAAAATCTCCTGAAAGACATGCTGAGGCGACGGCGACATCGCGCTTAGGCCGGCTGGACGGATGCTGAAGACCGTGCCGGCTGCAGGTACAGGCCCACTACGGGCCTGAAGATCAGGAAATGGGTGGTTTTTGCCCCAGTGCGGCTTCGGCACTGGCAAATTGCGCTGCCGCTGAAGCGGGCAGGGTGAACGGATGAAAGACCGGTCGCAGCGTCAGTGCGGCGGAAGACAGCGCCACCGTATGACAGGCCTGGCAGGCCGGGCAGGACCCGCACTGTCCGTGAGATGCTGCATCAGTGGCATGGTCAAGGCAGTCAGGGTTCGATGGCGAGGCAGATGGCGTGTCCAGTTGCGCGTCTGGTTGCGTGGCCTCCGGTGCGGTCATTTTATGGTGCAAATGATCGGTTTCCCCCGCACTGTGGGCATGGGATGCCATGGTTTTTGCGGCAATTTGACGGGCCTGCCCCTGGCTGGCTGCCATTTCGGTTGCCATCACGTCACCCATCCATCCGCGCAGTGGCAGCAGGGCGATCATCAGGGCAAGGAGCAAAAAACGCATCGGTGAATGATAGGGGATATGGTGAAAAGTTCCGGCCGATTCAAAATGCAGCCTGAGTACGCAGCGGCAATATGCAGTTTCAGAACGCAGCTTTACATTGGTACCTGGCGTCAGGATGTCGCGGTTTTGAACTCATGAAGGCCCTGCCGCAGCACCGCCCAGCCGCTGGTGATGGCCAGGCCCGCCATCACCGTCGCCACCGCCAGATCGGGCCAGGCCGTGCCGGTGCCGAACACGCCGAGCGCCGCCAGCATCACCGCGATGTTTCCGATGGCGTCGTTGCGTGTGCAGAGCCAGACGCCGCGCATGTTCGCGTCGCCGTCGCGCCAGGCGTACAGCATGGCGGCCACGCCGCCGTTGGCCAGCAGCGCAAGCAGGCCGATGGCGCCCATGGTGAACGCCTCGGGCGTGCCGCCTTGTGTGAGCATCCACAGCGCCCTGGCCACCACAAACACGCCAAACAGCAGCATGCTGGCACCCTTGAGCAGGGCGGTGCGGGCGCGCCAGAGCAGGCCTGCGGACAGCACTGCCAGTGTGATGCCGTAATTGGCCGCATCGCCAAAAAAATCAATTGCGTCAGCCAGCAGCGACACCGAGCCGGAACGCAGGCCCGCCCCTACCTCCACGCCGAACATGGCCAGGTTGATGGCGAGTGCCATCCAGAGGATTTTTCTGTAGCGCGGGCTGAGGGCCCTGTTGACGGCGTTGTGGTCATCGTGGCAGCAATGGGCCGACATGGGGGCTTCTCCAGATTCAGGGTTGATGGCAAGATTGGAAACCCTGAACCCACTTCAAGGTCAAGCCTCGCGTTTGAATGGCCCGGCCGTTACCGGGGACAAGCGGCTGCGCAGTGGACGGCGTTGTTGCAAGCTGTGTCCAATGATGGTGTTGGCCTGGTGTTGTCCGCTTGAATGTGGCTGAACGTGGCCGAGTGTGGCCGAGTGTGGCCGAAGATAGTGAATGGTTTAAGGGATGGTTTAAGGGTTGGTTTAAGGGGATCAGGAACTTGAATATGCAAATTGCGCGTTGGCAACCGGGGATTGTTGCGGCGCTGGCGTCGGCTTTCCTGTTTGGCGCCGGCACACCGCTGGCCAAGTGGCTGCTGGACCAGGTCAGCCCGTGGATGCTGGCCGGGCTGCTGTATCTCGGGTCTGGCTTGGGCCTGGGCCTGTATCGCTGGCTGCGGCGGGCCGCTACCCCCCGCCTCAATCCGGGTGAAATAGGGTGGCTGGTCGCGGCGGTAGTGTGTGGCGGCGGTATCGCTCCCGTCCTGCTGATGTGGGGCCTGTCGGCGATGCCGGCCAGCCATGCGGCCTTGCTGCTCAATGCGGAAGCGGTGCTGACGGCGCTGCTGGCCTGGGTGGTGTTTCGCGAGAACTTCGACAGGCGCATTGCCCTCGGCATGGCGGCCATCGTGGCGGGCGCCTTGTTGTTGAGCTGGCCTCAGCAGGAGGATGTGCCCGGTGCAATGGCGCTGACCTCGCTGTGGCCCGCGCTCGCGGTGACGCTCGCTTGCCTGTTCTGGGCGCTGGACAACAACTTCACGCGCAAGGTCGCGTTGGCCGATGCGTCATGGATTGCCTGCGTGAAGGGGCTGGCCGCCGGCGCCACGAATCTGCTGCTGGCTTTTCTGGCCGGTGCGGCGCTGCCCGGGCTGGCCAAGGTGCCGGTTGCCATGCTGGTCGGTTTGCTGGCTTATGGCGTCAGCCTCGCGCTGTTTGTGGTGGGCCTGCGGCACCTTGGCGCTTCGCGCGCCGGCGCTTATTTCTCCACCGCGCCATTTGTCGGCGCGCTGTGTGCGGTGATTTTTCTGGGCGAACCCGTCACCTGGCAGTTGCTGGCCGCCGCCGCCCTGATGGGCCTCGGAATCTGGCTGCACCTGACCGAACACCATGCGCATGTGCACCAGCACGAGGCGCTGGAACACGAGCACCTGCATTCGCATGATGAGCACCATGCGCATGAGCATGTACCTGCGGTTGAGGGGCCGCATTCGCACCGCCACCGCCACGAGCCCATGACCCACAGCCATGCGCATTACCCCGATGCCCATCATCGCCATGACCACTGAAAGGAGTAGCGACATGCGCACTGACAGCACGACCCCGGCACCGTACCGCATCAGCGAGGCGGCCGCCCTGAGCGGCGTGCCGGCCACCAACATACGGTTTTATGAAAAGGAAAAGCTCCTGAGCCCGCATGGAAGAAGCGAGAACAGCTATCGTTGTTATAGCAATGGCGATGTGCACCGGCTGCGCTTCATCCGCCTGTGCCGCGCCATGGACATGTCGCTGGACGAGGTGCGTACCCTGCTGGCGCTGGACCTGACCCGCAAGGCGGACTGCGCCACGGCACGCGAATCGCTGGATGGGCACCTGGTCCATGTGCGCGCGCGCCTGGCGGAGTTGAGGACCCTTGAAAAAGACCTGAAGGCCTTGCGCGACCGCTGCGACGGCACCGATGCGCTTTGCCACACCATTGAAGCGTTGCATGAGCGGGCCGATGCCTTGCCTGTGCAGGCAAAGCCGACCGCAGCGGTCAAGCGGCACGTCTGAGGTCACGCTTGCGTTACGCTCTCAGGTCAGTGTGCGTTTGTTGTCAAAAATCAGCGGGAGTTTTATGGTGAAAAGTTACGGGCGCAAGGCGCTGGCCTGCTTGTGTCTGGCAGGCCTGGCCTGCCTGCCGGCCATGAGCGCTGCACAGGGCAGTGTGTTTATTGAAGACTTGACCACCCAGGAGGTCAGTGCTGCGCTACGCGCCGGAAAAACCACCCTCATCATTCCGGTGGGCGGCACCGAGCAAAACGGGCCCCACATGGCGTTGGGCAAGCACAATACGCGGGCTAAAGCACTGGCCGGCAAGATTGCGGTGTCGCTGGGCAATGCGCTGGTGGCCCCGGTGCTGTCTTACACCCCAGAAGGCTCGGTGGAGCCGCCCACCGAGCACATGCAGTTTGCTGGCACCCTCTCTGTGCCCGAGGACGCCTTCAAAAGCATTTTGCGCGGGGCCGCGCGCAGCTTCAAGAAGCACGGCTTCAGCGATGTGGTGCTGGTGGGCGACAGCGGCAACTACCAGGCCGCGCTAGCCGCCGTGGCGCAGGGCCTGAACAAGGACTGGGCCAAAACGCCGGTACGCGCGCACTACATTGGCGAGTATTACCGCGCCACGCAAACTGCCTACGTGGCGGCGCTCAAGGCCAAAGGCCTGAGCGACGCTGAGATAGGAACCCATGCTGGGTCAGCCGATACCTCTTTGCTGATGGCGATCGACAGCACAATGGTCAGGCCGGAGCGCTTTGCCGAGGCGGCGCGTGCGGGCTGGCGTGGCGGCACCCTCGGGGACCCCCGCGCATCCAGCGCGGCCAATGGGCAACTGGGGGTGGACGCGGTCGTTAAAATTGCCACTGAGGCCATTAAAAAAGCGGTGGCCTTGCCGCGCTAGATTTTGTTTTTTTGAGCCTTGGGCCAGTGACCCGTTTTGAAAGTGAAAAGTAACATGCTGAAGCAAATGCGTAAAAATTATGGCGTGGCGGCAGCGCTGCTTGCTGCAGGTTTAGCGGTGGCCGGGTCGTGGGCGCTTGCCCAAACCGCCACCAAGGCGGTAGCACCAACGGCTGGGACATCGGCCACGGCAGCCGCTAGCCCAGCGGCCAAACCCGGTGGGGCTATCGACATGGTGAGCGGCATGCCCGCGGCCCTGGACAAAACCAATCTTTATAGCGAAATTTCGCCTGGCCGCTGGAGTCCTGCGGTGAGCGGCGCATTGGAGCGCGTCTATGTGCCCAACCGGAGTGACAACACGGTGTCGGTCATTGATCCCAACACGCTGAAAGTCATCGACACCTTCAAGGTCGGCGTCCACCCGCAACACGTGGTGCCCGCCTGGGACTTGCGCACCCTGTGGGTGGCCAATAATGCTGAAGGACGCACCGATGGCAGCCTGACGCCGATTGACCCTAAAACAGGCAAGCCCGGCAAATCGGTGCCCGTGGACGACCCCTACAACCTGTATTGGTCGCCCGATGGGCAATACGCCATTGTGGTGGCCGAGGCCTACAAGCGGCTGGACTTTCGCGATGCGCGCACCATGGCCATGAAGTTTTCCATTCCCACGCCCCAGTGCGCAGGCATCAACCATGCCGATTTTTCCATCGACGGAAAATTCGCCTTGTTCACCTGTGAGTTCAACGGTTCGATGACGAAAATCGACCTAGTGAACCGAAGCGTGATGGGCACGATCAAGCTTTCTCCTTACTTTGACCGCCCGGATGCGCTGGCCGCCATTGCCGCGCCAGGAAAAAAACCACGCTACATTGCCGACCCCGGCAAGCCAGGGTCCGACATTTGCACCACGCCGGGCATGCCGCAAGACGTGCGCATCTCGCCAGACGGCAAGACCTTTTTTGTGGCCGACATGATGGTCGATGGCGTTCATGTGGTGGATGGCGAAACCTTCAGGCAGATCGGCTTTATTCCTACCGGGGTGGGTGCCCACGGCCTTTACCCCAGCCGCGACGGCAAGAGCCTGTACGTGGCCAACCGCGGCAGCAACAAAATTCGCGGCACACCGGGCGGCAAAGGCAGCGTGTCGGTGATTGACTTTGCCAGCCGCGCCGTGACCAAAAATTGGACCATTCCAGGCGGCGGCAGCCCCGACATGGGCAACGTCAGCGGCGACGGCAAATACCTCTGGCTGGGCGGGCGCTACGACAACGTGGCCTACCGCTTCAACACAGACACAGGCGCGGTGGACAAAATCAAGGTGGGGCGCGAGCCGCACGGCCTGACCGTGTGGCCACAGCCCGGCCGGTTTTCTTTGGGCCACACGGGAAACCTGCGCTAAGGGGCTGCAGGGTGGCAGTCCTGCCTCCTTGCCGCTTCCTTGCCTAATCGTGCAGTGATGACAAAAACTGTTTGAGTTCGGGCGTCTGCGGGTTGCCAAACACCTCCGCAGGCGGGCCCATCTCATGCACGCGGCCCTGGTGCATAAAGATCACGCGGTCTGAGACCTTGCGGGCAAAGTTCATTTCGTGCGTCACCATCAGCAGCGTCATGCCTTCGTCGGCCAGGCTTTCGACCACGCGCAGCACTTCGCCGACCAATTCCGGGTCCAGTGCCGAGGTGATTTCGTCGCACAGCAGCACGGCGGGTTCCATGGCCAGCGCCCGTGCGATGGCCACGCGTTGCTGTTGGCCACCGGAGAGCTGATCGGGCATGGCATCAAATTTTTCTGCGAGGCCCACGCGGTGGAGCAGCTTGCGCGCCTGCTCGGTGGCTGCGGCACCGTCTTTCTTTTTCACCAGCGACGGGGCCAGCATGATGTTTTTCCCCACGGTGAGGTGAGGAAACAAATTGAAGCTCTGGAAGATCATTCCTACGCGTTGGCGCAGCTCGCGCATGGCCATGGCGCTTTCATGCAGCAAAGGTTTGCCATCCACGGTGAGCGCGCCTTGCTGAAACACTTCAAGGCCATTAATACAGCGCAGCAGCGTGCTCTTGCCCGAGCCGCTTTTGCCGATGATGGCGATTACTTCGCCCTGCGAAACTCGCAGGTCAATACCCTTGAGCACTTCATTCGTGCCATACGACTTGCGCAGGGCGGTGATTTGCACAATGGCGCGTTGTGCTGTTGATGCTGCAACAGCAGCAGCTTCTTCAACGGCGTTATTGGCGGTTTGCATTGATTTTTCTCTCCAGTGTCTTGGCGTACAGGCTGATGGGAAAGCACAGCGCAAAGTACAAAAGGGCCACACAGCTGTACACCACAAAGGGCTTGAAGGTGGCGTTGGTAATCATGGTGCCCGCCTTGGTCAGCTCGATAAAACCAATCACCGAGGCGAGCGCGGTTCCCTTCACTACCTGCACCAGAAAACCGACGGTGGGCGGGATGGCGATTTTGATGGCCTGCGGCACCACCACATGCTGCAGCAGCTCGCGAAAACTCAGCGCCAGGCTTTGGCCCGCCTCCCATTGCCCCTTGGGAATAGCCGCCACACAGCCGCGCCAGATTTCGGTCAGAAAGGCGCTGGTGTACAGCGTGAGCGCGACCGACGCGGCAACCCAGGCAGAGGTTTTGATGCCAAACAGCGCAAGGCCGAAGTAAGCCAGAAAAAGCTGCATCAACAGCGGCGTGCCCTGAAACAGCTGCACATAGCCACCGACCAGCGTGTTCATGCCGCGTAGTTTGGAAAGCCGGGCCACCAGCAAGAGCAGGCCAACAATGCCACCGCCGACAAAGGCAATCAGTGACAGCACCACCGTCCAGCGGGCGGCCAGCAAAAGGTTGCGAAAAATGTCCCAGACGGAGAATTCAACCATGGTCAGGCCTCGCGCCGGGCCGCCCCAAGCAGGCCTGCGACCCCTCGGGGGGCAGCGAACTACATGTAGTGAGTAAGTGTGGGGGCATATTTATTTATCTGCCAAAAAGGAAACGCGGACCCAGCCAGTTGAGCAGTTGTCTTACCCCGACAGCCAGCGTCAGGTAAACCAGCGTGGCCACGATGTAAGCCTCAAAGGCGCGAAAGTTGCGGCTTTGAATCAGGTTGGCGGCGTAGCTCAGCTCTTCGGTCGAAATTTGCCCGCACACCGCCGAGCCCAGCATCACGATGATGATCTGGCTGACGAGTGAAGGCCATACTTTTCGGAGTGCGGGCGGCAAGACCACGCGCACAAAGGTCTGCATGCGGTTCAGCGCCAGGCTCATCGCGGCCTCAATTTGCCCTTTGGGTGTGGCGTCAATCCCGGCACGAATGATCTCTGTCGCGTAGGCGCTCAGGTTGATCACCATGGCGATGATGGAAGCGACCTCGGGCGAGAGCTTGATGCCCGCCGCAGGCAGGCCAAAGAACACAAAGAAGAGCTGCACGATGAAGGGCGTGTTGCGGATGAGCTCCACATAGGTGCCCACGACCCATTTCAGCCAGGGTGCGCCGTGCGAGCGGACCCAGGCAAACGCCACGCCCGCTACCACGCCCATCATCGCAGAGATGACCGTCAGGCCTACCGTCCAGAGCACGCCCTTGGCGAGCAAGGGCCACTGGCTCAAGACCGCGATGAAGTCCAACTCAACCCGCATCTGGCTTCACTCCTTTTAAAAAATAACGACAGTCTCTTCTGCATCTCTACCAAGGCCGCCGTGGAACCGGCTTTACCGGGGCCACCAGCGGCGCCCCCTGCAAGGGGGGAGGCTACGCGAAGCGAGCCCCAACAGGGGTGTGCAACTCCCGCCGCCGTGGAACCGGCTTCGCCGGGCCACAAGCGGCGCCCCCTGCAAGGGGGGAGGGGGCTACGCAAAGCGAGCCCCAACGGGGGTGTGCAATATTTACTGTGGCAAATCACCGGCAGGGCGACCCAGCCATTTCACAGCCATCTTGTCAATGTCGCCTGCCTTTTTGCCCGTTGCGATGATTTCATTGACCTTCAGGCGCAGCTTGTCTTCGCCCTTGCCCACGCCAATGAAGTTGGGCGAGTCCTTGAGCAGCAGTTTGTACTCGGCAGCGAGTTGCGGGTTTTTGGCCATCATGTTGCCGGCGACTGAGGCACCCGTGGCAATCAGTTGCACCTGGCCTGCGACGAACGATGACACGGTGGCGTTGTTGTCTTCAAAGCGTTTGATGTCCGCGCCGGCGGGGGCGAGTTTGGTCAGTTCCTGGTCTTCAATCGCGCCGCGCGTCACGCCAATGCTCTTGCCTGACAGGTCGGCAAAGCTCTTGATGCTCATGGACTTGGGCGCAAAGACAGCCTGAAAGAAAGGCGAGTAAGCGGCCGTGAAGTCGATGACTTTTTCGCGCTCGGCGTTTTTGCCCAATGTGGAGATCACCAGGTCAGCCTTGCGGGTTTGCAGGTAAGGCACGCGGTTGGCACTGCTGACAGGTGTCAGTTCAATCTCGACGCCGAGCTTGGCGGCGATGTAGTTGGCCATGTCGATGTCCAGGCCCTGCGGCTTGAGGTCGGGGCCGACAAAGCCATACGGCGGAAAGTCGGTCGGGATGGCGATGGTGATTTTTTTGGCCTTCATCACGTCGTCCAGCGCCGTTTGTGCCTGCACGCCCGCTGCGACCAGCAAGGCGGCCGACATCATGCTCAGGGAAAACAGGCGTTTGGAGAGTTGGGGTAACTTCATAGCAGGGCTCCTAGATAGGTTGAGGATTCTTCAGGGGGTTTGGCCGGGCGCCGGCCGGTTTTGCGAACACTTGTAGGCAACTCTTGTGCCGATCTGGCCTTTGCGGGCGAAAGCGGGCTCAGCGCGCTGCGCAGGTGCGCCAGCGGATCGCCGCCCGCAGCCTGTAGCTGCAGGCCCGCCTGCACGTTGCCGATATGCGCCTGCATGAGTTGTTCGGCCAGCACGAGGTCGCCTTTTTCAAGGGCCTGCACAATGCGCACATGCTCCTCGCAGGACTGGGCCGCATCGTGCGAGGACTGGTACAGCATGGCGATCAGGGTGGTGCGTGCAGTGAAGTCGCGCAGGGTGTCAGCCAGCAGATTGTTGCCCAGGCATTCGGCCAGGCACACATGGAAGTCGCCCAGCAGAAAACTGCGCAGGCCGACGTCTTCTCCCTTGACCGCCGCTTTTTCGCGGGTCAGGTGGCTCTTGAGCTGCTTGAGGGCGGACTTGCTGACGTCGCGTGTGCAGCGAATCAGCCCCATCTCGATCACGCGCCGCGCCTCGAAGGCTTCACGCGCTTCCTCCCTGGAGGGCTCAATGAGATACCAGCCCCGCCGCGCACTGACCGTGACGATGCCGCGCGCGGCCAGGTGGGTCAGGGCTTCCCGCACGATGGTGCGGCTGCAGTCAAACAGCATGGCCAGCTGCTGTTCACCCAGGCGCGCGCCGGGCGCCAGCTTTTGCGCCATCACGGCTTCAATGATGCGGTTGCTGATGTGGGAGGCCGTGGTCATGCAGGAGGCAGTGCATATCCCGTGCCAGGGCCTGGACTGATTTAACTGGCTGGTATACAAGATATGTGCACCTGTGTGGTGTGCTGGTGCTGCAAACTGCAGCTTTTTGGGGCCGACCCGCACCAAACGCAGGCATTGCGGGCCGGGAGCGGCCGCGCTGCCATTTTTTCGGCGCTTGAGTGATCAGGCGCCAGGAGGCACCCATGGAACATCCCAATCGTCCCAATCGCGGTGGCTGGAAAACCTGCAGCCGTGGGCACAAGTACCGTGGCCCGGGTCCGTGCCCGATTTGCTGGCCGGGTGGAGTGAAGCGTCGCGCCAAGGCATCGCCCGTGCGGTGATCGCGCTCCTCCTCCTCCCGCAGCGGATCAGTCGAGCTTCGCGCCCGAGGCCTTGACCGCCTGGGCCCAGCGCGGCATTTCGGCCACCAGGAACTGGGCAAACTCTTCACTGCCCATGAAGGCCGGGTCGGCGCCCTGGGTCACCATGCGGTTGCGGATGTCGGGGCTGCTCATCACCTGTTTGAACGCATCGCTCAATTTGGCCGTGATGTCCTTGGGCAGGCCGGCAGGCGCCAGGAAGCCGTAAAAGCCCACCACCTCAAAACCCTTGAAGCCTGATTCGATGACGGTGGGCACATCGGGCAGGGCGGGGTTGCGCTCACGGCTGGTGACGGCCAGCGCCCGCACCTTGCCTTGCTTGTGGTAATTGGCCGCTTGCGGGATTGACTCGCCCATGAACTGCACCTGCCCGGCCATCAGGTCGGTGAAGGCCGGCGCGCTGCCGCGGTAGGGAATGTGAACCATGAAGAGCCCGGTGGCGTTCTTGAACATTTCGGGCACCAGGTGGCTGATGCCGCCGTTGCCGGCGGAGCCGTAGTTGACCTGGCCGGGCCGGGCGCGCGTGTAGTCCACAAACTCCCTCAGCGTGTTAACCGGCAGTTTGGGGTTCACCAGCAGCGCCAGCGGCTGCATGGCGGTGCGCGCGATCGGCGTGAAGTCCTTCAGCGTGCTGTAGGGCAGGCGGGTGTACAGGGCCGGGTTGATGACCATCACGCCGGTGTTGGCGAGCATCAGCGTGTAGCCGTCCGGCGCTGCCTTCATGACATCCTGGGCGCCCACCGTACCGCCGGCGCCCGACTTGTAGTCAATCACGATGGGCTGGCCCAGCACCGTCTGCAGCCGCTCGGTCAGCAGTCGCGCATGCTGGTCAAGCGGGCCGCCCGCCGGGAAACCGATCACCACGCGGATCGGCTTGTCGGGAAATGCGGCGAACGCCGTGGCGCTGGCGAGCAGCAGCGCCGCCACGAGGATGCGGGGCAGGGTCGAGAAGGCGGCGGGTAGGGTGAAGTGGCGCATGGTGTGTCTTTGTTTCTCTGTTTTTCGTGTGGATCGATGCACAGGGGCCAGCGATGGATGGATGGATGAATGGATGGATGAAAAAAACAAGGCTTTCACGTTCTGTGCGCAGCGCTCAGGGCGCTTTCATCATAGAGACGCCGGGTCACGCAGGTGACACTGTTTTATCGGGAGCTTCCCCGATGCAGGCGGCGCGAAGTGCGGGTAGGCTGTGGTGAACCGAGCCTTATCCGGAGCCCATCCTTGTCTTCACACCCGCCTGCCGACGCCTCCCTGCCCGATGCGGCCCCGCGCCACGACCTGCACTACCAGGTCTGGCCCAGGCGCTTGCCGCGCAGCATCACGCCTCCGGCCACATCGCTGTGGCACAACCTCGCCGTCAGCGCGCTGCGTTTTCCCGACAAGCCGGCGCTGGTGTTTTTTGACCGGGTGCTCAGTTATGCCGAAGTGCTGCGGCAAGCCGAGCGGCTGGCCGCCACCTTGCACCGGCTGGGCGTGCGCAAGGGCGACCGCGTGGTGCTCAACATGCAAAATTGCCCGCAGTGGGTGATTGCGCACTTTGCCATCCTGCGGGCCAATGCCGTGGTGGTGCCCGTCAACCCGATGAACCGGGCCGAGGAACTCAAGCACTACATCACGGACCCCGACGCCAGGGTCGCAATCACGGCGGCTGACCTGGCCCCCGAACTGGCCCGGGCCAACGCCGAACTGGCACCCGGTGAACGGTTGGCGCACCTGATCGTGACGCACTACAGCGATGCCTTTGATGCCAATGCCGGCGAAAACGGCGGCGACCTGCCTGAAGCCTGGCGCGACTGGCTGGGCAGCCGGCATGCGTTGCCCGCGCTCGAGGGCGGCTCCGTGATGCACTGGGCCGATGCCCTGGCCGATGGCGCTGGTGAATTGCCGGCGCACACGGCCACCCCGCAGGACCTGGCGGTGCTGCCCTACACCAGCGGCACGACAGGCCTGCCCAAGGGCTGCATGCACACGCATGCCAGCATCATGCATAACGCGGTGGCCAGCATTTTGTGGGGCAACAGCACCTTTGAAAACGTCACGCTGTCGGTGGTGCCCATGTTCCATATCACCGGCATGGTGTCGGTGCTGCATGCGACGATTTATGGCGGCGGCACGCTGGTCATCATGCCGCGCTGGGACCGCGAGCTGGCCGGGCGGCTGATCTCGCGCTGGCACGTAACGCACTGGACCAACATCCCGACCATGGTGATCGACCTGATGGCCAGCCCGAACTTCACCGAGTTCGACCTCAGCAGCCTGGTCTACATCGGTGGCGGCGGCGCGGCCATGCCGCAGGCCGTGGCCCAGCGTTTGTGGGAGCAATACGGCTTGCGCTATGCCGAAGGCTATGGCCTGACCGAAACCGGCGGGCCGTCGCACAGCAATCCCTATGATGCGACCCGGCAGCAATGTCTGGGCGTGCCTTTTGTCAGCACCGATGCGCGCGTGATCGACCCCGAGACGCTGAAGGAAGTCCCGCAGGGCGAGCAGGGCGAAATCATCATGTGCGGGCCGCAGAACTTCCAGGGCTACTGGAAGCGCCCGGACGCCACGGCCGCCGCGTTCATCGAGCTGGACGGCAAACGCTTTTTTCGTTCCGGCGACCTGGGGCGAATGGACGAGCAGGGTTACTTCTTCCTCACCGACCGGCTCAAGCGCATGATCAACGCGTCGGGTTTCAAGGTCTGGCCGGCCGAGGTGGAGGCGCTGATGTTCCGGCACCCGGCCATCCAGGAAGCCTGCATCATTTCGAGCAGCGATGCCTACCGCGGCGAAACCGTCAAGGCGGTGGTGGTGCTGCGCGCCGAGGCCAGGGGCAAGACCAGCGAGGACGACATCATCAACTGGTGCAAGCAGAACATGGCGGCGTACAAATACCCGCGCATCGTCCAGTTCGTCGATGCATTGCCGAAAAGCGGCTCGGGCAAGGTCATGTGGCGCACGCTGCAGGAAGTTGAAACCGGGAAACCCTGAACCGGCCACCGGCATCCCGGGTATTTTTGGGCGTTGTCAACTACCGGGATCGTCGCGCGCAGCGGGCTGGAGAAAACGGCTCAACCGCCGTTGGTCAGCCTGCGCGGCGTGATCTCCACCGACTCCGCACCGGTGCTCATCCAGACCGTGCCATCCTGGATGGTGACCTGCAGCTGCATGCTGCGTTCGGCCAGCCTGGCCAGCGCCTGACTTTGCGCCGCCTCGATCTGCCACACCACCAGGTTGGCTGCGCGTGTGAGCTTGGTCTCGATATTTTTCCACCACACCGGCGTGCTGCTGGAAAAACTGTAGGTGCTCACGCGTTCGGCCCGGCCCGCAGCGCGCATCAGGCGCTTGTCGTCGGGCTGACCCACGTCGATCCAGTGCTGCACGGCATCGGTGTAGTCCTTGTGCCAGAGCGCCGGCTCGTCCACGTCCCACAGGTCCTTGGCAAATTCCAGCTTGCCCTGCTTGTCGTCGGCGGGTACGTTCAGCGCAAAAGCCAGCAGGCGGATCATCATGCGTTCATCCGTCTCGGACGGATGGCGGGCAATGATGACGCCGTGGTCGGCGTACACCGCACGGTCCATGTCGGCGATTTGCAACTGGGCTTTGTAGATGGTGGCTTTGAGTGCCATGGGAAGGGGTTCCAGGTACGGCCCCGGTAGGCATGGGGCCTGCATTTAAACCCTCTATTGGAACAGCCTTTTGCGGGGTCGCCCCCATGGGACGGTCAGGGCGGGTCTTCGCCAGCAAGGTTTATCAATGCTGGCTATAGTTTGCCGATGCCAAGTTTGTCTGTTCTCGACCAGTCGGTTGCCGTCAGCGGCCGTACTGAAGATGCCTCCATCCGCGAAACCCTCGCGCTGGCCCGCCATTGCGAATCCTTGGGCTACCACCGTTTCTGGGTGAGCGAACACCACAGCCACCCCAGCATCGTCGGCTCGGCCCCCGAGGTGCTGATGGCGGCGATTGCCGCCACCACCCAGCGCATACGCGTGGGCAGCGCCGGCGTCATGCTGCCGCACTATGCGGCGCTCAAGGTGGCCGAGCAGTTCCGTGTGCTGGAGGCGCTGGCGCCCGGGCGTATTGACCTGGGCGTGGGGCGTGCGCCGGGTTCGGACATGCGCACCGCGCGGCTGTTGACTGCCAATCCCCACCAGTCGGCGGAACACTTCCCGGTGCAGGTGCGTGAATTGCAGGCCTGGGTGTCGGGTGTCGATTTGCCGGAAGGCCATTCCGGGCGCGGCGTGACTGCTAACCCCACGGGGCCGACCTCGCCCGAGTTATGGATGCTGGGCAGTTCCGACTATGGCGCGCAGCTGGCGGCGCACTATGGCCTGCCCTATGCCTTTGCGCACTTCATCACCGACGGACGGGGTGCGCAGCAGGCGCTGGATTTATACCGCCGGCTGTACCGGCCCAGCCCGCGCCACCCGCAGCCGCAGGCCGTGTTGTGCGTCTGGGCCCTGGCGGCCGATACCGAGGCGCAGGCCTGGCATCATTTTTCGGGCCGCGAGCGCTGGAAAATAGACAGGAACAAAGGCGCGCTGGGGCCGCTGCTTTCTCCGGCCGAAGTGGCGCTGCGACCCTACAGCGACGCCGAGCAGCCGGAGCTTGCCCAGCTCAGGCAGACTGCGCTGGTGGGCAGCGGGCCGCAGGTGGCCGCCAGGCTGCGCAGCCTGGCCGACACACTGGAGGTTGAAGAGCTGGCGGTGATCACCTGGACCCACGACCCGGCGGCGCGCCGGCGCTCCTACGAATTGCTGGCGCGCGAGTTTGTGCAGGGCGGTATCTCAAGCTGAAAATAACGAACCAAAAACTATCAACCGGGAAAAGCCGAGAAAAACCGAGACAACCGAGGACCCTGAATGACATCTCCCCTGTTTAGCGCCACCATTGCCGGCAGCCTGCCCAAACCCGCCTGGCTGTCGGAAACCAACAAACTCTGGCCGCAGTGGAAGGCCGAAGGCGATGAGCTCAAGCAGGCCAAGGCCGACGCCACGCTGCTCTGGATCAAGGCGCAGGAGGACGCGGGCCTGGATGTGATCGGCGACGGCGAGCAGTCGCGCCAGCATTTTGTGCACGGCTTTCTGGAGCAGGTCGCCGGCATTGACTTTGATCACAAGGTCAGGATGGGCATACGCGACAACCGCTATGACGCCATGGTGCCGCAGGTGGTGGCTGAACTGAAACTCAAAGGCCGTGTGCATGCCACCGAGGCACGCCTGCTGCGCGCCCACACCGCCAAAAAAATCAAGTTCACCCTGCCCGGCCCGATGACGATCGTCGACACGGTAGCCGACCAGTTTTACGGCGACAAGGTCAAGATGGCCATGGCATTTGCCGAGCTGCTGAACCAGGAAGCGCTGGCCCTGCAGGCCGACGGTGTGGACATCATCCAGTTTGATGAGCCGGCCTTCAATGTCTACATGAAGGAAGCCGCCGACTGGGGCGTGAAGGCGCTGGAGCGCGCCGCGCAGGGCCTGACCTGCACGACGGCCGTGCACATCTGCTACGGCTATGGCATCAAGGCCAATACCGACTGGAAGGCCTCATTGGGTGAAGAATGGCGCCAGTATGAGACCGTGTTTCCGGCACTGGCCAAAAGCAGCATCCAGCAGGTGAGCCTGGAGTGCTACCACTCGCATGTGCCGCCGCACCTGATGGCATTGCTCGAAGGCAAGGATGTGATGGTCGGCGTGATCGACGTGGCCAGTGACGAGATTGAAACGCCGGAGCAGGTGGCCGACACCATTGGCAAGGCGCTGCAGTATGTGCCCAAAAACCGCCTGTTGCCTTGCACCAATTGCGGCCTGGCGCCGATGGACCGTGAGGTGGCGCTTAAAAAGCTGCAGGCGCTGGCGCAGGGCGCCGCATTGGCACGCGAGCGCTACAAGTAGCCGGAACATCAGACACCGGAGGGCGGGCGCCTCAGGATTGGCCGGCTTCCACCATCGCCAGGCACAGGCGCTCCATCTGCAGGGCCCATTGGGCGGTTTCCGCGTCGCTCAGGCCAATCAGCAGCCCGTAGCGCTTTGCGCCCCAGACCGCCAGGTGCATGGCCTGGATCGCTTCGCGCGAGGGCCGCGCGGGCAGGTCGTCGCAGGCATCAAACACCCGGATCCACGCCGCGAGCAGTTCTTCGTGCGCGCGCCGGTGGTGTTTCGCTTCGGCAATCCCGGCTTCCAGGGCCTGCATGCCCGCGTCAAACCACGACAGTTCCGGCGCGTTCACACCACAGACCAGGCGAACCAGCGCCTGCAACCGTGCCTGCCATGGGAGGTGAGGCGGCGCCACCGCCTGCTGCTCAATGGCTTGCAACAGCTGCTCCACGCAATGGCGTACATAGCCTGAGAGCAGCGCCGTCTTGTTGGGGAAATAGTCGTAGAGCGTGCCGACCGACACGCCGGTTTCCAGCGCCACCGCACGGGTGGTTACGCCGGCCCACCCGTGCTGGCGCCAAATCCGAACAAAGGCGTCGTAAATCGCCTGCACCGTGAACACCGCGCGGGCCTGCGTGGGGCGTTTGCGGGGTTTGGCGGCAGCGGGTTTTCCGAACCCGGAAGAAGGTGGCCGGCTATACATTGGTTGTCATGTACTGATCATGTACTGATCGCTTGATCAAATTCCAGATGATCCAAAGGAAGAACCACCATGAACAATCCGGCCACGCTGACACGGCTGCTCACGAATAAAGATGCATTGAATCACACCCGCATTGCGGTTGCACAGCCCGCAGGAGACACCCTCCCTGCGGCTGCCGGCGAGGCGCTGCTGAAAATCCGGCGCGTCGCCCTCACCACCAACAACATCACCTACGCCGCGTTCGGCGAGGCCATGCAGTACTGGGATTTTTTCCCGACCGGCGAGGCCGGGTGGGGCCATATGCCGGTCTGGGGCTTTGCCGACGTGGTGAGCTCCAGCGTGCCCGGTGTGGAAGTGGGCGAGCGCTTTTACGGCTACTTTCCCATTGCCAGCCATCTGCGCGTGCAGCCGCAGCGGGTGACGGAGCGGGGCTTTTATGACGGCGCCGCGCATCGCCAAACCCTGACATCGGCCTATAACCAGTACATGCGCTGCAGCGCCGATGCCGCCTGGCGCGAGGCCGACGAAAACTGCCAGATGCTGGTGCGGCCGCTGTTCATCACTTCATTCATGCTTGCCGATTTCCTGCAGGACAACGCTTTCTTTGGGGCGGCGCAGCTGGTGTTTTCCAGCGCGTCCAGCAAAACAGCCTATGGCACAGCCTTTTGCCTGGAGGCGTATCCAGCGATCCACCGCGTGGCGCTGACCTCGGCGCGCAACCAGCGCTTTGTCGAAGGCCTGGGCTGCTATGGCGAGGTCGCCAGCTATGAGGCATTGCCGCGGCTTGACCGCAACAGGCCCACCCTGTATGTCGATTTCTCGGGTGACGAAGACCTGCGCCGGGCGGTGCACCAGCACTTTGGCGAATCGCTGGTGTACGACTGCTATGCCGGTTCGGCGCAGAACACACAATTCCTGCGCCCGCTCGACCTGCCAGGGCCCGCACCGCAGTTTTATTTTGCACCGGTGCAAATTCGTAAACGCAATGCCGACTGGGGACATGCCGTGGTGAACCAGCGCTTCAACGAAGCGCAGCTGGCCTTCATCCGGCGCATCAGCGACGCGCAGCATCCCTGGATGCAGGTGGTGGAACACCGCGGGTTTGAAGCCGCGCAGGCCTTGATTGATGACCTGAACGGCGGCCGCCTGGATCCGCAGCAGGGTCATGTGGTGGTGCTGGACGGAGCGCCTGAGGATGGTGTACGCTGACAATCTGCACATCACTGGCGGCTGACATGAGCATTGATCACACACACGGCCCCCACGACCCTGCGCATACGCATGAAGCTCCGGAGCCGGCCTGGAAGCATGATGGCGTTCGGGTGATTCCGGGCAACCAGCTCGACAGCAATACCGCGCAAACGCCGGGCATGGACCGCCGCGCGGCGATCAACTTTGCCCGCGTGGGCGCCCAGAAACTGTGGGCCGGCACCGTGACGATTCATGCGAATGCCAAGACCGGCGCCCACCATCATGGTCATCTGGAAAGCGTGATCTACGTGATGAGGGGCAAGGCCCGCATGCGCTGGGGCGAGCATCTGGAGTTCACGGCCGAAGCCGGGCCGGGTGACTTTATTTATGTACCGCCCTATGTGCCGCACCAGGAAATCAATGCCAGCCCGACCGAAACACTGGAATGTGTGTTGTGCCGCAGCGACGGTGAGGCGGTGGCCGTGAATCTGGACATTGAACCGGTCGAGAAGCCCGTCACCGTGTTGTGGGTGGACCCTACCCATCCCCACGGTGGTGTGTAGACGCGGCGTAGCGTTCGTTTGAGGGCCGGTTGCAAGGGCGGATAAGCCGCGTAAAAGCGCAGCTTGTCCGGAACGATTGCAAACTTTACTTACGATTGTCACCTTCTCCTACATGGCGGATTGGCGGTGTTTGTTACAAATGGGACTCATCAACAGGAGTCCCTTTGTGGAGAACAACAAACAAGCAGTCGGTCAGCCAGCCAACGAGCCAGCTTTTGGCGATAAATTGCGTCATAGCAAGGCGCTCATTCCGACCATGGCGGTTATGGGCGTGACCGTGCTGGCACTGGCGGCCGCGCTAGTGGTGAGCCGTACCGAGGCGCAGCCCGGCGGTACCGAAGCCATTGCCCAGACCCAGCAGCAGCCAGCCAAAACCGATCACATGGCGACAATCGGCGCCAGGCACGCACCCGTCGTTGTGGCCAAAGCGCCCAAGGCCGAAAGTTGCGCCAATTGCGGCACGGTGGAGTCGGTCGTCGCGGTAGAACGCCAGGGCCAGGTCAACGGCGTTGCCGTTGGCGGCACCACGGTGGGCCTGGGCACCGTCGCCGGCGGTGTCGTCGGTGGCCTGCTGGGCAACCAGGTCGGCGGCGGCAATGGCAAGACCGCCATGACGGTGCTCGGCGTCGCAGGCGGCGCGTACGCCGGCAACACCATCGAGAAAAACATGAAAAAAGTCACCGTCTACCAGACGCGCGTGCGCATGCACAACGGGTCCATACGCACCCTTGAACATGGGAGCGCGATCGCTATCGGTTCGCGGGTGGTCGTCGAAGGCAACACGCTTCGGCTGGCATCGACCGCATCGGCCGCCGGCTGATTAACCTAGAAAGAACAACACTGTGAACACAACAATCAGACCCCTGCTGCTGGGCGGGCTTCTCGCCCTGTCGGTGCTGGCAGGTGGGGCCGTCCAGGCCGCTACGCCGTACGTGAGCGCCACCGTCGAAGGCGCGCTGGCGCCGGGCGTGTACGGCCGCATTGACATCGGCAATGCGCCGCCGCCTCCGTTGATCTACACCCAGCCCGTCATCATTCAGCGCTCGCCGGTGATGGTGCAGCAGCCGCTGTATTTGCACGTGCCGCCCGGGCATGCCAAAAAATGGTCCAAGCATTGCGCCAGGTACAACGCCTGCGGCCGGCCTGTGTACTTCGTCAGGGTTGATGGCGACGACGACTACGAGCGCGTCAAGTACAACAGGGAATACGGGGAACACAAGGACTACAAGGACCATAAGGAAAAGAAGGACAAGCATCATGGCAAAGGCCATGGCAAGGGCAATCACGACGACTGAGTCGCGATGTTCACGCAGCCTTCATGAAGGTGCCGGTGCCCAGTCACCGGCACCTTTTTTCATGGGCTCGGCGTTTGCGCCTGCAGCCCCGGTCAGCTGCGGTTTTGGGCCGGCATTGTGCGAAGATTGACTGCACTTCAGCAAATTTGAGGAAAAATCAATGAAAGCAATCTGGAACGGCGTAGTGATTGCGCAGAGCGATGACACCGTGGTGGTCGAGGGCAACCACTATTTCCCCGAAACCTCGCTCAACCGCGACTACGTGACGTTCAGCAATCACCACACCATGTGCGCCTGGAAAGGCCAGGCCAGCTACTACTCGCTGCTGGTCAATGGCGAAATGAATACCGACGCGGCCTGGTATTACCCCGACCCCAAGCCCGAGGCGGAAGAAATCAAAGGCCGCGTGGCGTTCTGGAAAGGCGTGAAGATCGAGCCCTGAGTGGCGCGTCGCGCGCGCAAGCTCCCGCAGCCCAGGGGGCGGGTTTACCCTCTGCCGGCAACCACGGTTTCGGCTGGTCAAGCGGCAAAGTGATATGTATACTTATTAAAAATGGCCGATGATGGCCAGGTTGAATAAGGACTCCGCATGACCCTTCCCAAGCCCGATCCTGCGCTGGTTGAAAAACTCGCTATTGCCAACCGCATCCTGTACGACCAGGGCGTCGTCGACGGTTTCGGGCACGTCAGTGTGCGCCACGACGCATCGCCCTCCCATTTCCTGCTGTCCTGCAACCGGGCGCCCGGTTTGGTGCGTCCCGAGGACATCCTGACCTATGACCTCAACGGCGACCTGGCCGTGACGTCGGACAAGCGTTCCTATCTGGAGCGCTTCATCCACAGCGAAATCTACAAGGCGCGCCCCGATGTGGTGGCGGTGGTCCACAGCCACTCGCAAAGCGTGATCCCGTTTGGCGCCACGGGCCAGCGTCTGCGGCCCATTTTTCACATGAGCGGTTTTCTGGGCAGCGGCTCGTCGCTGTTCGAGATTCGCGATGCTGGCGGCAACACCGACCTGCTGATTCGCGACAGCGGCCTCGGCAAGGCACTGGCTGAGTCGCTGGGCCGGCACAACTGCGTACTGATGCGTGGCCACGGCTCCACCACGGTGGCGCCGTCCCTGGAGTTGGCGGTGTACCGGGCCATTTATGCCGAGGTCAATGCCAAGTTGCAACTCCAGGCCGCAGCGCTCGGCCCGATCAACTTCCTGAACGAGGAGGAAGCGGCACTGGCCGCAGCCAGCACGGAAGGGCAGGTGGTCAGAGCCTGGGATTTGTGGTCACTGTCCATCGCGCCGTTCGCCTGAAGCCGCTTACAGCAGCTCGACAACATCAGATCAACAACATCAGATCAACAACATGAGTCCCAACATGAAGACACGCATGTCGCTTCGCACTTTCGTGGGTTTGCTGGGCCTGGCCGCCGCCACGCACTTTTCCGCGCCCCAGGCATGGGCAGACACTTACCCTGCCCGTGCCGTCAGGATCATTGTTCCCTACGGCACCGGCGGCGGCTCCGACGTGCTGGCGCGCCAGATCAGCGCACGGCTGCAGACCGTGTGGGGGCAAGGCATCGCGGTGGACAACCGGGCCGGCGCATCGGGCAACATCGGCACCGAGGCGGTGGTGCGGTCCCCGGCAGACGGCTACACGCTGCTGCTGCAAAACAGCACCATGGTGGTCAACCCCGCCGTTTCCGGCAAGCTCAATTACGACCCGGAAAAAGACCTCACACCCATCATGTTGCTCGGCCTCACGCCGATTGCCCTGGTCGCGCACCAGGGCACCGGCATCAAGACGCTCAAGGAACTGGTGGACTACGCCAGGGCCAACCCGGCGGCGCTGAGCTACGGCTCCTGCGGCATAGGCACGCCGCAGCATTTTGTGATGGAGCTTGTCAAGCAGAAGTCCGGCGTGAGTGCCACGCATGTGGGCTACAAGGGCTGCGCACCGGGGTTGACGGATGTGGTGGGCGGCCAGGTGCCGCTGGCCATCCTCAGTGCCAACCTGGTGGCGCCGCACATCAAGAGCGGCAAACTCCATGGCATCGGCGTGTCGACTGCGGCGCGATACCCGCTGATGCCCCAAATCCCGTCCTTCGAAGAGCAGGGCCTCAAGCCGCTGGATTTTTCCATCTGGTACGCCCTGATGGGACCGGCCAAGATGCCGCCGGAGGTGGTGGCCCGCATCTATGCGGATGTCCAGAACGTGTTGGCG
This sequence comes from Polaromonas sp. P4_F9, assembly GCF_056401235.1. NCBI lineage: Bacteria > Pseudomonadati > Pseudomonadota > Betaproteobacteria > Burkholderiales > Comamonadaceae > Polaromonas > Polaromonas sp. P4_F9. The sequence continues at coordinate 122,745 of NZ_JBFUJT010000001.1, read as the reverse complement.
GAGCCTGCCATCAGGGAGTCTCTCTCGGCCGCGGGCGTGGAGCCCTACGCGGGCAATGGGGCTGACCTGGCCAGGCTGATCAAGGCCGATCTCGCACGCTATGCGCAGCTGGCCAGGTCTGCCAATATCAAGGCCGAATAGGAAAGTCCGGGAACCCTGCTTTTTGCATCCACTATTCGTTGCGGCATCGGCTTTTCGGCAGCAGGTCTGCAGGTGGTTGCCGGCGCAATCACCTGCAGTGATGAGGGTTGTAATGATCGCTGGTAATGATCTGTAAGTAATACAGGACGAACCCCTCATTCAGGCCCGCCAGTACAGGCATTGACCGGACTACGGTTCGTGCCTCAGAATCTTCCCATGGCTCTCAAGGAGATTCCATCATGTTCAAGCATATCTTGGTGCCCGTAGACGGTTCGTCTACCGCTCGTCAGGCTACCGGGAAGGCGATCGCGATAGCCGAGGCGTTCAAGAGCGCGGTGACGGTTATCTACGTCATCGATCCCTATGCTTTCACTGGAGTGGGAAATGATTTCTCCTATGGGCAGGCCGAATACCTCAGTGCAGCCACCTCCGAGGCCAATGAAGCGATCAGTGCCGCCAAGCAGGCTTTCTTGGACCACGGCATCACTGTGACAGCATCCATCGTCGAGGGCCACGCGATTTACCGCGGCATCCTTCAAACAGCGGAATCGGTGGGTGCAGATCTCATCGTCATGAGTTCCCACGGCCGTCGTGGGCTGGAAAAATTGGTGCTGGGCAGTGTCACGGCCCAGGTGCTGTCCCATGCCCATTTGCCGGTGCTGGTGGTTCGCGACTAGTACATCAAGACTGCCGCGGTGAAAGTTCCCGGTGCCCGGCTTCATGCGGGGCTGTGTCAGCGGGCTGCCGAATGCCTCAGGCCTCCACCACCAGCGGGAACTGCGCCCGTAGCCCGTCCGGAACGGGGGTGAACGGTATGGTGAGCGCCGCTCGGGCATCGTCGTCCCGCAGGTTTCGCCATAAAAAATCACGCTGGTTCAGCGGCTCACCGGCCACATAGAGTTGCGTCGTCAGCAACTCGCGGCCGCCGAGCTTGACCTTCACATGGATATGCGGCGCGCGGCTGCCATAAGCCACCGGCCGAATGGTGCGAAAGCGGTACTCGCCCTGCGCATTGACCGTCACCCGGCCAAAGCCCTGAAACGCCTTGTCGATATGACCACCGTCGCCGGGGTGATCGTAGTGGCCGGCGTGGTCGCATTGCCAGATTTCAACCTGCGCGCCGCGCAGGGGCTTGCCGCTCAGGTCGGTGACCGAGCCTTCGAGCCAGCTTGCCTCGCCTTGCGTGTAATTCAGCGCGCCGTTGCGCAGCAGGTCGAAGTCTGCATCCTGCGGCAGGGTGAGCGGGTAAAACGGGCCTTCGGTCTGGCTGGGGGTTGCGCGCCGCGGCCGGGCCGCCTGGGCGCGGGCGCCCGTCCAGACTACAGGCGAGGCAACCAGCGCCAGCGCAACGGCGCGGCGGTTCCAGCCCAGTGGGGCCGGCCGGTCAGGAGGCTTTGGCTTTAGAAGCATGGCAGTTCTCCTATTTCGAAATCCGGAGATCGCGAACCCGCCCGAACCCATCCCGCTGACGCCGCCAGAGCTGGCGACCTGGAAAAAAGGCACGCAGGAGGCTCAGAAGGGAGGCGGGCTCTCGAATTGCATCCATTGTCCGCCCAGCGGATGGGCAAAGGCAAGCAGGCAGGCGTGCAATAACAGACGGCTGGCACCGGCCGCCATGGCGGGTGGCGCATAGAGGGCGTCGCCTACGATCGGGTGCCCGATCGCCTGCAGATGGACGCGCAGCTGATGCGAGCGGCCCGTCACAGGCTCAAGAACCAGGCGGGTGGTATTGCGCTGCGGATCGTGATGCTGGATCTGCCAGCGCGTCAGACTGGGCTTTCCGCGTTCGGTGTCGATCACCCGCAAGGGTCGCCGGGCCCAGTCCACGATGATGGGTAAATCGATGCGGCCCCAGCCGTCGGGCGAATCAGCGGGCGCTGTGACCAGGCCGTCGACCTCCGCCACATAGCGTTTGTGCACGGCGCGTTCTGCAAAGGCCTGGCTGAGGGCGCGCTGTGCATCGCGGCTGCGCGCCATGACCACCAGGCCGGAGGTGCCCATGTCCAGCCGGTGCACCACCAAGGCCTCGGGATGCTGCAGCTGCACGCGCGTGCTCAGGCAGTCCTGCTTGTCCTCGCCGCGCCCCGGCACCGCGAGCAGGCCGCTGGGTTTGCGGAGCACCAGAAAAAGATCGTCGGTGTGGACGATTTCCAGTGGTGCAGACAGGGGGTTGGTGTTCGGCATCAACAGGGGGAGGTGGCAGGGGCTGGCCGGGATGTCGCGGTGCGGCGGACTGAGGAATGCCGGCTCTCCCGCGTTTGGCGTTTGGGTGCAGTGTGTGTCAGGTCCGCGGGGGCGGAAAGTTGTGCACGGGTGGGCTGGCACGCCGGTTTTCGCGCAGCATGAAGAGGTAAAGACTTTCGACCTTTTCGCGCGCCCAGGGTGTCTTGCGCAAAAACTTCAGGCTCGATGCCACGCTGGGCTCGCTGGTGAAACAGCGGATATTGATGCGTTGCCCGAGGTTTTCCCAGCCATAGTGATCGGCCAGCGCAGTAACGATGGCTTCCAGTGTGACGCCATGCAGCGGGTTGCCCGGCTGCGGTGGAACGGCCGGAGGCGCAGCGGAGGAGGGCGCAGCCATGGCTGGCCTACTTTTTCAGCTTGCCCCGCAGCGGTACCTGGGTCACGATGGTCGGGCGAACCGCATCGGGTGACACCGGTTTGGGTGGTGACGAGTCCTTCTTGGGCTTCTTGACCATCTTGTTGCTGTTTTGTTGACCTTTTGCCATGGCATTCTCCGGTTAGATTGAGTCCTGATTATCAATGCAACTTTATGCGTGGCCGGTGCGTCCGGTCAATCATTTCAGACAGTGTGATCAGCATGGTTTTCTTCAGGCCCCCGAGTGCCAGCTGGTGCTGTTTGTGCAGCGCCCAGTACATCAGTTTGGCCAGCTGGCCTTCGACGAAAAAGCTGCCGTGGGAGAGGCTTCCCATCAGGCTGCCCACCGACGAATATTCGGCCAGCGACACCAGCGAGCCCTGGTCCTTGAAGACAAAAGGCGCCACTGTCTTGCCCGCGCCCAGCAGCGGCAGCGCCCGGGTCAGGTACATGGCCTGCTGGTAGGCGGCCTGTGCGCGCGGCGGCACCCAGGTGCCATCGGGCTGCTGGCAGGCGGCGCAATCGCCAAAGGCATAAATGCTCGGGTCGCGCGTGGTCTGCAGATTGCCGTTGACCATCAGCTGGTTGAGCCTGCTGGTTTCCAGCGGATCCGTGCCGTCGGGCCCCGCGCCAATGGTCTTTAAAAAATCGGCGGCCTTCACGCCGGCCGCCCACACGGTGATGCTGGACGGCACCACCTTGCCGCTGGCCATCTTCAGGCCGTCCGCGGTGACCTCAACCACTTTCTCATTGGTGTGCACTTCAATCGCCAGCTTGCGCAGCTCGCGCAGGGCCGATTCGCTCAGGCGTTCCGGCAACTGCGCCAGCAGGCGCGGTGCCGCCTCCACCAGCACAATCTGCAAATCCTTTTCGGGATGAATATGGTCAAAGCCGTAGTTGGCCAGCACGCGCGCTGCGGCGTGCAGCTCGGCCGCCAGCTCCACGCCGGTGGCGCCGCCGCCCACAATCGCCACCGTCAGGCGCCCGCTGCCGGCCGTGCGCGGCACGGTTTGCGCGCGGATGAAGGCGTTGATCAGGCGGTCATTGAAGTGCTGGGCCGCTTTCGGGCTGTCCAGCTTGATGGTGTGCTCGGCAGCRCCGAGTGTGCCGAAGTCGTTGGTCTGGCTGCCTACGGCAATCACCAGCGTGTCGTAGCCCAGTTGCTGGGCTGGCGTGATCTCGCGGCCCGATGCGTCATGGCTGGCGGCCAGCTGCAGGGTTTTGTTGTGGCGGTCAATCCCGACCAGGCTGCCGAGCCGGAACTTGAAGTGGTTCCAGCGGGCCTGCGCCAGGTATTCGATTTCTTCGGCATGCGTGTCAAAGCTGCCTGCAGCCAGCTGGTGCAGCAGCGGCTTCCAGACATGGGTGCGCGCCGCATCCACCAGGGTGATCTCGGCCAGCCCTTTTTTGCCCAGGCGCTTGCCCAGTTGGGTAGCCAGGGCCAGCCCTCCCGCGCCCCCGCCGACGATGACGATGCGTTGCATAAAATTTCCTCCTCGGCTCAGGGTCCATTGACCTTGTTATGGTGCCATTATTAACTGGCGGGCCTCCGCCCGCGCTCAGTCCACGGTCTGCCGGTAGCGCTTCAGGGCCACGAGCCCGGCCACCAGCATGAAAAGCGCGATGGGCCACAACTGCGCCGATACTTCCACGATGCCGTTTCCCTTGAGCATGATGCCGCGCACGATGCGCAGGAAGTGCGTGAGCGGCAGGAGCTCGCCGATGGCCTGCGCCCAGGCCGGCATGCCGCGAAACGGAAACATGAAGCCGGTCAGCAGCATGGACGGCAGGAAAAAGAAAAACGTGAGCTGCATGGCCTGCAGCTGGTTGCGTGCGATGGTGGAAAACGTGAATCCCACGGCCAGGTTGGCCGCGATGAACAGCACCAGCACAACCGAGAGCAGCGCCAGGCTGCCGACCATGGGCACGTCGAACAGCAGCCGCGCGGCCACCAGGATCACCGTCACCTGCACGTAGCCGATCAGGATGTAGGGCACGATCTTGCCGAGCATGACCTCCAGCGGACGTGCGGGCGTCGCCAGCAGGTTTTCCATCGTGCCGCGCTCGCGCTCGCGCGTCATCGCCAGCGAGGTCATCATCACCATGGTCATGGTCAGGATCACGCCGATCAGGCCCGGCACCACGTTGTAACTGGTCAGGCCTTCCGGGTTGTAGCGGCGCTGCACGCGTACCTCGAATGGCGCCTCGGCCGGACGCAGCGAAGCCAGCGGACCGTACAGCTCGCGGCCAATGGCCCGCTGGCCGATGCCGTTGAGCGCGGCGAGGGCGTTGCCCGTGGCGGAGGGGTCGGTCGCATCGGCGGCGAGCAGCATGGCCGGGCGTTCGCCGCGCATCAGCTTGCGCGAAAAATCCGGCGGCACCACCAGCACAAACTGCACCTCGCCGGTGGCCAGCAGCGCGTCGCCTTCGGCCTCGCTTTGCAGCCGGTGCGTGATGCGGAAGTATTCCGAGTTCTCCAGGCCCGCCACAAAGCTGCGCGAGAACTCGCTCTGGTCGGCTACCACTATGGCAGCGGGCAAATGTTTGGGGTCGCTGTTGATGGCGAAGCCGAACAGCAGCAACTGGATGATGGGCACGCCCACCATCATGCCGAAGGTCAGGCGGTCGCGGCGAACCTGGCGAAATTCCTTGATCAGGATGGCGAGAAAGCGGGACCAGCTCATGCCACTGCTCCTGTTTTTTCGCCGGTCTTTTCTTCTGAAAAATTGTCTTTTGCGTCCTGCATGAGCGCGATGAACACGTCTTCCAGGCTGGGCTCGATAGCCTCGGCCGCCAACCCTTCAAAGGGCAGCGCGGCCAGCGCATCTTCGATAGCCTGGGTGCTGGAGGCGCTCACGTGCAGCGTGGAGCCGAAGGGCGCTACCGTGCGAATGTCCTTGGCTTCGCGCAGGCGATGTGCCACATCAATCAGGTTGGCGCCCGAGACGGCCCAGGTCACGAGCCCGGCGCCGGCAATCACCTCGGCAACGGTGCCGCGCGTGAGCAGCTTGCCATAGGCGATGTAGGTCAGCTCGTGGCAGCGCTCGGCTTCATCCATGTAGTGGGTGGAGACCAGCACGGTCAGCCCGGCGGCGGTCAGGTCGTGGATCTGGTCCCAGAAGTCGCGGCGTGCGGCCGGGTCCACACCCGCGGTGGGCTCGTCCAGCAGCAGCAGCCTGGGGTCGTGGATCAGGCAGGCCGCCAGCGCCAGCCGCTGCTTCCAGCCGCCTGACAGCGCGCCGGCCAACTGGTCGCTGCGCGTGGACAGGCCCAGGCGCTCCAGCGTTTCGCGCACCCTGCGGGGGCGGTCCTGCACGGCGTAGACGCGCGCAATGAAGTCAAGATTTTCCGCGATCGTCAGGTCTTCGTACAGGCCGAAGCGCTGCGTCATGTAGCCCACCTCGCGCTTGATCAGCGCGGCCTGGGTACGGATGTTGTAGCCCATGCAGGTGCCTTCGCCCGCGTCGGGCGTGAGCAGGCCGCACAGCATGCGGATGGTGGTGGTCTTGCCGCTGCCGTTGGGGCCGAGGAAGCCGTAGATGCGGCCTTTGGGAACGCGCATGTCGAAGTTGTCGACCACCACCCGGTTGCCGTAGCGTTTCGTCAAGCCGCGCACGTCAATCAGCGGGGGTGGATCGACCTCGGCGTTCATGGTGTACGCCCTACGGCTTTACCCACCAGACGTACCTCCAGCGGCTGGCCCGGGTGCAGGCGTTGCGCGTCGGAAAGGCCCGGTTGCGCCTCGACCATGAAGACGAGCTTGGTGCGGTTTTCCTTGCTGTAGATGAGGGGTGAGGTGTACTCGGCTTCCCGCGCGATGAAGGTGATTTTTGCCGCCATCGCGGCGCCGCAGCCGTCGCACTGCAGCTGCACTGCCTGACCGATGGCGATGGCGCCGAGCTGGTTTTGCGGCAGGAAAAAGCGCGCCTTGATATTGGCCGGCGGCAGCAGGGTCAGCACGGCCGCGCCAGCGGGCACCCATTCCCCTTCGCGGTACAGCACGTCCACCACCTCGCCCGCCACCGGGGTGCGCTGGGTTTTCTGGTCGACCCGCCAGCCCGCCTGCTCCAGTTGCGCCTGCGCGGCCTTGATTTCCTGTTCGGCAGCGCTGATCTCGGGGCTGCGCGCACCCTGCATGGCCTGGCGCAGTTGCGCATTCAGTTCATTGACGCGGCCCTGGTCGCGTGCCACGGCGGCGCGGGCCTGGTCCAGGCTGGCTGGCGAGAGGAACTGCTGCGCCACCAGGCGGTTGCTGCGCGCCAGTTCGGCGGACGACAGGGCCAGCGCGGCCTCGCCTTGCGCCAGTTGCGCGCGGATGGCCGCCAGTTCATCGGGGCGCTTGCCCTGGCGCAGGTTGGCCAGGTTGTCCTGCGCGCGCGCCACCCGGAAAGCCGCCTCCTCGCGCGCGGCCCGTTCACTTTCCTGCTCCAGCACGAAGGCGGCCGCCGATGCGGGCGCCGCATCGCCGCGTTTGAGGTGCAGCCGGGCCAGGGTGCCGCTGATGGGCGCCGCCAGCCGGACATATTCGGCCTCGGCATAGCCGGGGAAGGTGTCCGTCTGCCGGCTGTCGCATGCCGCCAGCAGACTGGCGGCCAGCAAGGCGCAGGTGCAGTACCGCAGTGTCTTCATCGTGTGCCCCTCATGTCTCTTGTGTCCCCGGAAGTCGGCGTCAGCCCGCGCAGGGCAAACTCGATACGTTGGGCCAATGCCTCCTCCGAGAGCACCATCTGGGCCACGGCCTGCGCGCCCGGGTTTTGCCGCAGGGCCGTGGCAGCCAGCACAGGGGCCGCGACGGCGCCAGCCATGAAGGCGATGACCTGGGGCACCGGGGCCTTGACCATGCTGCCTTCCCACTGGGCCTCCTGCACCAGCGAGGCAATCACTTCGACATGGCGCGGCAGGTTGGCCTTGAGGAAGTCGGCGGCCAGCGGCTCGCCATTCATGGCGTCGCCCATGATGCGCACCAGCAGGCGACCATTTTTGATGCCGAAACTGCCCAGCACGCCCAGCGCGTCGCGCAGGTTTTGCATGGGCGGGTGCGCGGGATTGACGCGCAGCGTCAGCGCCGAAAACATTTCTTCGTAGGTGCGCTCCAGCACCGCCTTGATGAAGTTCTCTTTGGTCTTGAAGTGGTAGTGGAACATCCCGAGGTTGACGCCTGCATGCTGCGTCAGCCGCCGCACCGACAGGCCGGCGCAGCCGGTGACGGGCAACAGCTCCAGGCCGGCGTCAAGCAGCAACTGGTCGATGTACTGGGAGGGGCGCACCATGCAATTATTATACGTTCGTATAGTAATTGGTCAACCCGAATTGGCGACAATCGCCGGGCCCTATGTCCCTACACAGCCTCCCCGTTTACACCGCCTCCGATCTCTTTGGCCAGCGAGCCTTCATGCGCATGTGGTTTGCGCGGCTGTTTGCCACCACGGGCAACCAGATGCTGATGGTGGCGGTGGGCTGGCAAATGTATGAGCTGACCGGCAGCGCCTGGGATTTGGGTCTGGTCGGCCTGTACCAGTTTGTGCCGGCGCTGCTGCTCACGCTGGTCGCCGGCCATGTGGCCGACCGCGTGCACCGCGGCCGCATCATTGCCGCCTGCCTGGTCGCCCAGGCCGCTGTGGCGCTGTTGCTGGTTGCTGCCACACAGGGCTGGGCGCACCCGGGCACGTCGTCGAGCTGGGTGTCGCGTGAATTGCTGCTGGGGGTGTCGGTGGTGCTGGGGGTGGCCAGGGCCTTCCAGATGCCGGCGCAGCAGGCCCTCACCCCCATGCTGGTGCCGCCTGCCATGCTGCCGCGCGCCATGGCCTTCAGTTCGGCCGGCATGCAGGCCGCCGTGATGGGCGGGCCGGCGCTGGGGGGCGTGATCTTCGTGGCGGGCGCCACGGCGGTGTATGCCGCCTGCGCTGTCCTTTTCGCCACGGGCTGCGTGCTGATCGCGGTCCTTCGCTACGACCATGTCCCGCCGCCGCGCGAGCCTGTCTCGCTGCGCACGCTGCTGGCCGGTGCGGAGTTTGTGCGGCAACGCAAGGCCTTGCTCGGCGCGGTGTCGCTGGACCTGTTTGCCGTGCTGCTGGGCGGCGCTGTGGCGCTGCTGCCCATGTTTGCCAAAGACATTCTGCATGTGGGGCCCTGGGGCCTGGGCTTGCTGCGTGCCGCACCGGCGGTGGGCGCCTTGCTGACTTCGGTGGTGCTCACGCGCTGGCCGCTGGTGCGGCGCGTCGGGCATACGATGCTCGCGGCGGTGGCGCTTTACGGGGTGTGCATGGTGGTGTTCGGCCTGTCCACCAGCTTTGCACTGTCGCTGGGAGTGCTGGCTCTTTCGGGCGGCGCGGACATGGTGAGTGTGGTGGTGCGCCAGACGCTGATGCAGATCGAAACACCCAATGCCATGCGCGGCCGGGTCGGTGCGATCAACTCGGTGTTTATTGGCGCGTCCAACCAGCTCGGCGAGTTTGAGTCAGGCGCGACGGCCGCGCTGCTCGGCCCCGTGGGCTCGGTGGTGGCCGGCGGCATCGGGACCTTGCTGGTGGCCGCGTTGTGGCTGAAGTGGTTTCCCGCGCTGGCTCACCGCGACCGGATGACTTCCTGAGGGCGTAGTGCCCGTAGTGCCCGATATTCGGCCTCCACCGGAGGCGTCTTCAGCGCCCCTGGTTGGCGCGCATGCGGTTCACTTCGATCGGCGTGATTTCGCTGGCCTGGTTGCCCCATGAGCCGCGGATATAGGTGAGGACCGCCGCGATTTCACTGTCGCCCAGAACCAGCACAAACGGCGGCATGCCGTAAGGGCGCGGATTGCCGGCGGTGGCGGGTGCGTACCCGCCATTGAGCACGATCTGCACCAGGTTGACGCCAGAGGGCATGGTCACTGCGCGGTTGCCCGCCAGCGCCGGGTAGGCATGGGGCACGCCCTGGCCCTTGGCGCCGTGGCACTGGGCGCAATGCAGCTCGTACAGTTTGGCGCCCCGCGTTCCAGGAATGGCTGGAGTGCGGGAAGCAGGCGCTGTTCCGTTCGCCGACGGGGCTGCCGCAAGATCCTTGAGAAACAGCGCCATGGCGCCCAGGTCGTCGTCGTTCAGGTACTGCGTGCTGCGCAGCACAACTTCGGCCATCGGCCCGGTGGCCGAGGCGCGCGGCGAGACGCCGTTTTTGAGCAGACTCACGATGTGCTCGCGGTCCCATTCGCCCACCCCGGCCTCAGCGGATGACGTGAGCGAGGGGGCGTACCAGTTCTGCATTGGGATCAGGCCGCCCGCGAGGTCAACGCCTTCGTCGCTGGCCCCCATCACGTTGCGTGCGGTGTGGCAGGCACTGCAGTGGCCCAGGCCTTTCACCAGATAGGCGCCGCGGTTCCATCCGGCGCTGCGGCGGGTGTCGGGCTCGTAGACGCCGGGCTTGAAGTACAGTGCCCGCCATACCGCCAGTGCCGCTTGCGACTGGTAGGGAAAACGCAGCTCGTGAGGGCGGTTGGCCTGTGCCACGGGGGGCAGGCTGTTCAGGTAGGCAAAGATCGCGTCCGAATCCTCGCGCGTGACCTGCGTGTAGCTGGGGTAGGGAAATGCCGGGTACAGCAGGCGGCCGTTTTTGGAACGCCCGTTGTGCATGGCGCGCCAGAAGTGCGCGGACGACCAGGTGCCAATACCGGTCTTGTCGTCGGGCGTGAGGTTGGAGGTGAACACGGTGCCAAAAGGTGTGGCGATGCCGAGCCCGCCCGCATAGTTCTGGCCGCCGCGCGCCGTGTGGCAGGTCATGCAGTTGCCGGCACGCGCCAGGTAGGCGCCACGGGCGATCAGGCTGTCGCTGGCTCCGGCAGTCGCCATGGGCGCCTTCACGTCCACCTCGTCACGCACATTCAGGGTCCAGACCAGCGCGGCAAGACCGGCGACCAGCAGGCTAACTGCGAGCACGGGCTTGATTATTTTTTTCATTTCACGGCCTTCGGTGGCGCTGCATTGACGGACAGCGCTTCAGGCGCGCTTCCGCAGTCGATGGCCCTGGCACCCGGCGCCAGTGCGGGCAGGGCGCTTGCCGGTTTGCTGCTGGCGGGCAGCGGCTGCGCGGCCAGCCAGCTCGAGGCCGCGTTGATGTCTTCCAGGGACAGGCGTGCCACCACGTCCTTCATGCAGTCAGGCGCGTGGGCACGGCGCTGGCCAGCTTTCCAGGCGCCCAGTTGGGCATTGAGGTAGTCGCGCGGCAGGCCGAGCAGGCCCGGAACGTTGGGCGCCACGCCGGTCATGGCCTGGCCGTGGCACTGCACGCAGGCCGGCACTTGCCGCGCTGCGTCGCCCTGCATCACCAGGCGCTCGCCGTGGCGCAAGACCTCGACGGAGGCCTTGGTGGGCAGCGGCGCGGGGTAGGGCACGTCGAGCGTTGAAAAGTACCGCGCGATTTCCATCAGGTAGGCGTCGCTCAGCGGGTCCAGCAGTTGCGTCATCAGGCCGTAGTGGCGCCGCCCGTCGCGGAAATTGAGCAGCTGGTTGTACAGGTAGCCGGCGGGTTTCCCGGCCAGGCGCGGGTAGTAGCCGTCGGGTGCGGCACGGCCTTGCGGGCCATGGCAGGCGGTGCAGGCCAGGGTGCGCTGGGCGATGGTGTCTTCAAACGGCGCGGCGGCCAGGGCGGGGCCGGCGGCGATCCAGACCATGCACGCCATGAAGCCGTGCGCCACCCATGTGCGCGCGAGAGAGAGCGTTTTTGCCATGGCGCAATCATGCCTGACATGGGGCTGCAACGTAAGCATCAGATGCGGTGGAAAAAACCATATCAGATGAAAAATCTGTGAAAATTTGGGTATCAGATGGACTAGATGGCGTGGCTTACCGGGAGAACCTGGAGACAGCCGATAGACGTTCATCGCCCACAAGGACAGGGACAGGAACAGGATTTGATGAAGCGTTACGAACAACTGGTCGAACTGCTGGCAACCGACATCCGCAATGGCCGCCTCGCCCCGGGCACCCGCCTGCCGTCCATTCGCACGCTGACGGCCCGGCACGGCCTCAGTGCTTCCACCGCCTTCAAGGCCTATTACCGGCTGGAGGAAAAAGGCCTGGTGCGCGCCCGTCCACGCTCGGGCTACTACGTGACGGCCTTGGCCATGCAGCAGCTGGCGGCACCCGCGCGGGGCCGGGCCACCCGCCATGCCGGCAAGGCATTGGCCCGGGTTGCCCCCCGGCTGGACGTCAGCGAGTTGGTGTTTTCCGTGCTGGGTGCCGCGCAGGACCCGGACATCGTGCCGCTGGGCTCGGCGTTTGCCGCGTCCACGCTCTTTCCGCTGCAGCGCCTGGGCAAGTCGCTGGCCCGCACGGCGCGCCACATCCATGGGCAGGATGCGGTCGCCCACCTGCCGCAGGGCGACCCGATGCTGCGCGAGCAGATAGCGCTGCGCTACCTGGCGATGGGCATGCCGCAGGCCGCCGAGGAGGTGATCGTGACGAGCGGGGCGCTGGAAGGGCTCAACCTCTGCCTCACCGCCGTGGCGCGGCCGGGCGATCTGGTGGCGATCGAGTCGCCGGGGTTTTATGCGGGCCTGCAGGCGCTGGAGCGGCTCGGGATGAAGGCGCTGGAAATCCCGGTGCATCCGCAGGGCGGCCTGGACCTCGGCGCGCTGGCCGAAGCGCTCAAGCACCATCCGGTCAGGGCCTGCTGGTTCATGACGTCCTTCCAGAACCCCATGGGCGCCAGCCTGCCGGAGGAAAAAAAGCAGGCCCTGGTCGCGCTGCTGGCCAGCCATGACATTCCACTGATTGAAGACGACGTGTACGGCGAGCTTTACTTTGGCAACCGCTGCCCCCTGCCGGCCAAGGCCTTCGACCGCAAGGGCCTGGTGATGCATTGCCGCTCCTTCAGCAAAACGCTGGCGCCCGGTTACCGGGTGGGCTGGGTTTCGCCCGGGCGCTTTGGCCAGCAGGTGGAACGGCTCAAGCTCATGACCACCCTGTCGGCCAGCCTGCCCGCGCAACTGGCCATTGCCGACTACCTGCAGCATGGCGGCTATGACCAGCACCTGCGCCGCTTGCGCCATGCCATGGAGTCGCAGCTGTCCAGCCTGCTGGCCGCCGTGGCGCGCCACTTTCCCGAGGGGGTGCGTGTTTCGCGTCCGGCAGGGGGTTATTTTGTGTGGGTGGAATTTGCTGAAGGCTTTGATGCACTGGCCTTGCACGAGGCGGCGCTGGCGCACGGCATCAGCGTAGCGCCCGGGCCGATTTTTTCAGCGCGGCGTCAATTCCGGCACTGCTTGAGGTTGAACTATGGTCATCCGTGGGACGCGCGGTTTGAGGCGGCCATGCAGATGCTGGGCGCACTGGCGGGGCGGCAAAGTCCGTATGCGGCAGCGGCATGACCGCAGGCTGTCAATGGCCAGTAGCGGGAGGGATGCTGCCGGGCCCGTCCGCAAGCCAGTCCGCAATGCGCCCGCAGACCCAGTCGGCATCGTCATGCGGCAGGTCGTGGCCGGCCCAGGGATGGATGTGGTGGACCGCCTGCCAGGCGTTGGCCAACCGGGCCGAACAGCGCGGGTGGACCAGCCGGTCCGCAGCCGACGACAACACCAGCGTGGGGCAGGGCGGGGCCGAGGCTGCCGTGGCAAAGCGGGCGGCGGCCCAGAGCTGGCGCCACGCATTGGCCGCGCTCACCGGTGCACTGTTGCGAATGGCTGTCCAGGCTGCAACTTCCTCGTCGCGCCGGCTGGTGCGCTCGCAGGTGAGTTGATGGATGGCACGCTCCGAGTAGCCGGCATCGCGCCAGCGCGCGGCCAGCAGGGCCATCGGCAGCCAGCTGGCGGGACGCAGGCGCTCTGCGGCATGGCTGTAGGGTCGCATGCTGGTGTTGATCAGCACCAGCCGGGCCACCTCTGCGGGATAGCGCTGCGCCCAGTCAGTGGCCACCATGCCGCCCAGCGACATCGCCAGCAGCCTGTAGGGCGGCGAATGCCCTTGGGCGCGCAACTGCCGGCGCGCAAAGTCCACCATGCCGCGCACCGACAGGGGTGACGCTTCCAGGCAAAACTCGCCATTGCCGGGCAAATCCATCGCCACGACCCGCGCGCTGCCAAGCGGCGCAGCGTCAGCGGCTGGCGCAAGCCGGGCAAGCTGCTGCGGCAGCGGGCCCCAGTGCCGCGCCTCACGCGTCAGGCCCCTCAACAGCACCCAGGTCACAAGGCCCGCCTCGGCCGCCAATGGGCGATGGCCAGTTGCTGGAGTTGAACGCGGTGATCGGCCGGCGGCAGCCATCGCGGCGCGGCAAAAGCGGCCCGCGTAAGGAAATCCAGCAGGTCGGCATGACGGCGCAGCACGCGCTTGATGCGGTGCGCCTTGATCGGGTTGAAGATGCCATGCCGTGAAAACAGCTGGCGCGGATTCTTGCGTATCCACAGCCACGAACCCAGCTCCAGCGTCATGGGCAAAAACACATGGTCGGGCGGCGCGTGGTCATATGCGTAATCCCACAGGTCGCCATGCAGCAGGTACTGGTTGCTTTGCGGCTCAAAGCTGTAGGCGTGGTGCGGATGCGATTGCTCCAGCATGGTCTTGAGGGCAAACATCTCCGGCAGGTGAGACATCAGCCGCCGCGTCTTGGCATACGGAAACCAGAGGCTGTCGTCAAAGCCGTAGCCGGAGTGGCAGTCCAGCGCGAGGCTGAAGGGGCGGCTGGCCAGTTCGTCGTGCACCACCTGCAGCAGCGCTGCACTTTCCACTTCCATGGGCGCGCCCGGCCGGCCGCAGTACCAGGGCAACCGTGGGCTCAAGGTTTGCCCGCCCGCGAGAAAGGGCACTTGGCCCTCGGCTCTTTGCGGCGCATTGCGCATCAGGTCCACGCCACGCGGGTTGGCGCGCTTTTGCGCCCACATGCCGCCAGGATTGACGAGGGGCATGAACACCAGTCGGACTTTTTGCAGCTGCTGGTGCAGCAGTTCGTCCCACTCCAGCCTGAACAGCAGCGCGCGCATGTAGTGCAGGATGAGCTGCGTGCCGATGCGCTCCAGCCCATGAATGCCGCCGAAAAAACCGACGGCCGGCGCCAGCGGGTCGCGTGAACCTATGCTGGCGGTGTAGAGCGGAAAGGACGGCCCCGCCGTGTGCGTCTCGGCCACGACGGCCACCTCAAAGTGGGCGCTGCCCGCGAGCAAAATCGCCTTGAGCTCCTCCAGCTCCGCAAAGCTCGCGGCCGCGTCGCGCGCCGGCGTCAGGCTGTAGGGGCTGTGAAGGCTGCGGGGACTCTCCGCGGCGGCGGTCGGTGGCAGGATTTCCATCCGGACATGCTGGCACAGTTGTTTGACAGCACGCTACATGCCTGCCGGGTTTTTTGCATCAAATGCTGATTTACGGCGCCTCGTCACCCGCGGGCCTACCCTTGGGCCGCTGCGGGCCGCAGCCCTCAGTCCGCCGGCGCGATCACCACATCCGACAGCGGATACGCCACGCAGGGCAGGATGAAACCCTCCCGCTTTTCCTCGGCGCTCAGTCCCGGCCAGTCAATGCGGTACGTGACCTCGCCGCTGGTCAGCGCGCAAATGCAGCTGCGGCAAGTGCCGTTGCGGCAGGAACTGGCCATGTCGAGCCCCGCGATCTGGGCGGCCTGCAGCAAGGAGAGCGAAGCGGGCGCCTCAAAGCTGGGGCCTGCCGGGCCAATGCGTGCCGTGAACACAGCGCCGGCCGTCGCTGTGAGACCAGTCAAAGGGGGAGCAGGTGCTATCGGGTCGCTGGCAGGCATGGGTGGAAGCTATCGAGTACGGGGAGGAGATAGAAAGTGGGAAGTGGGAAGTCGGAGATGCGAGGTGGCCGGCTGGTGCAGAAAAGGCCAAAAGCGAACACAGAATTTACCCCAGAAGGCAATGGCCCTGTGGGGGAGGGGCATGATTTGGGCGACAATCCTGCTCCTCCCGAAGTTTTCCCGACCGATTCACAAGCGATTTTATTTTTCATGTCCAGCTACTCCGTTCGTCCTGCCACCGCCCGCGATGCCAAAGCCATTGCCGAAATTCACGTCGCCACCTGGCAAGTCGCCTACCAGGACCTGATGCCGGAGGAGTTTCTGCAAAAGGCCACGGTGGAAAAGCGCCTGGCCTACTGGCGCGAAGCGATTGAATACAGCGAGCCTCAATTGCTGGTGGCCACCGATGGCGACGAGGTCGTTGGTTTTGTGGGTTTCGACCGCTCACGCGATGCGGGCACCAAGTCCACCACTGGCGAGATCTGGGCGATGTACGTGGCACCGGCCCATTGGGGCAAGGGCGCCGGCCTGGCGCTGTGGGACGGCGCGCGCGAGGGCTTGAAGGAAGAAGGCTGCACGCAGGTTACCCTCTGGGTGTTGCTGCGCAACGAACGCGCGCTGCGCTTTTATGAGCAGGCGGCAGGCTTCAAGCGTGAAATGCCGTCGCTCAAGACGGTAGCCTTCGGCAGTGTCAAGCTCGAAGAAATACGCCTCAAGCGCACGGTGGACTGATCACCGGGCGGGATCGCGGCGCGGCCGCTGCCCCTCGCCGACCCTTAGAACCTGTTTACGATCTAAACGAGGCCGCGTTGGGGTGCAATCGGGATGAGTGGGCCGCCCGGGTCCGCCGCATGGGCTAATGCCCATACAAGGGCCCGGGTGGCTCAATCGCCCGATTTCACCCCAACCCGAAGGGCAAGCGCCTTCTCGGGCGGTCTGCGGCGTTGCGGCGCTTGCCCATAGCCCGAGCTATGGGCGGCGCACCGCGCCTTGCATCCCATCCCGAGAAGGTGCTTGCGCGGCCCCGTTTAGATCGTAAACAGGTTCTTATGACGGCACATTGATCACACGTTCATCGTCCGGAATCAGCGGTTGTCCCTCATCAGGGTTCACCGGCAATTCCAGGCCGTCGTCGTCTTCCGGTTCGTCTTCCGACGCCGGCCCTGTTTGGGGCCGGCCGGCATCCCCGGCTTTGCGGGCGCGTCTTGCGGTCATGGTCAATCTCCTTGAAGATGCCATGATCATGTTCCCATCAGCGCTGTTTGTCAGGTGAAATCAGCGTTGTGCTGTCAGTGCAGGCTGACAGCGCCGGGGTGCAGGCGCGCCTCGCCCCAGGCGTGAGGCCGGCGTTCCTAAAACCCCTCTCTTGCTCTCTTGCTCTCTTGTCTCTGTTGTCCTACATGCAGGCCCTCCCGCTCCGCACACCCGTTGGCGGAGGCGTTTTCTATGATGGGGTCTCAGCCTGTCGATCCCCCGATCCCCCCTTTTTTTGATTTGTTCTTTTGAAGGAAACCATCATGGAAAACGCCACAGCAGACCCTCCAAGTGACACCTCGGGCAACCCCATCCAGCGTGGGGTGGAGTCGGCGGGCGCGGCGCTGCACAGCACCATCGACAAGCTGGCAGACCCGGCGCGCAGCACTGTGGACCGCGTGTCCAGTGCAGCCCATCAGTCTGTCGACAAACTGGCTGGCAATGCAAGCTATGTCGCCGAGCGGTTTTCAGACCAGACACGCCGCGTGACCGAAGCGCCGGCGCACGCCCTGGAATATTCCAAATCCTGGGTTCAGGAGCGGCCTCTTGAAGCCGTGGCCGCCGCACTCGCGATCGGTTTCATCGTGGGCCGGCTGACGCGATAACGGCTGGCTGGCTACCCGGCTGGCTGCTATTCGCAGCAGCCGGGAAATCCTCAACCGCCTGCGGGCGGTTTTTTCATGCGGAGGTCGTTCGACCCCGCATCGGCCATCAGCCGTTAACCATCAGCCATCGGAATGGACCCGCGATGGTTTGAACGCCTGTGACCTTGTGCTTACGGTTGCCCCTGGGGTTTGCCCGGCCGAACAGGCGGCTCGGGCTTGTCCGCGTCAGGGCCGGCGCCAGCCGCAGGCGCGTTGCCTGCGGGCTGATTCACGGGAAAGGGCCACCGTCCTTTTTCCTGGGGAACGGCGGGCTGCGTGGCTTCTCTGGCGCGCTTCTCCAGGGCTTTTCGGCTATTGCTGTCGGGTGGACAGAGTTGGGACGGATCATTGAGTCTCGGCATCGGTATCTCCAAAGGATGGATTGAAAGTAACCGGTATGCCGAGTGTCCGATGTAGGTTTGGGTTGACGCCGGGTGTAGGAAGGGAAGGTCTGCGCCGGGTGTCCGGTCATCTCTGCGATCCGGGGCTTTCGCGGGCCCGGCCCGAGCCGGCCGCGGCCGGGGGCATGGGCTCAGGCGGGCAGCGTGCTCTTGCGCTGTATCAGGTCGTGCTTCGCAAACAGTTCGGCGATCCAGTCGACGAAGACACGCACCTTGTTGCTCAGGTGGCGGTTGGGCGGGTAGACCACATGCAGCGGGATCGATTCGGTGCACCAGCCATTGAACAGCGGCTCGAGTGCGCCCGTGCTGATGTAGTCCTGCACCTGAAAGGTCGCGGTGTGCAGCACACCCAGTCCGGCCAGCGCCGCGACCACGCCGGCACGTGAATCGTTGACCGACAGCAGATAGTTGCCGCCGACTTCGACGGTTTCGCCGTCCTTGTAGTACTCGAACGAAAAAAGCTTGCCGTTGCGTGGAGAGGCGTAACGGATCATGCGATGGCTGTCCTCGAGCTCGGCCGGATGCCGGGGTGTGCCATGGCGCTTGAGGTATGCGGGCGAAGCACATGAGATCAGATAGAACTCTCCGATGCGGCGCGCGACCAGCGACTGGTCGATCAGTTCGCCGCCGCGTACCACGCAGTCGACGTTCTCGGCAATGATGTCTACAGGCCGGTCGCTCACGCCCAGTTCGAGCTGGATATCGGGATAGCGCGCATAAAAATCGGGCAAGGCCGGAATGATGACAGCGATGCCCAGCGAGGCGGGAATATCCACCTTGAGCCGCCCGCGCGGGCTGGCCTTGGCGCGCGACATGCTCGCCTCGAGTTCTTCCATCTCGCTGAGCAGGCGGCCGGCGCGTTCGTAGTAGGCCGCGCCGTCGGCCGTCACCGTGACCTTGCGGGTGGTGCGGTTCAGCAGCTTGGTGTCCAGTTCCTTTTCCAGGGTCTGGATCAGGCGGGTTATCGTCGGCTTGGGCATGGCCATGGAATCGGCGGCCTTGGTGAAGGTGCCGGCTTCCACGACCCTGACGAAGGCCTGCATTGCTGAAAACTTGTCCATGAGAAGTCCTGTTCAGACGTAGGGGAAAGGGTTTACCCCGATGATGACGGGCTTGCGATGGGCCTGCTTTTGGCTGGTTTTCCATCGATTATTGTTTTAGTGAAATAAAGTATAAGCAAAACGGCTATTTATTAAGTAGCCTGCTGAGCATATCTTCTGTTGCATCGCAACAAACATGGGGCCGCTTGCCGGATCCAGAAGATGACCAGCCACCCGCCCGCCCGCTCCGGCACCGAAAAAGCTCCGCCCGCCTGGGTGGATAAGCAGATCCAGCTTGCGCTGAAAAAGCCGCTGGATGTGCGCTTTTACGGCCGCCACCGTGTCGGCGCTGTGTCGCCGCTGGTGGTGCACTTTCACGGCGGAGCCTTTGCCGGTGGCTCGCTGGACGGCGGCTCCTGTGTGGCCAGGCTGCTGGCGGACGCCGGCGCCGTTGTCATGTCGCTCGACTATCCTTTGGCGCCTGCCTATCCTTTTCCGGCCGCCGTTGAAACCGGGTATGCCGCGCTGTTGTGGGCCTGGAAGGCGCGCCAGAAACTGGCCGGGCAGGGCGCACCTCTTTTCATTGCTGGTGAAGAAGCCGGCGGCAACCTGGCGGCCGCGGTCTCGCTGATCGCGCGTGACCGGCAGGAGCCCGCGCTGGCCGGGCAGATCTTGCTGTCACCCATGCTGGACCCCTGCCTGGCGACGGCCTCCCTACGCGATGCCGAAGCCGGCCCGGTCGGGTGTGTCTGGGCCGACGGCTGGCACCACTACCTGCCCCGCCTGGAAGACGCCAGCCACCCTTACGCCGCGCCGGGTTCGGCCCTGCGCCTGGCAGGCTTGCCGCCGACGCTGCTGGTGACCGCCCAGGATGATCCGCTGCGCGACGAGACGCTGGAATATGCAAAGCGCCTGCGCGCCGCAGGGCTGGTAGCGCAGCACACCGTATTGCCGATGGTGACCGGCTGGCCCTGCAGCTACCTCAAGCCTGCCAGCCACGAGGCCGTCTGGGCGCCGGCGGTGCAGCAGCAGTTCACCGAATTTTTCGCCAGCACCACTGCGCTGCAGGCCGGGCACACCCATTCGTCTTCCGTTTCCTGAATCCGTTTTTCAATTGTTTTTTCTTGAGGGAGTTCATCACCATGCCATCGATTCAACTACCGGCCAACAAGCGCCGACTTCTGGCCGTTGCCCTGGCCGTGCTGGCCGTGGCCGGCATTTCTGCCGTCGTCTTCGGCGTTTCCAGCCCGCGTGCCCAGCCTGGAGCCGGGGCCGAGCCGCCCGCAACCCCGGTGTCGGTGGCTACCGTCGTGCAGAGCGATGTGGCCGCCTGGGACGAGTTCTCCGGCCGGCTGGAGGCCGTCGAACGGGTGGACATCCGTTCGCGCGTGGCCGGCACCATCCAGGCCGTGCATTTCCGCGAAGGTGCGCTGGTCAAAAAGGGCGACCTGCTGCTGACGATTGACCCGGCCCCTTATGCCGCTGATGTGGAACGCGCCGATGCGCAGGTCGCCGCCGCCCAGGCCCGGGTCACCCAGGCCAAGGGCGAGCAGGAACGCTCACAGCGCCTGTGGAGCGAGCAGGCCATCTCCAAGCGCGAATTCGACGAGCGCACCAACGGCAAGGGCGAAGCCGATGCCAACCTGCGCGCCGCGCAGGCGGCCCTGCAGACGGCGCAGCTGAGCCTGGGCTACACCCAGGTGCGCGCGCCGGTCTCCGGGCGGGTCGGCAAGCTCGAAGTCACCGTGGGCAACCTGGTGGCCGCGGGGCCCGGCGCCCCCGTGCTGACCACGCTGGTGTCGGTCAGCCCGATTTACGCGAGCTTTGATGCCGACGAGCAGGTCGTGGCCAAGGCACTGAAAGACGCGGGCGGCAATGGCGGCCCGACCAGCCGCAACCTTGAACGCATTCCTGTGCAGATGGGCACGGCCGCCAGCACCGACACGCCGTTTGAAGGCAAGCTGCAACTGGTTGACAACCAGGTCGATGCGAAGAGCGGCACCGTGCGCGCGCGCGCCGTGTTTGACAACAAGGATGGCCAGCTCATGCCCGGCCAGTTTGCGCGCATTCGCATGGGCCAGGCCACCAAAGGCACGGCCTTGCTGATCAACGAACGCGCCGTTGGCACAGACCAGAACAAGAAATTCGTGCTGGTGGTGGGCGCCGACAACAAGGCGGTGTACCGCGAGGTCACGCTGGGCGCTTCCATCAACGGCCTGCGCGTGGTCAAGGGCGGCCTGGTGGCCAACGAACGCATCGTCGTCAATGGCTTGCAGCGCATCCGCCCGGGCGCGCTGGTGGCGCCGCAACCGGTGGAGATGTCCGCCAAGACGGAGCTCAACGCCAAACCGGTGCAGGTAGCAGCCAAGTCCTGAGCGGCTGAAAACTGAAAAAAGAACATCGTATGAATCTCTCCAAATTTTTCATCGACCGGCCGATCTTTGCCGGCGTGCTGTCGCTGCTCATGCTCATCTCGGGCCTGATTGCGCTGCGCTCGCTGCCGATTGCCGAATACCCTGACGTGGTGCCGCCCACCGTGGTGGTGCGCGCCAACTACCCCGGCGCCAACCCCAAGGTGATCGCCGAGACCGTGGCCACGCCGCTGGAGGAAGCCATCAACGGCGTCGACGGCATGCTCTACATGAGCAGCCAGGCGACCACCGACGGCCTGATGACGCTGAACGTCACCTTCAAGCTCGGCACCGACCCCGACAAGGCCCAGCAGCTGGTGCAAAACCGTGTCTCGCAAGCCGAGCCGCGCCTGCCGGAAGAAGTGCGCCGCCTCGGCATTACCACCATCAAGAGCTCACCCGACCTCACGATGGTGGTGCACTTGCTGTCGCCCAACGACCGCTACGACATGACCTACCTGCGCAACTACGGGGTGCTCAATGTCAAGGACCGGCTGGCCCGCATCAACGGCGTGGGCCAGGTGCAGCTGTTCGGCTCGGGCGACTATTCGATGCGCGTCTGGCTGGACCCGCAAAAGGTGGCCGAGCGCGGCCTGTCTGCCGGCGATGTGGTGCGCGCCATCCGCGAGCAGAACATCCAGGCTGCGGCCGGCGTGGTGGGTGCGTCGCCCGGATTGCCCGGCGTGGACATGCAACTGTCCATCAATGCCCAGGGACGCCTGCAAAGTGAAGAAGAATTCGGCGACATCATCGTCAAAACCGAAAAGGCCGAAAAAGGCGGCGCGGTGACGCGCCTGCGCGACATCGCCCGCCTGGAGCTGGGCGCCTCCGACTATGCGCTGCGCTCACTGCTGGACAACAAGCAGGCCGTGGCCGTGCCGGTGTTCGCCGCGCCGGGCTCCAATGCCATCCAGATTTCCGACGACGTGCAGGCCGTGATGCGCGAGCTCAAGAAAAACATGCCCGAAGGCGTGGACTACGAGATCGTTTACGACACCACGCAGTTCGTCCGCTCCTCCATCACGGCCGTGGTGCACACCCTGCTCGAAGCGGTGGCACTGGTGGTGCTGGTCGTGATCATCTTTTTGCAGACCTGGCGCGCGTCCATCATTCCGCTGCTGGCCGTGCCCATCTCGGTCATCGGCACCTTTGCAGTGATGCATCTCTTCGGCTTTTCCATCAATGCGCTCAGCCTGTTCGGGCTGGTGCTGGCCATCGGCATCGTGGTGGACGACGCCATCGTGGTGGTGGAAAACGTGGAGCGCAATATCGAGGCGGGCCTGAGTCCGCGTGACGCCACCTACCGCGCCATGAGGGAAGTGTCCGGGCCCATCATCGCGATTGCCCTGGTGCTGATCGCCGTGTTCGTGCCGCTGGCCTTCATCACCGGCCTGTCGGGCCAGTTCTACAAGCAGTTCGCGCTGACGATTGCGATTTCCACCGTGATCTCGGCCATCAATTCGCTGACCCTGTCGCCTGCACTGGCCGCCTTGCTGCTCAAGAGTCATGATGCACCGAAAGACGCGCTGACCCGCGGCATGGACAAGGTGTTCGGCCGCTTCTTTGCCGCCTTCAACAAGGCCTTTGGCCGCGGCTCTGACAACTACAGCCGCGGTGTCAAGGGTGCGATCTCGCGCAAGGCCGTGATGCTGGGCGTGTACCTGGTGCTGGTACTGGCCACGGCGGGCCTGTTCAAGGCCATTCCCAGCGGCTTTGTGCCCGGGCAGGACAAGCAGTACCTGATCGGCTTTGCCCAGCTGCCCGACGGCGCCACGCTGGACCGCACCGAGGACGTGATCCGCAAGATCAGCGACATCGCCATGAAACAACCCGGCGTGGAACACGCGATTGCTTTCCCCGGCCTGTCGATCAACGGCTTCACCAACAGCTCCAACTCGGGCATCGTGTTTCTCTCGCTCAAGCCGTTCGATGAGCGCAAGAGTGCGGACCTGAGTGCAGGCGCCATCGCCGGCCAGCTCAACGGCAAATTCGGAGGCATCCAGGAAGCCTTTATCGCGATGTTCCCGCCGCCCCCGGTGCAGGGCCTGGGCACCACCGGCGGCTTCAAGCTGCAGCTGGAAGACCGCGGCTCGCTCGGCTATGCCGCGCTGGACGCCGCCACCAAGGCTTTCATGGCCAAGGCTTATCAGACGCCTGAACTGGCGGGGCTGTTCTCCAGCTTCCAGGTCAACGTGCCGCAGCTCTATGCCGACATCGACCGCACCAAGGCGCGCCAATTGGGTGTGCCGATCACCGATGTGTTCGACACCATGCAGATCTACCTGGGCAGCCTGTACGCCAACGACTTCAACAAGTTTGGCCGTACCTACTCGGTGCGGGTGCAGGCCGACGCACCTTACCGCGCCCGCGCCGAAGACATCGGCCAGCTCAAGGTGCGCTCGACCACCGGCGAGATGGTGCCGCTGTCGGCGCTGATGAAAGTCACGCCGAGCTTCGGGCCGGAACGCGCCATGCGCTACAACGGCTTCCTGTCGGCCGACATCAACGGCGGCGCCGCGCCCGGCTACTCGTCGGGCCAGGCGCAGGACGCGGTTGCGCGCATCGCGGCCGAGACGCTGCCGCCCGGCATCAGCTACGAGTGGACGGACCTGACCTTCCAGGAAATCATTGCCGGCAACTCGGCCATGTGGGTCTTCCCGCTGGCGCTGCTGCTGGTGTTCCTGGTGCTGGCCGCGCAGTATGAGAGCCTGACCCTGCCGATCGCCATCGTGCTGATCGTGCCCATGGGCCTGCTGGCTGCCATGCTGGGGGTGAAGCTGACCGGCGGCGACAACAACATCTTCACGCAGATCGGCTTGATTGTGCTGGTGGGGCTGTCGGCCAAGAACGCTATTTTGATCGTGGAGTTTGCGCGCGAGCTGGAGTTTGCCGGGCGCACGCCGCTGCAGGCTGCGATTGAAGCGAGCCGCTTGCGCCTGCGCCCCATTCTGATGACCTCGCTGGCCTTCATCATGGGCGTGCTGCCCCTGGTGCTGTCGACGGGCGCCGGTGCGGAAATGCGCCATGCCATGGGCGTGGCCGTGTTCTCGGGAATGATTGGTGTCACGGCTTTTGGCCTGTTCCTGACGCCGGTGTTTTACGTGACCCTGCGCCGCCTCACGGGTAATCGTCCGCTCAAGCTGCACGGCGAAGTGCCGCATCTCGAGGCCTTCGCGGGCAGCGGGGGTGCCGGCGCGCATGCCCAGCCGGCGGCGCCCCTCAGGCATCACGAATAACAAGAAAACAAGAAAGTTAAAGGAGTTCGTCATGAACCGCATTCATTCAACGCTGCGCATGTCGCTGGCGCCCCTGGTGGCAGCGCTGGTGCTGGCCGGCTGCGCTACCAGCGCCTCGATAGACGCGTCCAGCCTGCCGAAGGCGCCGCAAGCCTTCAAGGAAAACGCCAGCCAGGTCGCCTCCGCAAATGCCACTTCTGCCCAGGTGCAATCCCAGGGCACCTGGTGGAAGGTGTTTGCCGACCCCGTGCTGGACCAACTGGTGGAGCAGGCCGGCCGCAACAACAACAGCGTGCAGGTCGCGGCAGGGCGCCTGGCCCAGGCGAGGGCGATTGCCCGCAACACCGACGCCGACCGCCTGCCCCAGGTCGGCCTGGGCGCCGGCGCCACGCGCCAGAGCAACGCCACCACCGGCAATGTGCCGCAAACCGTGGTGAGCGCCAATGCCAACTTCTCTTACGAAGTGGACCTGTTCGGCAAGCTCTCGCTGAATTCCGACGCGGCCTCGCTGGACGCCCAGTCCCGCGAAGCGCTGCTGCGCAGCACCAAACTGCTGGTGCAGGCCGATGTGGCCCAGACCTACCTGAACCTGCGCGCGCTCGACACCGAACGCTCGCTGGTGCGTGACACGCTGCAGGCCTATCGCAACACCCTGCGCCTGACCGAAGTGCGCTTCAAGGAGGGCGACGTGGCCGAGCTCGACGTGGCCCGCGTGCGCGCGGAAGTCGCTTCCACGGAGTCGGAGGCGCTGGCCCTGGACCGGCGCCGCGCCGAACTGGAGCATGCGCTGGCCGTGCTGGTGGGCGAGGTCGCCTCCAGCTTCCAGGTGGCGCCCGCCGAATGGACCACGGCGCTGCCGGTGATTCCGGCCGGCGTGCCCAGCACCGTGCTGGTCCGCCGCCCCGATGTGTCGGCGGCGCAAAGCACCATGCAGGCCGCACAGGCCCGCGCCGGTGTGGCCAAGGCCGCCTGGTTCCCCACGTTCTCGCTGACCGCCACGGGCGGTTATGCGGCACCGGAGATCAGCGACCTGTTCAAGCTCTCCACCCGCGCCTGGGGCGTGGGCGCGTTGTTGTCGCTGCCGATCTTTGACGGCGGCCGCCGTGAAGCCGGCGTGCAGAACGCCAATGCCGAACTCGACATCGCATTGGCCAACTACCGCGAACAGATCCTGGTGGCCTTCAAGGACGTGGAAGACCAGCTGGCGGCGCTACGCCTGCTGGCCGACCAGTCCGAAGCGCAGTCGCGCTCGGTGGCCTCGGCCACCCGCGCCACGGTGCTGTCGGACTCGCGCTACCGCAACGGCTTTGTCAGCCAGCTCGAGTTGCTGGACGCCCAGCGCAGCGAGTTGCGCAACCGCCGGCAGGCGTTGCAGGTGAAGGCATCGCAGTACCTGGCCACGGTCGGCCTGATCCGGGCGTTGGGTGGCGGCTGGAGCACCTGAACACCCCTATCGGCGTTCACTGCGTGTAACGCCTTTTCCCCTTGCAGTTAAATAAGCGCACCCCTATTGGCACTCACTGCGTGTAGTGCCCTTTCCCCTTGCAGGGGACAGGCGCCTGCGGCCTGGCGAAGCCAGTTCCGCGGCCCCTGCTGGAAGCCCATGGGCGCTCTCGGCCTTCTGGGTGCGTACACAAAACGGCTTTTTCGGGCCGTTTTTTTCGTTTCGGCGGCGTTTTGGGCTCTGCGGCGGCCTGAAATGGCCCCAGGCAGGCTGGAAGTGGGCGCCATCTGTTAAAACAGTTGGCTGTTTTTTGCTTTCACCCTCTTTACCTGTCTGCCCCTGATGTCTGTTTCACCTGCCGTTCCTTCCACCTCTGCCACTGCCCATCCCCTCATTCACTGGACCGAGGGCAAGGAAAACCAGGCCCATTCGGCGCGCTGGCGTTCCGAGCGCGGGGCCGCGCCGCCCAAGCGCGTGGTGGTTGCAGATGACAGCATGGCGGCCGACACAGCCTACCGGCTGGCTTGTGAGGGTACCGGCCTGCTCTGGCGGGGTGACTTCCAGAACGCGCGGCTGCTGCTGCAGGCGCTGGCGCGCCGTGTCGACAAACCGGCCAAACCCAAGCGCGAGAAGCGCGTCAAGGACCAGAAGGCTGGAGAGCCCAGCATCCAGGTTGAAGCGCCTGCACCGGTGTTCCCGGAAGCCTTTCACCTGCACCGCCAGGCACAGGCGCAGCGCGCCCGCGTGCTGGGCATGGTGCTGATCCCGTTTGACGCGGACTACAGCATTCCCCTGCGCCGCGCGCCCGATGCAAAGAAAGCCTGCGCCGAAGCCTGGGGGCCGGCCAAGGAGGGCACGGGTTCTTCTGTAGCATCGCTGCGTGAGTTGATGGGCTTCATCAGCGCGCACGAGTGGCGCCGCAAGGGCGTGCCCATCCCCGCCCTCGGTGAAGACGGGCCGCACAACCGCATCCATCCGCATTACGGCGTGTTCTCGCCGGTGCGCGGCGAATACATTGACCTGGTGGCTCAGGCGCCCGTGCGCGAGGGCACCGAGGACCTGCTGGCTTTTGACATCGGCACCGGCACCGGCGTGCTGGCCGCCGTGCTAGCCCTGCGCAGCGGCATTCAGCGCGTGGTGGCCACAGACCAGGACCCGCGCGCGCTGGCCTGTGCGCGCGACAACCTCAAACGGCTCGGGTTTCCGCAAGTCGAAGTGCGCGAGGCCAACCTGTTCCCCGAAGGCCGGGCCCACATCATCGTCTGCAACCCGCCGTGGCTGCCGGCGCGTCCCGGCTCGCCGGTCGAGCACGCGGTGTATGACGAAGACAGCCGCATGCTGCTGGGTTTCCTGGGCGGTCTGGCAGCGCACCTGGAGCCGAAGGGCGAAGGCTGGCTGATTCTGTCGGACATTGCCGAACACCTGGGCCTGCGCACGCGCGCGTGGCTGCTGGCTGCGATTGACGCTGCGGGACTCAAGGTGCTTGACCGGCTCGACGCGCAACCGCATCACCCCAAAGCCTCGGACCCGACCGACGCGCTGCATGCAGCGCGCGCGGCGGAAGTCACGTCGCTGTGGCGGCTGGCGGCCAAATAAAAGTTTGAGAAGTTTGAGAAGTTTGAGAAGTTTGAGAAGTTTGAGAAGTTTGACGAGATGAAAGCTGAGCCGCACGCCACAGTCTTGCTGGCCCCGATGGAGGGCCTGCTGGACTTTGTCCTGCGCGACATCCTGACGCGGGTCGGCGGCATAGACCGCTGCGTGTCCGAGTTCATCCGCATCACTGACCAGCTCTTGCCCGAGCGCGTGTTCACCCGCATCGTGCCCGAGCTGCACAACGGTGGCCGCACGCTGGCCGGTGTGCCGGTGCGCGCGCAGCTGCTAGGCTCTGACCCGGGCTGCATGGCCGAGAACGCGGCGCGGCTGGCCACGCTCGGGCCCGCGGGCATTGACCTCAACTTTGGCTGCCCGGCCGCTGTCGTCAACCGCCACGGCGGCGGTGCATCCCTGCTCAGGGAGCCTGAAACCCTGACAGCCGTCGTTGGCGCGGTACGCCGCGCCGTGCCGGCTGACATGCCGGTCTCGGCCAAGATGCGGCTGGGCTATAGCGACGACTCCCGCGCCGTCGAATGTGCGCTGGCGATCGAAGAGGGCGGCGCCGGCGAGCTGGTGGTGC
Organism: Polaromonas sp. P4_F9; assembly: GCF_056401235.1. Taxonomy (NCBI): domain Bacteria; kingdom Pseudomonadati; phylum Pseudomonadota; class Betaproteobacteria; order Burkholderiales; family Comamonadaceae; genus Polaromonas; species Polaromonas sp. P4_F9. The sequence goes on along the minus strand of NZ_JBFUJT010000001.1, from coordinate 94,697 downwards.
ACGCCCGTACCAAGGCGCAGGCTTACAAACCACCGGCTTACTGGGAACGCATCGCCGACATCCGTGCCGCGGTGCGGATTCCCGTCGTGGCCAACGGCGAAATCTGGACGGTGGAGGACGCGCGCCGCTGCCGCGAAGCCTCGGGCTGCAGCATGCTGATGATTGGCCGCGGCGCGGTGGCAGACCCCGGCCTGGGCCTGGCCATCAAGGCGGCGATGTGTCACCCGGTCGCTGGCGGGCAGGAGCCGGGCATCACGTGGGCGGAGCTTGTACCGCTGCTGGCGGATTTCTGGCACGTGGTCTGCAGCCGCCTGGATGCGCGCGCCCGGCCCGGCCGGCTCAAGCAGTGGCTGAATTTTTTGCGCCGCCGTTTTCCTGAAGCCGAAGCCGCCTACCAGTTGCTCAAGACCATCACCGACCCGGCCTTGATTGACGAGTGGCTGGCGGCCCTGCTGCAGGCCCGGCGCGGCGTTGACCTCCAGGTTGCGGGTGCGTTTCAGCCCGCCCTGCGAATGGAGCAGGCTGCGCTGTTGGGCTGATGCCCTGATGACATCGGGTCATCATCGGTTCACTATCGGGTCAGGATCGCGCAGGCTTTGTACCTGAAGGCTATGCCTGAGCCGCGTTCTATTCAGCCAGCTCAACCCAGGCCGGTGCATGGTCGCTGGCGCGTTCTTCCCCGCGCACCCATCGGTCTACCCCGCCGCCCTTGAGGCGTGGCGCCAGTTCGGCGTTGAGCAGGATGTGGTCGATGCGCAGCCCCGAGTTCTTCTGCCAGTGCTGGCGAAAATAATCCCAGAAGGTGTAGATGCGTTCGTCGGGGTACAGGTGGCGCAGGCTGTCGACCCAGCCTTGCGACAGCAGCCTGGCATAGGCCTCGCGGCTTTCGGGCTGCAGCAGCGCGTCCTTCAGCCACGACTTCGGGCTGTAGATGTCGAAGTCAGTGGGCACCACATTGAAGTCACCGGCCAGCGCCACCGGATGGCCGGAGCGGTAAAGCCCCAGCGCGTGCTGGTTCAGGCGTTCGAACCATGCGAGCTTGTAGTCAAACTTGGGGCCGGGTTGCGGATTGCCGTTGGGCAGGTACAGGCAGGCCACGACGATGCCGTTCACTGCGGCTTCCAGGTAGCGGCTGTGGTCGTCGGCGGGGTCGCCGGGCAGCTCTCGCCGGATCGCCAGCGGGTTGGCGCCTTTGGCCAGAATCGCCACGCCGTTCCAGGAGCGCTGGCCCTTCCACAGGGCGCCATACCCCGCCTCACGCAATTCAGCCTGGGGAAAAACGCTGTCCAGCGCCTTGAGTTCCTGCAGGCAGACCAGGTCGGGAGACTCTTTCTCCAGCCAGGCCAGCAGGTTCGGCAGCCGGGTCTTGATGCCGTTGACGTTGAAGGTGGCCAGCTTCATGGGACGCTGCGTGGCGCGGCTCAGTCTTGCTTGCGGCGATAGGCTTCCGCGCCGCCGCTGCCCCCGCCATCGGCAAAGTCATGCTGGACCAGCTTGCTGCCGCCGGGCTGCACGGGCGACTCGATCAGCGTACTGGCGCTGTTGTCGTCGCCCGCTTCGTGGTCGGGAGGGTGCGGATGCGGGCTGGTGAGTGTGTCGCCGGTCTTCGCGCGTGTCAGGCTGGTGTTGCTGTGTGACATGTCAATGCTCCAGGAAATTCATCCTGCGAAGGATGTCTTTTGAAGCTACCAGTATTGCGGCGCGCAGTGTGTCGGACAAGGCCGCAAGCCTCTTGCCCACGCGGTTATTCGCCTTGTAGTGCAGGCTGTCTTCACAGCGCCCATGGCGATGCCTGAGTCACCACCTGGCGGCAGTGCTCAGGCCCTGGACCTCAGGGCTGGAGCATCAGGCCTGCGTATAAGCCGTTTTGACCGTGGTGTAAAACTCCGCCGCATAACGGCCCTGCTCGCGCGGGCCGTAGCTCGACCCTTTGCGGCCACCGAAGGGCACGTGGTAGTCCACCCCCGCCGTCGGCAGGTTGACCATCACCATGCCGGCCTGCGAGTGGCGCTTGAAGTGGGTGGCATATTTGAGCGAAGTGGTGGCAATGCCGGCGGCCAGGCCGAAGGGCGTGTCGTTGGCCAGGTGCAAGGCCTCGTCGTAGTTTTTGGCGCGCAGCACGCTGACCACCGGGCCAAACACCTCTTCGCCGTTGATGCGCATACCGGCCGTGGTGTCGGTGAACAGCGCGGGCCGCATGTAGAAACCGGGCTGGCCGTCGGCGTTGTGCTCGAGGGCTTCGCCGCCATAGGCCAGCGTGGCGCCTTCGCCGCGGGTGATCTCGACGTACTTCAGGTTTTGCGCGAGCTGGCTGGCGTCAACCACGGGGCCGAGGTCGGTGCCGGCCTTGCGGGCGTCGTCGACCTTGAGGCTGCGCAGTTTTTCCACAACGGCAGCCACAAAGCGGTCGTGGATGCCTTCGGTCACGATGACGCGTGAGGACGCCGTGCAGCGCTGGCCGGTCGAGAAGAAACCGCTTTGCACGGCGCAGTTGACGGCCACGCCGAGGTCGGCGTCGTCGAGCACGACCATGGGGTTTTTGCCGCCCATCTCGAGCTGGAACTTGGCCATACGCCCGACGCAGGCCGCGGCAACGCGCTTGCCGGTGCCGACGGAGCCGGTGAAGGTGATGGCGGCGATGCGGGCATCGTCGAGCAGGGTGGCACCGACTTGCGAGCCCGGGCCCATCACCAGGTTGAACACGCCTTTGGGCAGGCCGCTGCGCGACAGGATGTCGGCCAGCGCCCAGGCCGAGCCGGGCACCAGTTCGGCGGGTTTGAAGACGACGCAGTTGCCGTAGGCCAGGGCTGGCGCAATCTTCCAGGCCGGAATGGCGATGGGAAAATTCCACGGCGTGATGATGCCGACCACGCCCACCGGCTCACGCGTGATCTCGACACCGACACCGGGGCGCACGGAAGGCATGACTTCACCGCCGGGGCGCAGGGCCTCGCCGGCAAAGAACTTGAAGATGTTGCCGGCGCGGGCGACTTCGCCAATGGCTTCCGGCAGGGTCTTGCCTTCCTCACGGGCCAGCAGGTCGCCGAGTTCGGCGCGGCGCGCCAGGATCTCGCTGCCCACCGCGTCGAGGATGTCGAAGCGTTGCTGCGGCGTGCTGAGCGACCAGGCCGGAAAGGCTGCCTGTGCGGCAGCAATGGCGTCTTTCGTCTGGGCGGCGTCGGCCTTGGCGTATTCGCCGATCAGGTCTCGCGTGTCCGACGGGTTGATGTTGCGCGTGACGCCCGGGGCTTCGACCCAGTCGCCGTTGATGAGGTTTTTAAACATCGGTTGTCGTCTTTCGGGATTTTTCAGCGGCCAATTTTCAGCGGTCGAACGCAGGGCGCTTGGGGTTGAACTTCCAGCCTGGAATCAGGCTTTGCATGGCGACGGCGTCGTCGCGCGCGCCCAGGCCGTGCTGCTTGTAGAGCTGGTGCGCCTTTTCCACCTCGGCCATGTCGAGCTCGACACCGAGGCCGGGCTTCTTCGGCACCTGCACCAGGCCCCCCACGATCTGCAGCGGCTCCTTGGTGAGGCGCTGGCCGTCCTGCCAGATCCAGTGCGTGTCGATGGCCGTCACGCGGCCCGGCGCGGCTGCGCCGACATGGGTGAACATGGCGAGCGACACGTCGAAGTGGTTGTTGGAGTGTGAGCCCCAGGTCAGGCCCCAGTCGCGGCAGGTCTGTGCCACGCGCACCGAACCGGCCATGGTCCAAAAATGCGGGTCGGCCAGCGGAATGTCTACCGATTGCAGCGACAGGGCGTGTTGCAGTTGCCGCCAGTCGGTGGCGATCATGTTGGTGGCGGTGGGCAGGCCGGTGGCGCGGCGAAACTCGGCCATGACTTCGCGGCCCGAGAAACCTTCTTCAGCGCCGCACGGGTCTTCGGCGTAGGCCACCACATTTTTCATGTCGCGCATCAGGCGGATGGCATCCTTGAGCAGCCAGCCGCCGTTCGGGTCCAGCGTCACCCGCGCGTTCGGAAAGCGCTCATGCAGCGCCGTCACGGCCTCGATTTCTTCCTCGCCGCGCAGCACGCCGCCCTTGAGCTTGAAGTCGTTGAAGCCGTAGCGCTCCTGCGCGGCTTCGGCCTGCCGCACGATGGTCTCGGGGGTCAGTGCTTCTTCGTGGCGTATCCGCGACCAGGCGTTGTCGGCATTTGGTTCGCTGTTGTAGGGCAGGTCCGTCTTGCTGCGGTCGCCCACAAAGAACAGGTAGCCCAGCATCTCGACCGCCTCGCGCTGCTGGCCTTCGCCCAGCAATGCGGCGACCGGCACATCCAGGTGCTGGCCCAGCAAATCCAGTAGTGCCGACTCAACGGCCGTCACCGCGTGGATGGTGGTGCGCAAGTCGAAGGTTTGCAGCCCGCGCCCGCCGCTGTCGCGGTCGGCGAACTGTTGCTGCATCTGCTGCAACACGCGCTGGTGGGCGCCTATCGGCTGGCCCACCACCAGCGGGCGCGCGTCTTCGAGGGTCTGGCGTATCTTCTCGCCGCCAGGCACCTCGCCCACGCCGGTGCGCCCGGAATTGTCGGTGAGGATCAGCAGGTTGCGTGTGAAGAAGGGGCCGTGCGCGCCGCTCAGGTTGAGCAGCATGCTGTCGCGGCCGGCGACCGGGATCACGCGCAGCTCGGTGATCAGGGGTGTGGAGGTGTTGGGCATGTTGGACATGGAAGGGGTCTCAATCGCTTTGAATCTTGAATCGTTGAATCAGCCTCAATCGGCGGTAATTTTTCCAGTGTCTATGACTTTCTTCCAGCGCGCAAACTCCTGCTGCTGGAAGGCGGCGAACTGGGCCGGCGTGTTGCCGACGATTTCAAAGCCGACGGACACGAATTGCTGCTTGACCTGCGGGTCGTTGAGCGCGGCAATGACGGCGGCATGTGCCTTGTTGCGCACGTCGGCGGGCAGGCCCTTGGGCGCCACGACGGCTTGCCAGGAGTACACCTCCAGGCCTTTCACGCCGGCCTCGCCGAACGTGGGTACGTCGGGCAGGATCGCGGAGCGCTTTTGCGAGGTGATGGCCAGGGCTTTCAGCTTGCCCGATTTGATGTGCTGCACCACGGCATTGATGTTCTGGAACGACGCGTCGACCTGTCCGCCGAGCAGGTCGGTGATGGCCGGTGCGCCGCCCTTGTAGGGAATGTGGGCGCCGCTGGTGGCGGTGAGCTGCCAGAACAGCTCGGCCGTGAGGTGGTCGCTCGACCCGTTGCCGGAGGAGGCGAAGGACATCTTGCCGGGATTCATCTTGTTGTAGGCCACCAGCGCACCGACGGTCTTGTAGGGTGAGTTGGCCGGCACCACCAGCACGTTGGGCGCCTGGACGGCGACGGTGATGGGGTCGAAGTCTTTCAGCGCGTCGTATTGCATGCCCTTGATCAGGTGCGGTGCAATGGCCAGCGGGCCGAGCGAGGTCACGAGGAAGGTGTAGCCGTCAGGCGCAGCGCGCTTGACCAGCGTGGCGCCAATGGTGCCGGTCGCGCCGGCCTTGTTGTCGATGACAAAAGGCTGGCCCAGGCTTTGGGTGAGCTTGGGGCCGATGGCGCGCGCGACCGTGTCGGTCGAGCCGCCGGCCGGGAAGGGCACCACCAGCGAAACGCTCTTGGTGGGCCAGGTTTGGGCCTGTGCACCGGCTGCGATGGCCGCTGCGGCCAGACCTATCACGAGGGTAGATAACAGTTTTTTCATGAAGATGTCTCCTGGGATGGCGGTGCTCACTGGGCGCCGAGTTTGGCGATCAACTGGCCGAGCTGTTCCATCTCGGCGGGCTTGAGGTCCGACAGCGGCGGGCGCACCGGCCCGGCGGTGTGGCCCACCAGCGTGGCGCCGGCCTTCACGATGCTCACGCCGTAGCCCTGGCCCTGGTTGCGCAGCGCAATGTAGGGCAGGAAGAACTCGTCCAGCAGGCGGTTGGTGGTGGCGGTGTCGCCGGCATGGTGTGCGTTGTAGAACTCCATCGCCGTGCGGGGGATGAAGTTGAACACGGCCGACGAATAAACCGGGCAGCCCATGGCCTGGTAGGCACCGGCAAAGACCTCCGCGGTGGGGAGCCCGCCGAGGTAGGCGAAACGGTCGCCCAGCTGGCGGCGGATGGTGACGAAGGATTCGATGTCGCCAATGCCGTCCTTGAAGCCGATCAGGTTGGGGCAGCGGTCGGCCAGTGTGAGCAGGGACTCCGGCGTCAGGCGGCAGCCGGCGCGGTTGTAGACGATCACGCCGAACTCGACGCTCTTGCACACCGCCTCGACGTGCGCCACCAAGCCTTCCTGCGTCGCCTCGGTCAGGTAGTGTGGCAGCAGCAGAATGCCCTGGGCGCCCAGCCGCTCGGCTTCCTGCGCGTAGCGAATCGCCAGCGTGGTGCCACCGCCCGCGCCGGCAATGATGGGCATGCGGCCCTGGCAGGTCTGGATCGCGGTGCGCACGACATCGCTGTACTCCTGTGGCTCCAGCGAGAAAAACTCGCCGGTGCCGCCGGCGGCAAACAGCGCCGTGGCACCGTAGGGCATGAGCCACTCCAGCCGCTCGGCGAAAGGCTTCGCGGCAAAGCGCAAATGGCTGTCGAAGTCGGTCAGGGGGAACGAGAGCAGGCCGTAGGAGATGATTTTCTTGAGTTCTTGCGGGGTGGTCATGCGAAAGAGGTCCATGAAGAAGTGGATGGGTAGACAGACTCGGCGCCTTGATCATGACAAGGTAGCGCTACCATCTGTGATCTGAATGGTAGCGCTACCGTTTTAAAAAATCAAGCAGAAATTGATGAGGGGTATTACGTATCAGGTATCCATCAGGCCCATATCCGGCCTGTCGGGGGCAGATCCGTGCATCTCCCAGACATCTCCGACCTCTCCAGTCCTCTATGGGTCTGTCCGGTCATGGCGGGGGCAAATACCGGCCGCTATCCGGCCGCTGCCCGGTGTCCATCAGGCGCTGTCGCGCTCGACAATCGTGAAGCCGATGTCGATGACCCGCTGCTCCACCGGCCGGCCTTCCGCCCGTTCCACAATGAAGCGGGCGGCTTGGCGGCCGATGGCCGTGCCATCAATGCGCACCGTTGTCAGGGCGGGGTTCAGGTCTGCGGCAAATTCCAGGTCGCCAAAGCCCACGACGGCCAGTTGCCCCGGCACCGCGATGCCGCTGGCCTGGGCCTGTGTTAGAACGCCCAGCGCCAGCAGGTCGGAGCTGCAAAAGACGGCATCAATGCCGCCTGCGTCCTGCATCAGCTCGATCAGCGCACTGCGGCCGCTTTTCACGGTCGTGGGGGCGGGCACGGTCACCATCCGGACCTCGGGCAGGCCCGCCGCCCGTGCCGCCGCCTGGAAGGCCTGGTGGCGGCGCGTCGAACGCTCGTCGTCGCCCGCCACGATCGCCAGGCGCCGCCGCCCCCTGGCATAGAGAAAATCAACCACCGCGCGCCCGACATCCACGTGGGAAAAGCCGACCAGCATGTCCAGCGGGGTGGGCGTGAGGTCCCAGGTCTCGACCACCGGTATGCCGGCGGCCAGCAGGCGCTTGCGCCCCTCGGGGGAATGCATGATGCCGGTCAGCACAATGCCATCCGGCCGGCGGCCAATGATGGCGTCCAGCAGGGCATCCTCGCGCGAATCCACATAGCCGCTCTGGCCAAGCATCAACTGGTAGCCCTGTTCGGCCAGGGCATCCGTCAGGGCTTGCACGGTTTCCAGGAACACCGGGCCGTTGAGGGTGGGCACCACCGCCGCCACCAGGCGACTGCGCGATGAAGCCAGACCCCCGGCGAGCCGGTTGGGCACGTAGCCGGTACGCTCCACCGCGTCAGTGACCTTCCGCAGCACCTCGGCCGAAACCTGGGTGGGGGTGTTCAGGGCGCGCGACGCGGTGATGGGCGCCACGCCGGCAAGCTTGGCCACGTCATGCAGGGTGACAGCGCCGCTGCCCCGGCGGGTTCGTCGCGTCTGGGTATCCGTTGGCGTGTCCTCGTGGTTCATGGGCCGATTCTATCGACGATAGCGCTACCAGTCATGCGGGCAATTTGCAGGCAGCGTGTATGCATGGCGCCAGCGCTGCCGGGAATTGTTGCGGGTGTTTCATTTGCCAGGGCGGGGCTTTGCATCAAACTAGGGTTCAGACCAATCCAGACCACACCAGTCCAGAGCAAGGTCCAACCCAAGGTCATATCCCGAAGGGCCTGGCTTTCGGCCCAGTCCAGGAAGAAAAACAACCTCAATGCATAGACGTGAATTTTCGCAAGCCGCCGCCGCGGCGGCCACGCTGGCCACCTTGGGCTCCCTGGTCCCGGCCGCGCGGGCAGCACCGGCGGGCCCTCTACCGGACAGGGGGGCGGCGCCGCCCGACGGCAGAAACACCGCCCGGGTGGCGATGGGCACCAATCTGTCCGGTATGGAGTGGGCCAAGCCAGGGCTGCGCTATGGCATGAGCAGTGCGCCCAATCTGCATTTCACCGTCCCGCGCAAGGTCGATGTGGCCTACCTGGCGGCCTGTGGCTACACGAAGAACCGCCTGCCCATCCAGTGGGAGCTGTTGCAGCCGATGCTGCACGACACCCCGGCCAACGCAGCGGCGAAGGCGGCGATTGGCAACCCCGGCGCGTTTCATCCCGCGTACGAGGCCTACATCACGGGCGTGCTCGATGCCCACGCGGCGGTCGGCATGAAATGCATCATTGATAACCACAACTATGGCCGTTACCAGGACTTCAGGTTTCAGCCCGACGGGTCCGTCATCGGGCTGACCACGCCGCCGAACCCCTTGCTGCGGCCCTACACCACCGATGCGGCCCAGGTGCAGGTGCGGATCTTTTCGCTGGCGCCCGGTGCCACGCTCACACAGGCCCACTTCGTGGATTTCTGGACGCGCGCCGCGACGAAATGGCGGAATCACCCCGGGTTTGGCGGCTATGGCCTGATGAACGAGCCCCACGACATGCCCAAGCCCGGCGGGGTGATTGCGTCGAATGAAGACGCCGTGAAGGGGGCGGAAGACCTCGCCATCTGGCCCGCCTATGCGCAGGCGGCGATCGACGCCATTCGCGCCATCGACACCGCCAATCCCATTTACGTGGCGGGAAACCAGTACAGCTCGGCCATGGTCATCGGAACCAAGAACCCCGGCTTTCCATTGCGTGGCAGCAACCTGATTTACGAAGTTCACATGTACCTGGATGCGTTCAGCAATGGCGCCTCGTTTGACTATGACGCCGAGGTGGCGAAGAACTTCAGCGCAGGATTCGGCGCCGGCGCCATTCACCCCGGCACCGGCCTGGAGCGGCTCAAAAAGGCCACCGGCTGGGCCAAGGCCGCGGGTGTCCGGCTGGCGCTGACCGAGATCGGGATGCCGATAGACGACCCGCGCTGGGAGCCGATGTTCCTGCGGGCCGTCACCCATGCCTATGAATCAGGTTGCGAGATCTACAGCTGGATGGGGGGTAATCATTGGCCCATCCACAACTACGCCATCAACCATGTGCCGGGCTGGCACCAGAGCAAGACGCTGGAGCCGCTGGTGTCCGGCGTGCTCAAGGCTTCTGCCGGCATGGAGCAGGCCCTGCTCTTCGACGACGGCCCGGGCTATGCGCTGGCCGGCGCTCCCCTCACGATCACCGTCTATGCCCGGGGCAACCTCGGCCGGCCCGTCTCACTGGCGGTGGCTTTGAAAGGGAAGGGCACGCTGAGCAAGTCGCGGCTGACACTGCCGGCCGGGCCGAATGGCCAGGACAGCTTTACCTACACGCCGGCGGACAACGAGGTCGCCACACTCAGCTACACGGGCGCTGGCCAGTGGACGGGCCCGCTGCCGCCGCCGCGCAAGGTGTTCTCCCTGGCCGACCCGGCGGCCCACGCGGCCACCAGCCTGGCCGATGCCGCGCTCGCAATCATTGCCAAATACGGTGCTTGCAAGTGGGAGCTTGCCGACGGGCACACCGATTACCTGCTGGGTGCACCGGCTGCAGCCGGCCAGGTGGTTCGCGCCATCTCGGACTCCGGCTATGGCTCCAGCCCGGGCAATGCGATGGAAATGATCAACTGGACCAACAAGGACAGCAGCACCATGGGTGCGATGTCATTGCCCGTCCTGCGCGTGACGAACGGCCGGAGGAGCTCGGACCACACGGCGCCCGATACCTTCGGCTTCTGGTGCAAGAAGTCGGCCCCGGCAGCGGGCGTGCAGCCTCGCCCGAAGAACCGCGTGCCTTACAACCTCGAGGACGCCCACTTCGCCCTGGCTTGCGTGAGCATCCCGGGAAAAAGCAACACCGGCGTGGTGTTCCAGGCCTCGAAAGCGGAGGCGCGCCAGGCCTCGGAGCTCGGGTTCACCAACGGCCAGCCGCGGGCCAGTTGGCTGGATGCGAAGGGCCAGGCGGTGCAGCTGATCGGCGCGGACCGCCTGCCGGCCGATACGCCTGCGGTGCTGGCATTCACCTCGGCGCCTGGTGCGCAAAAGCTGCGTGTCAACGCGCAAGAGGTCGCGGGTAACAACGCCACTTTCGCCCCCAGCGTTTATTCCCAGATGCTGATCGGCTGGGGTTACCTTGGCTATTACCCGCGTGAAGGTTTCAGGGGCCAGGTGTACGCGGTGATCACCGGAAAGGGCACGCCGACGCCGGAGGAGATGGTGGTGCTTGAACGTTACCTGGGCACCACGGCGGGCATGGCCAGCCTGAAGTAAGGCGGCCCTGTCGGGGCAATGTCGTGACACTGTCGGGACAATGTCGGTTGGGGGTCGTTCGTCCGCCTATTCGATCCTGGCGCCTGATGCCTTGACGACACTGGCCATGCGTTCGTAATCCACCGCCAGCAGCTTGGCAAAGTCCGCGTTGCTCATGGCCAGCGGCTCAATGCCCTGCTTGTCCAGACGCTCCAGGATGATCGGATCTTTCAGCAGCCTGGCCATGGCCGCGTTGACGCGGGTGATGTCGGCCGCCGGCGTGCCGGCAGGGCCCAGCAGGCCAAACCAGGAGTTGAACTGGTAGCCCGGCAGTCCGCTTTCGGCAATGGTCGGAACGTCGGGAAGGTATTTGGACCGCTTCGGCGATGTCACGCCCACCAGGCGGATGCGGCTGTCCCTGGCAAACGCCAGCGCACCTATGCTGGCGGCAATCACGGCCTGCGCGCGGCCGGAAATCACCTCATTGATGGCTTCGCCCGTGGCCTTGAGCGGCACATGCACCACATCGATGCCGGCCAGGCCGTTGAAGTAGGCCATCGAGAGGTGCGTCGCGCTGCCGACGCCGGCGGTGGCGTAGTTCATCTTGCCGGGGTTGGCCTTGGCATGACGGATGAATTCGCCCGCGGTTTTGGCCGGCACATCGGGGTGAATCATCAGCACATAGTCGGCGGTGCCGATGTGCGCCATCGGTGCAAAGTCTTTTTGCGGGTCGTAGCTGAGCTTGGTGTAGAGCGAGCCGGCGATGTTGTGGCTGGCCGCCGCCAGCACCATGGCGCCGCTGTCAGGCAGGGACTTGGCCACAAAGCCGGTGCCCACCGTGCCGCCGGCGCCCGGCCGGTTTTCCACGATCACCGTCTGGCCCAGCGCGACGCCCAGTTCGGTAGATAGCGATCGCGCCAGGATGTCCTGCACGCCGCCCGGGGCGAAGGGCACCACGATGCGTGCCAGTTTGGGATTCGCCTGTGCCAGCACGGTGCCTGCGCCAAGTGCCAGGCCTGCGGCCATGAAATCTCTGCGGTCCATTGCTTGTTCTTTCTGTTGGTTGCGGGAGTCAGTTCACGCAGATTTCGTCAGCCAGGCGGCGCATGAAGCGCTCGCACCAGGCCAGTTGCTCCAGCGTGACCCATTCATTGGGCTGGTGCGCCTGCGCGATGTGGCCGGGGCCGCACACGATGGTCGGCACACCGGCTTGGTGGAACAGTGCAGCTTCCGTGCCAAACGACACCTTGCCGGCACCGGTGCTGCTGTCCACGCCTGCGCATCTGAAGCACAGCTGGGCAATCCCGCTGTCGGCGTCGGTGGCGAAACCGGGCAGCACCGAGTTGAGCTTGTGGGTGATGCCGGTACCGGGCGCCACGGCCTGCATGGCCGGCAGAAGGCTGTCGGCAAATGCCTTGGCCTCATTGAAGAGCGCCTCCGGCGAGTTCATGTGGTGGTGGCGAATCTCCCAGGTCACATCGCAGTCGCGCGGAATGATGTTGAGCGCGGTGCCACCGGCAATCACGCCGGTGTGGATGGTGGTGTGCGGAACGTCGTAAATCGCATCGAACGGCCCCTCGGCGACCAGCCTGCGGTGCATGGATTTGAGGTGGGCGACGAATTCGCAGGCGATCTCGACGGCGTTGACACCCAGCGGCGTGAGCGAGGAGTGCGCCTCGAAGCCGCGCACCGAAGTCTTGTAGGCATGCTTGCCCTTGTGCGCAATCACCACCTGCATGCCGGTGGGCTCGCCCACGATGCAGCCGGCGGGCGTGTAGCCCTGGGCCACCATGTCGGCGATCAGGCGGCGTACGCCGATGCAGCCGACTTCCTCGTCATAGCTGAAGGCCAGGTGCACGGGGCGCTTGAGCTTGCGCTTCAGAAGCTCCGGCACCATCATCAGCGCGGTGGCGCCGTAGCTCTTCATGTCCGTGACGCCGCGGCCATAGAGCCGGTCACCCACGATCTTTGCGGCAAATGGATCGGTATCCCAGGGCTGGCCATCGACAGGCACCACATCGGTGTGGCCCGACAGCACCAGCCCGCCCGCTTTCGTTTCACCGTTTTCCGCCGGGAGCGTGGCCCACAGGTTGGCCTTCTTGCCGCTGTCGTCGTACGTCAGCCGGCATTGCACACCGAGCGCTTCCAGCTGCTCGCGTGTCCATTCGATGATGGGCAGATTGCTGTCGCGCGACACCGAGGCAAACGAGACCCATTTTTCAATCAGGGGCAGGGCGGCCAGGTCGGCGGCCAGGACAGATTGCATGGCACTGCTGGAAAGGGGTGCGTTCATGGGAGAGCCTTTGTGAAAAGTCCGCGGGGACGGGACTGGCGGAAAGGATGGTGGGGCGTCAAAATCGTGAGACATCTTATCTTTTTCCGCGGAAGCCCGTGGCCTGCGGCGGGCGGCCTGCGTGCGGTGCCAGGCGCTCGCCCCCGAACCTGGCGATAACCGGCGAGAATCCAGGGTTCCCTTCCGGGTTTCCGTTTCCATCCCTTCACGAAAGAATTCATGACCAGTCCCATGTACACCACCTCCATTCCCGTCTTCAAGCAGATGCTGGGCGGACTCCGGGAGGTATTGAGCAAGGCAGAAGCGCATGCGGCCGCCAGAAAAATCGAGCCCGCCGCCTTGCTGCAGGCGCGCCTGTTCCCCGACATGTTCCCGCTGCTGCGCCAGGTGCAGGTGGCCACTGACTTCGCCAAAAGCGTGTCAGCGCGCCTGGCCGGCGTGGAGGTGCCCAAGCTCGAAGACAGCGAGCAGACCTTTGCAGACCTGCAGGCGCGTGTTGCCACGGTGCTGGCGTTTCTGGAAGGGCTGGATACGGAGAAGTTTGACGAGGCCGCCACGCGCGAAATCATCACGCAGGCCGGCACCCCCAAGGAAAAGCGGTTTACCGGACAGTCTTACCTGCTCAATTACGGCCTGCCGCATTTCTTTTTTCACACCACCACGGCCTATGCCATCCTGCGCCACAGCGGTGTGGAAGTCGGCAAGAAAGACTACATCGGCGCGTATTAAGCAGGAAGCAGGACGCAGGAAGCGCGAACGAAGCGGCAAGCGGCAAGCAGCCGTGGGACGGGGCGCGGCCCCGCGTTCCCTTCAGTGGTCACTGGCTGGGCAGCTTCTGGGGTACCGTTTTTGCGTAGGAGCTCGCCGGGTGGCTGGCCTGTTCCCCGCGCATCAGCATGTCTGAGTCGCGTATCGCAAAAATGCGCTCCAGATCGGTTTTCAGTTCGCTCTGGGGGTCGGGCTCGTGGGCCGGTTTTTGGACCGACTTTGGGGTAGGCGCGTGGGACGGCTCGTGGAACGATTTTCGGGCCGGCTCTTGCCACACCGAGCGGTCAGGCAGCTCCTTGTAGGGGCAGGTGTCGCCGACTTCCAGCTGCCATGAGATGCCATACAGCCACTCGGCGGCATGCGGCTCAAAACGCATGATGTCGACCATCAGCGCTTTCTGGAAAGCGACCGCATAGTTCAGCAGGCGGGAGTCCCAGTGCTTCATGACGAGGCGCACATACATGCCCTCCCCACGGCTGCGGCTGGAGACGACCAGCATCTGGCAGTCCAGCCAGCCCGGTGGAATGCCATGGCGGCGCATGACATCGCGCAGCAGCACCTGGACCAGCTGGCGCCGCAAGGAATTGGCCGACCCATCTTCGATGGTGGGCGGGCCTTCGGCGGCGATGGCCCTGGTCTTTGCCTTGGGTTTGACCGGCAGCGGTTTGGGACGGCTTTTCAGGCCAAACAGATCGTGGAAATTCATGGTGCATGCTCCCATCTGGTTGATGGCCAACTTGACCTGGTGACTCAAGTCGGCTCGCCCCTCTGCAAAACGGCTTGTAGGGCGTTACAAGGTGTTAGTGATGGTCTGCCTCCCCAACATGCGCGTCAAGTGACTTTGTTCCGCAGTGCACCAATTTTTTGCGTTATTGCCTTGTTGCAGCGCTGTGTAATCGTGTTTTTTGTGAATATTTACACGCACGTCAACATGCCGGCGGCATGCTCCGCCGGCATGGCTTCGCGATGGCGCGGCCTCAGTCCAGCGCGCTGGCCGGGCCAAAAAACTCGTAACGGGTCTGCGATTCAGGCACGCCCAACTCGCGCAGCTGTTGCCTGACCCGTCGCATGAAGGGCTTGGGGCCCAGGAAATAGGCGTCCACATCGCGCGAAGCCGGCAGCCATTGGGCCAGTTGCCCGCTGTCGACGAGGCCGGTGGCGTGAGGCCTGTCTGCCTCGCCGGCATGCTCGTCATAGACGTAAAAGTGCTGCAGTTGCGCGTGCCGCGCCTGCCGCGTGGCCAGCGCGTCGCGGAACGCATGGACCGATTTGTTGCGCGCAAAGTGGATGAAGTGCACCGGCCGCTGGCTCTGCAGTGCGGCGTCCAGCATGGCCAGCGTCGGTGTAATGCCGACGCCGCCGCTGATCAGCACCACCGGCTTGTCGCCGTCCGCCAGCACAAACTCGCCGGCGGGCGGAAACACGTCCAGCCCGCCGCCTTCCTGCAGCTCGTCATGCAGGTAGCACGACGCCACGCCGCCCGGCTCACGCTTCACGCTGATGCGGTAGTCGCGGCCATTGGGGGCTGCCGAGAGCGAATAGTTGCGGCGAATTTCCTCGCCGTTGATCACCAGCTTCAGGCCGAGGTACTGACCCGGTTGAAAGTCTGCCACCGCTGCGCCGTCTTCGGGCCGCAGGTAGAACGAGGTGATTTCTGCGCTCTCGGGGACCTTGCGCGCCACGATAAAACGGCGCGCACCGCGCCAGCCACCCGGCGCCCCGGCTGTTTCCGCATAAATTTTCTCTTCGGCGCCGATCAGGATGTCGGCGAGTTGCCCATAAGCGGCGCCCCAGGCGGCCAGCACCTCGTCGGTGGCGATCTCCGCACCCAGCACCTCGCGAATTGCGCGCAACAGGCAGGCGCCGACGATGGGGTAGTGCGCCGGCTCGATCTGCAGCGACACATGCTTGTTGATGATTTGCGCCACCAGCCCGCCCAGTTGCTCCAGCTTGTCGATGTGGCGGGCGTACATCAGCACACCGTTGGCCAGCGCCCGGGGCTGGTCGCCACTGGCCTGGTGCGCCTGGTTGAAGAACGGCCGCACCTCGGGGTGTTCGGCCAGCAGGATTTGGTAGAAATGGGTGGTCAGTGCCTCGCCGCCGCTTTCCAGCAGCGGTACGGTGGATTTGACGATGGCACGTTGTTGCGCGGTCAGCATGGGCTCTCCAGTAGGGGCAGGGCGCCCCGCACGATGCGAAGCGGACCCCTGCCGGCTATTTATTGCCAATACCCTGTACTCAATACTTGTGCCAGCTCATCCAGCTATATGAATCAACAACTTGGGACAAGCTGGAGTCAAAAAGATGCCATGCTAAAGTAGTCAATCAGATACTTGAAAGAGTCAATATGATTGCTCAGCCGATGCTGAAAGCCCTGGTCCCGCTGGTGGACGACCTGTCCCGCGAGATGCCCGACGGCGAGCGTTACCGTCGCCTGCTTGAAGCCGTGCGTGCCTTGCTGCCGTGCGACGCCACCGCGCTGCTGCGGCTCGATGGCGCTGCCCTGGTGCCTCTGGCCGTGAACGGGCTGAGCAGCGACACGATGGGGCGGCGCTTCAAAGTCGAAGAGCACCCGCGTTTCAAGCGCTTGCTGGAGGCTGACGGACCGACGCGCTTTCCGGTGGACTGCGAGCTGCCCGACCCCTATGACGGTTTGGTGGAGGGGCTGCATGGGCACCTGGAGGTGCACGACTGCATGGGTTGCCCGGTGCAGGTCGGTGAAAAAACCTGGGGCGTGCTGACCATCGACGCGCTGAACAGCCAGCAGTTTTCAGCGGTGGACCTGGGCGACCTGCAGGCCTTTGCCAGCCTGGCGGCCGCCACCGTCAGCGTGGTGCAGCGCATGGAGCGCCTGGCCCTGCGTGCGGAAGATGAGCGCCAGCGTGCCGACACCTACCGGGAGCTGGCCGCGGAAAGCACGCCACCCGCATTGATCGGCCAGAGTGCCGCGCACCAGCGGCTGCTGGAGGAAATCGCCGTGGTCGGCAACAGCGAACTCACCGTGCTGATAACCGGCGAAACCGGCGTCGGCAAGGAACTGGTGGCGCAGGCACTGCATGCCGCATCGCCCCGCGCGGCGCGTCCGCTGATCAGCCTTAACTGCGCGGCGCTGCCCGAGACGCTGGTGGAGAGCGAACTGTTCGGCCACGTACGCGGCGCATTTTCAGGCGCGGTGACAGACCGGCGCGGCAAGTTCGAGCTGGCCAATGGCGGCACGCTGTTTCTCGATGAAGTCGGCGAGTTGTCCTTAGCTGTGCAGGCCAAGCTGCTGCGTGTGCTGCAGAACGGGCAATTGCAGCGCCTGGGCTCTGACCGCGAGCACCAGGTCGATGTGCGGGTGATTGCCGCCACCAACCGCGACCTGGCGCACGAGGTGCGTGCCGGACGTTACCGTGCCGACTTCTACCACCGGCTCAGTGTCTATCCGCTGGTCGTGCCACCGCTGCGCGAGCGCGGGCATGACGTGCTGCTGCTGGCGGGCTGCTTCCTCGAGCAAAACCGTTCGCGTCTGGGGCTGGGCAGTTTGCGGATGGACGCCGATGCCCAGGCCGCCCTGCTGGCACACGACTGGCCGGGCAATGTGCGGGAACTCGAACACCTGGTGGGGCGTAGCGCGCTGAAAGCGCTGGCGGGTATGTCGGGGCGGCCACGCATCCTGAGCCTGACGGCTTCGCATTTTGACTTGCCCACCCCGGCCAGCTGGGGTGCGCCAGCGCCTGACGCGCCTGGCAGCAAGGACACCGCAGCCCTGGAAGGGATTCCCGGCACGGGCGGCGCAGCGCCGCCGGTGGATTTGCGCACCTCGATGGAGTCGCACCAGCGCCAGCGCATAGAGGCCAGCCTGGCGCGGCATCACAACAACTGGGCTTCGGCTGCGCGCGAGTTGGGCCTGCACCGCGCCAACCTGGTCAGATTGGCGAAAAGACTGGGTCTTCGCGGGGAAGCCGGGAGCCCGCCTGGCAGGCTGCGTCCGGGCGCCCAAAACGCGCCGAAATAGGGAATTTGAAAGCGGACAGCGGTTCGGCCCAGGACTGGGCAACGCCCTCGGGGTTATCAGATTCCTGCCGTGTGCCGCGCGCCGGAGGCCCCGTTTTCAGCAAAGGTTGTCCGAAGACGGCCCGAAAAAAGCCGCCAGGACCTTGCAGTCCTGGCAGCTTCTGGATGGGAGTCTGTTGTAGATGGGTACTTGAGGCGGAAGGCTTACTTGTTCCCGCCGCCACCACCACCACCGCCGCCGCCGCCACCACCGCCGCCGCCACCACCGCCGCCACCACCATTACCTCCGCCGCCGCCGCCGCCGTTACCGCCGCCATTGCCGCCGGCGTTACCGCCACCGCCGCTACCGCCGCCTTTGCCGCCACCGCTGCCCGCGCCGGTACCACCGCCTTTGCCCGCCGCGTTGCCGCCTTTTGCGTTGCTGGCGGTGCTGCCCGTGGTTTTGCCGGCGCGATCGGCTTTCGCGACGCTTTCAGCTTTGGCTGACTTGTTGTCAGATTTCTTGCCGCTCTTGTCGGTTTTGGAGGCGCTCACGATGGAGCCCAGCTTGACGCCCATGCTTTGAGCGATTTTTCCCCAGCCCATGCCCTGGCTTCTCATCCCCAGGATGCCGGCCATGGTGATGGTTCCGTTGGCCGTGGTGATCACGCCGCCGTTCAGCGCCGCTGCAAGCTGCGCGGGGGTGGGGTTGGTGATGCCCTCTTTGGCCAGGGCAGTCTGGGCCAGTGAAAGCGCGATGTTGATGTTGCCGTAGCCCATCTTGCTGGTCGAGGGAGAAAAGCTCGCGGAAGGTGCACCCGTGGTAGATTCCAGCGTGATACTGGAACTGGTGCGAAGCCCGTTGACCAGAGACTGGGCATTTTTGTCGGAACCGGCAAAAGAGCTGAAGCTGCTGGCCAGCTTGTCACCAGCAGGACTGGTGGTGGTTGTCGTTGTGGTTGTTGTGGTGCCGGTAGCGGTTTGCGCCCCGACCAGCCCGCCGGCCAGCAGAACGAAGCTGGCAGCGCCCAACGCCACGATGGTTTTTTTGATCAACATTGGCATGACCTCACTTGAATAAACGGAGCTGCGAACTGCAGTTCTTCAGAATTCCGATCTTAGAGGCGCAATCCATGCCGACGGGTAGTCCGACCGCGCTGTTTCACATTGACACCTTTGACCGGAAAAGTAACATGTCGGTCGCTCAGGATGCAGCGCTCGCGGGTGCGGCACCGCAGCACCCGCGAGGCCGCCCTACGCATGGCGAGCTCTCGCACGACCTTGCGCGTTCCATATCAATTTGTACAGGGTGTACAGGGGCCAGGCCAACAATCCGTTTACCCTGCGGCCCGATCGGTTCAATGCCAGGGACGGCTGCAGGCACTACAGCGCCCGCGTCAAGGTTCAGCCGCTCAGGGAGCTATCCAGGGCAGGTATCGGACACCCTAGATCCCAAGCAGTTTTTTGGCGCTGTCCAGGGCTTTCAATGAGTCGTCGTGCTTGCCTTCCTTGTGAAGCTTCTCACCCTGGGCGCGCAACTCCTTGACCTTGCTCATGTCTGCCGCCGACAGGGTGGGGTTGGTGGCAAGTTTGGCGTCAATCGCCTTCATCTCGTTCGGGCAGTGGTAGGCAAAAGCCAGAGAGGAAGTCGCCAGGGTTAAGGCCGCAATGATGAATTTCATCGGATCTCCCGCTTGCGTCAGAAAATGCTGACGGTTGATGCTAGCAAATACCAGCGCGGCGCAAAAGTGCTGTCGCCCACAGGGTCAAGCCCGTGCCCGGCCTGCGTGCCGAATGCCTGCGGGGGCGCCGGCAAAAAAGGCGGGCGCGGGCACCCCCTAAAATCCAGGCTTGTTACAGCGTTTGCAATTGCATGGCGATTGCCAGACGTCGCTGCGCTGTTCCGCCGCCAACCTCCTGCAACCGGTAAGCCCCATGTCCCTCGAAGTTATTGAAGCCCAGACCGGCGACAACCCGGTCGCCACCATTGTCATCATGCACGGCCTGGGGGCCGACGGTCGCGACTTTGTGCCCATTGCCGAGCAACTGGATTTGTCGAGCGTGGGGCCGGTGCGCTTTCTCTTTCCCAGTGCACCTGTCATGCCCGTCACCATCAATGGCGGCTATGTGATGCCTGCCTGGTACGACCTCCTGGGTGTCGATCTGGTCAAACGCGAGGACGAGGCCGGGCTGCGCCAGTCTCAGGCTTCCATTGAGGCGCTGCTTGCGCATGAAAAGTCGCGCGGCACGCCGTCCCACCGCATCGTGGTGGCCGGATTTTCGCAGGGCTGCGCCATGGCCCTCATGACGGGCTTGCGGCACGGCGAACGGCTGGCCGGCATCGCGGGCCTGTCCGGCTACCTGCCGCTGGCGGACAAGACCGCTGCCGAGCGCAGCGCCGCCAATCAGGACGTTCCCATTTTCCTGGCGCATGGCTCGCGCGACGGCGTGGTCATGCTGCCGCGTGCCACGGCCTCGCGCGACGCGTTGGCGGCGCTGGGCTACCCGGTCGAGTGGCACGAGTACCCGATGGAGCATTCGGTCTGCCCCGAGGAAGTTGTTGATCTGGAGCGCTGGCTGCGGCGCGTGCTGGCCTGATTCACGATTGAAAACGGCTGCAGCCCTTGTTTTGCGGTCCTTGCTTGATGCGTGCAGGCAGCCAGGCAGCTATGAGGCTATTGAATATATGGCGACGCCGGTCGCCACCCTATGTGGCGCTCAGGCCGCCTGCGTGATGCCGCTTGGCGGGCGCACCCGCCAGAGCAGGAACAACGCGATGCCCAGGTTCAGCAGGTTCCATGCGATGCCGTTGAGGAAGGCCGCCTGGTAGGAACCGGTCAGGTCAAACACCTTGCCCGACATCCAGCCGCCCAACGCCATGCCGAACATGGTTGCCATGATCACCGTTCCCACCCGCGCGCCAGCCTCGGCCGGCACAAAGTATTCACGCACGATGATGGCGTAAGACGGCACGATGCCCCCCTGGAACAGCCCGAACAGCGCGGCGATGAGGTACAGCGACACCAGCCCGTTGAACGGCAAAAACATCAGCAATGCAATGCCCTGCAGGGCTGAGCCCAGCAGCAGCGTGCGCAGGCCGCCGATGCGGTCGCAGATGACGCCCGAGACCAGGCGGCTCACCACCCCGCAGGCCAGCATCAGCGAGAGCATTTCGGCACCCCGCGCGGCGCCGTAACCCAGGTCGGTGCAGTAGGAGACGATGTGCACCTGCGGCATGGCCATGGCCACACAGCACGCCACGCCGGCAATGCACAGCAGCGCCTGCGCCTTGCCGGGCGGCAGGCCAAAGGGCAGGCTGCTGGGGCTGGCCGCGAAGTTGCGGTTGACCGGGGCGGCCACGGCCATCGGCGGGCGCTTGCGCATCAGCAGCGCCAGCCCCGCCATGGTGATCACGCTGAAGAGCCCCAGACCCAGGTAGGTGTGGCGCCAGCCCACGGTTTCCACGAAATGCTGCACGACAGGCGGCCAGATCGCGCCGCCGACATAGTTGCCGCTGGCGCATACCGCCACCGCAATGCCGCGCCGCCGTACAAACCACAGGGACGTGTCGGCCAGCAGAGGCGCGAAGGTGGCCGAACTGCCCAACAGGCCGATCAGGAAACCATGCGCCAGCGTGAACATCCAGATGTTGCTGGCCATCGCCGCGGCGGCGTAACCCAGGCCCAACCCTACCGCCCCTATCAGCAGCGGTACCATTACGCCGAATCGGTCGGCCAGCCGCCCCATCAGCACGCCGCCCAGGCCAAACCCGATCATCAGCAGGGTGTAGGGCAGGGAGGCGTCGGCGCGCGCCACGCCAAAATCGGCCTGCACGGCCGGCAACACCACCGGCACCACGTACATGCCGCTGGCGCCCACCGTCATGAGCGCCAGCGTGATCATCAGGCGCCCTACGGCGTAGCGTGAATCAGCCAGGGCAGAAGGGTCGTGCGATGCAGGCAGGGGGGTCATCCGGAGAAGTGTTGAGTCAGCGCGGCCATACAGACCCGGTCGGGTCGGCGTGCGGCCTGTCAGGCGATGTTAGCGCCGTCAAGCATTCCTCGCCGATGACCCATGACCGATGGATGGTGGGCGATGGGCATGGTTGGCCATGAAATGAGCGCAAAAGACACTGCTCTATAGTGGCGATGGTTTGGTCTTTTCATAGCCCGCGGGCGTCTTGCCATCGGCCATCTGCCTGCCGATCTCCTGGTCGCGGATCAGGAACAGGCGTTCCAGATCCTGCAGCGCCTCCTGCTCCGAAAGAGGCATGGGCGGTGGGGCTGCTGCGGTTACGGGAGCCGCCGCCGGTGCTGGTGCTGGCGCTACCGTCGGTGCTGCTGGTGTTGCTGGTGTTGCCGCCGGTGCAATTGCGGCAGCTGGGGTCGCCGGCTTTGTCGGTTCCTGCCAATAAGCCTTCTGGGGCAGGGCGGTGTGAGGGCAACTGGCGTCCACGTCGAGTTGCCACGAAACGCCATGCAGCCAGTCGAAGGCGCGCGGCTCAAAGCGGGCAATGTCGGCAAGCAGGGTGTTCTGCAGGGCGAAGGCGTGGGTCGCCAGCCGATCGTCCCAGTGCCTCATGATCAGGCGCACGTACATGCCGGTGCCGCGGCTACGGCTGGCTACCATCAGCAGCTGGGACTCAACCCAGCCGAGCGGTATGCCGTGCCTGCGCAGCACGTCGCGCAACAGGACTTGCACGAGCTGGCTGCGGGTGGCGTTTTCCGAACTATCGTCCTGACTCAGGGGCATCGCGCGGCTCACGGGGGCTGAATTCGGGACCGGCTTGGCTGTAGTTCGGCCGCCTAACAGCATGCGCATCAGTTTTTTCATTCTTCTTACAGGCTCTCAAACGTCGCTTTGTCTTTGACTTTTTTGCGGGGAAAGCCCGGCGAAGCGAGCTTGGGGAGGATGGGTCGAAGGGGCTTTGCAGCAAAGCGCCTGTGTTTCATGGCATGATTTTTATCGTCGCCGAGCTGCCCGGACAAGTCAAGCGAGTTAGCACGGCGCTGCGGTGGGACGTGGTTTGGCCCACACACTGAAAATTATAAAGTAGCCATTTGTGATTAAAAACGTCGTTCATGGACCAAGTTGCGCCATTTTGCTGGCGGCCCCTTGCAGAGTCCGGCAAACCGTGCTGGCAAGCAGCATTTCGCCAGCGCAAAGCGCGGGCCTGTGATAACTTCCACGCCACGACACGGACCTGAGGGAATGACACCATGAACAAGCTGCAGGCGCCCGCGGGCACGCTTTTGCAGGAGCGCCTGAAAGCGCTCACCCCTGCCCGGCTGAAGGGCATGCGACGCGGCATCGAAAAGGAAAGCCTGCGCGCCCAGCCCGGAGGCGGCCTGGCGCTCACGCCGCATCCGGCCGCACTCGGCTCGGCGCTGACGCATCCCAGCATCACCACCGACTTCAGCGAGTCGCAGATCGAACTGGTGACGGGGGCGCATCAAGACGCTGAAGCCACACTGGAAGAACTCACGCAGATCCACCAGTTCACCTACCGCGTGATGCAGGACCTCGGCGATGAAATGCTCTGGGTCTCCAGCATGCCCTGCGGTCTGCCGACCGACGAGACCATTCCGATTGCCCGCTTCGGCTCGTCCAATGTCGGGCGCGCCAAGAGCGTCTACCGCATGGGCCTGTCCCATCGTTATGGCCGGCGCATGCAAACCATCTCCGGCATTCATTACAACTGGTCGCTGCCCGAGGTCACCAGCGAGCAGTACTTTGCGCTGATCCGCAATTTCCGGCGCCACGCATTTTTGCTGCTTTACCTGTTTGGTGCATCGCCCGCCGTGTGTTCGAGTTTTGTGGCCGGGCGCCAGCACGAGCTGCAAAAGCTGGCCGATCACACCATGTATATGCCGCACGGCACCTCGCTGCGCATGGGGCGCCTGGGCTACCAGAGCGACGCCCAGGCCTCGCTGGCCGTGAGCTACAACAGCCTCGAGGGCTACGGCGCGTCCTTGCAGGATGCGCTCACCCGGCCCTATCCGGCCTATGAGGCGGTCGGCATCCGCAACCCGGGCGGCGACTACAACCAGCTGGCCACCACGCTGTTGCAGATCGAAAACGAGTTCTACGGCACCATCCGCCCCAAGCGCGTGATCTTCCCCGGCGAGCGCCCGCTGCATGCGCTGCGCGAGCGTGGCGTTGAATACATTGAAGTGCGCCTGATGGACCTCGATCCGTTTGTTCCCGTGGGCATCACGGCGCAAACCATGCGGTTCCTGGATGTGTTTTTGCTGCACTGCCTGCTCACTGACAGCCCGCCCGACACCCCTGCGGAAATTGCCGCGCTGGCGCGCAACCAGCACCGCACAGCCGCGCGCGGCCGCGAGCCCGGCCTGCTGCTGGAGCGCGACGGCCGCGAGGTGACGCTGGCGGAGTGGGGCGCCGCAGTGGTCGCCGAATGCGCACCGATTGCCGCGGCGCTCGATGCCCTCCATGCTGGCACACCGGGCGGTGCGCAGTACAGCGAGGCGCTGGCTGCAGCAAGCGCCGCCTTGCGCGAGCCCGACACCCTGCCATCGGCCCGCGTGCTGGCTGCCATGGCCAAAGACTATGACAACTCCTTTGTCAGGTTTGCCCGGGCCCAATCCGAAAAATCCCAGACCATCCTGCGAAGCCTGCCCCTGGCCGAAACGCAGCATGCCCGTTTCACCGAGCTGACCCGGCAATCCATTGCCGAGCAAAAGCAGATCGAAGCCTCGGACAGCATGCCCTTTGAGGTGTACCGCCAGCAGTATGTGTCGGCGGAGCGCCTGGGCATACCGGGTATGCCGGATGCGCCGGATATGGCGGGCCGCGCAGCGCTCGCCATCTGATCAGGCCGGTGGACTCACGTCCCTAGCTTGCGCAAGGCCTCTTCGGCCTGTTCGCACCAGTAGTCGACAGCGTTGTCGTAGCTCTCCCACACGCAGCCGCTGCAGCCGCGGCCGCAGCAGGTGGTGGGTTCGGGCGGCGGCGCGCGCAGCGTGATGCCGGCGGCGCGGGCGCGCTGCTGCAATGCGCCAATGGCGGCCGGTACGGCAGCGCGGTCGCCCGGCTCGCCGGACGGGGTCTGCGCCTCCATGGCTAGGGTGGGTTTTGCCCAGCCAGGCGCCGGCGGGCATACAGCCCGATGAAAGCCACGCCCAGCACCAGCGCGAACCAGCCCACCAGCGAAGAACTGGCCACGATGCCCTGCATGCCGGGCGAGGTGATGAAGTAGGGCGAGATCAGCACGGCCAGGCCGATGACGACGCAAAGCAAGCCCCGGATCAACAGCTCGTTATTGGCCTTGGTCCGGGTCTGGTTGTTGCTGGGTTTTTGGGTGGGGGCGTTGGGCAGGGGCATGGAGGGTGGGGAAAAAGGTGAGGGGCGAAGAGGTGAAGGGGGCGCGGCAGGCGGAGCAGCTTGCGCCGGTTTGTTCAGCCAGCTTTCCCCTGATTTTGCTCCATCGCCCGGCCACGGCACGCATAGGGTTTCCTGCGCCAGCGGTAGCAGGGCCTGAACAGGTGACAATTCGGTCATCGTGCGCAGCGGGTCCGGCTTGAAAAATATCTCGGGCCTGATCCCGCCCCCGCCCCGAACCAAGAAAGAATATCCCGATGGCCATCCAGTGGTTTCCCGGTCACATGCATTTGACCAAAAAGGCGATTCAGGAGCGCATCAAGGAGATTGATGTCGTGATCGAGCTGCTCGATGCGCGCCTGCCCGGCTCCAGCGCCAACCCCATGCTCGCCGAGCTCACCAGTGCCAAACCCGCGCTCAAGGTGCTCAACAAGCAGGACCTGGCCGACCCGGCCCGCACCGCGCTCTGGCTGGCGCATTACAACAGCCTGCCGGCCACGCAGGCGATTGCGCTGGATGCGAGCGAAACCACGCCCGCCCGCCGCCTGATTGACGCCTGCCACGCGCTGGCGCCCACGCGCGGCAGCATGGTCAAGCCCATGCGTGTGCTGATCTGCGGCATTCCCAACGTCGGGAAGTCCACGCTGATCAACACCCTCATCGGCAAGCGCGCCACCAAAACCGGCGACGAGGCCGGCATCACCAAGCTGGAGCAGCGCATTGTCCTGGCCGATGGTTTTTACCTGTACGACACGCCCGGCATGCTGTGGCCCCGCATCATCGTGGCCAAGAGTGGTTACAACCTGGCGGCCAGCGGCGCCATTGGCCGCAACGCGTTCAATGAGGAAGAAGTGGCGCTGGAACTGCTCGACTACCTGATCAGGGACTACCCCGGCCTGCTGGCTGCGCGCTACAAGGTGGAAGTCCCACCAGGCATCACCGATGAGCAGCTGCTGGAGGAAATCGGCCGCAAGCGCGGCGCGGTGCTGTCAAAGGGGCGCGTCAACCTGCAGAAGGCGGCGGAAATCGTGATCCATGAGTTCCGGGCCGCCACGCTGGGCCGCATCACGTTGGAGACGCCCGAAGAGTTCGCTGAATGGCTGGCCGCCGGGCAACTGATGGATGCCGAAAGGCAATTGAAAAAAGACAAGATCGAAACCGATCGCCTGATCCGCTTCAAGAAGATTCCACGGCCGCAGAAACCACGGACGCCGCGCGCGCCGGACGCTTCCGATCCCCCCGATCCCTCGGATACCCCGGATGCCTCCGAAACTTCCGACCCCCCCGAAACCGCCTGAAGGACGGACCAGCGACTCGCCCATGCCATTCCTGTTTTTCCTGCGCGACAACGCCCGCTGGCTGGCCGGCGGCTTCCTGCTTTTTTTCTTTTCCTCGTTCGGGCAGACTTTTCTGATTTCGCTGTCGGCAGGTGACATCCGCCGCGAGTACGCGCTCTCCCACGGCGGGTTCGGCTCGCTCTACATGGCCGCCACGCTGGCCAGCGCGCTCACCTTGCCGCGCCTGGGGCATCTGGCTGACCACTACAGCGCAAAAAAACTCGCGCTGCTGGTGCTGCCCATGCTGGCGCTGGCGGCCGCCGTCATGGCGCTGTCGCGCCACATCGTGAGCCTGTTCATGGCCATTTACCTGCTGCGCCTGCTGGGCCAGGGGATGATGTCCCACCTCGCGTTCACCTCCATGGCGCGCTGGTTTTCCGCGCAGCGGGGCCGGGCCATCTCGCTCGGCACGCTGGGCCTGAACACCGGCGAGGCGGTGTTGCCGCTGGTGTTTGTGGCGCTGGCCGCGTCGGTGGGCTGGCGCAATACATGGTGGCTGGCCGCCGGCGCTTTGCTGGTGGTGGCTGCGCCCCTCATAGCCGCGCTGGTTTCAGTCGAGCGCGCCGCGCAGGCCTCCGACCCCGTGGCCCGCGTGGCCACGGCGCGCGACTGGAGCCGGGCCGAAGTGCTGCGCGACCCGCTTTTTTATGCCGTGATGCTGGCCATGGTGCCGCCGGCCTTTATCGGCAACACCATCTTTTTTCACCAGGTCTACCTGGTCGAACTGCGCGGCTGGTCGCTCACGGCGTTTGCTTCTTCCTTCACGCTGTATGCGCTGATGACGATCGCCTTCACGCTGATCTCGGGCCAGCTGATAGACCGTGTGGGGGGCCTGAGGCTGTTGCCCTTTTACCTGTTGCCGCTGGGGCTGGCGCTGCTGCTGCTGGGGTCTGTGCAAGCGGCCTGGAGCATGTTTGCCTTCATGGCGCTGTACGGGGTGTCCAACGGCTTTTCACTCTCGCTGTATGGCTCGCTGTGGCCGGAGCTTTATGGCATCCGGCACCTGGGCGCCATCCGCGCCGTGATCCTCTCCCTGCTGGTATTTGCCTCAGCCACGGGCCCGGGGCTGGCGGGGCTGCTGATTGACGCGGGTGTCAGCTATCCGGCGCTGATCGTTACGTTGGGAGCCTACTGCCTCGTCATCTCGGGGGTGATGCTGCGGGTGACACGCCGCCTCAAGGTCAGGGCCCTGGCCCCGCGCCGCATCGAAGTGAGCGTGGGCTGAGCGGTTTGAACCGATCGCACCGGCGCCGCGTCGCGTCCGGCCAGGCCCGGGTGACCAGGTCTGGCCGCCCGCCTCCCGCCGGTTGCGGAATCAAGCTGGGAAAATCCCGAATCCGCCACCTTCGGCAACGCATTTGCTGAACCGCACCGATGCACCTATAGTGGCTTTTCACCATTCTCGCGCCTGCACACCACCCTGGTAGATGCGAGGCCGCCATTCAGGGGCATTCTTTGATGACTGAAACCCAATCCGCTCAGGTCAACCCGTCACGCTTCGGCAGCGGACAATCCGTTCGCCGCCTGGAAGACGATGCGCTGCTGGCCGGCGCCGGCCGGTACACGGACGATGTGACCCTGCCGGGCCAGACCCAGCTCTTTTTTGTGCGCTCACCCTATCCGCACGCCCGCATCGTGTCGCTGGACACCACGGCAGCGCTGGCCATGCCCGGCGTGCTGCAGGTGGTCACCGGGGCCGATCTGGTGGCCGCCGGGGTCAAGCCGATTCCCGGCGCCAGCGGCTTTACGCGCGCCGACGGCTCTCCCTGCGCCGCGCCGCCACGGCGCGCACTGGCCCACGAGCGCGTGCGTTTTGTTGGCGAGGCAGTGGCCGCCGTGGTGGCACTGACGCTGCAGCAGGCCCGCGACGCAGCGGAAGCCATTGCCGTCGACTATGAAGAGCTGCCCATGGTCGTGGACATGAACGACGCGATGGCTCCCGGCGCCCCGATGCTCTGCCCCGAAGCACCGGATAACATCGCCGCCGAAACACGCTACGGCAGTGCCGAAGCCACCGCAGCAGCCTTCGCCAGCGCCCGCCACGTGGTGACGCTGGACCTAGTCAATCAGCGGCTGGCTCCGCTGAGCCTGGAGCCGCGCTCGGTGCTGGCCGCTTTTGATACCGCTTCGCGGCGACTGACCATCCGCATGAGCACCCAAATGCCTTCCGGCGTGCGCGACTCGGTGTGCGACGCGCTGGGCCTGGCGAAGGAGCAGCTGCGCGTGGTGGTGGGCGATGTGGGTGGCGGTTTCGGCATGAAAACGGGTGTCTACCCGGAAGACATTGCCGTGGCCTTTTGCGCCCGGGCGCTGCAGCGCCCGGTGAAATGGGTGGCCGACCGCAGTGAAGAATTTATTTCCAGCACACACGGCCGTGACCTGCAAAGCCACGCCGAACTGGCGCTCGACGAACACGGCAAGATACTGGGCCTGCGCCTGGCCTCGCTGGCCAATGTGGGCGCGTATGCCACCGGCGCGGGCGTGGTCATCCAGTTGATGATCGGCCCCTGGGTGCAGACCAGTGTGTATGACATCCAGACCATAGACTTTCATTTCAGGGCCGTGCTGACCAACACCGCGCCCACCAGCGCCTACCGGGGCGCGGGCCGTCCTGAAGCCATCTTCACGATGGAGCGGCTGATGGATGAAGCCGCCCGCCAGACCGGCATCGACCGGATCGAACTGCGCCGCCGCAACTTTATCCAGCCCACACAAATGCCCTACAAAAACCCCATGGGCCAGACCTACGACACCGGCCGCTTCGAGTCGGTGATGGACCAGGCGCTGGTGCTGGCCGACTGGCAGGGCTTCGAGACGCGAGCCAACGGCTCAAAGCAGCGCGGCCTGCTGCGCGGCCTGGGCATCGCGACCTTCCTGGAATGGACCGGCGGCAATGCGCTGGAAGAAAGCGTGACTGTGGAGATCAAGGCCCCCACACCAGGCACTGACGGCATCATTGAGGTCTTCTCGGCCGTCAACGCCATGGGGCAGGGCATTGCCACCTCGCTGGCGCAACTGGTGGTCGATGCGTTTGGCGTGCCGATGGACAAGGTCCGCATCGTGCTGGGCGACACCGACCGCGGCAATGGTTTTGGCAGCGCTGGTTCGCGCTCGCTGTTCACCGGTGGCTCGGCTGTACGCATAGGCGCCGAGCGCACCATCGACAAGGCCCGGCAACTGGCGGCCAAGGAGTTTGAGGCGGCCGAGCAGGACATCACGTACGCCGACGGCAGCTTCAAGGTGGCGGGCACCGACCTGAGCATCGATTTGTTTGCGCTGGCGGCGCGCCAGAGCGACCAGCGCATCTTCATGGACTCGACCACCGCCGTGGCCGGGCCGTCCTGGCCCAATGGTTGCCACATCTGCGAGGTCGAGGTCGACCCGCAGACCGGCCACGTGGCGGTGGTGGCCTATGCGTCCGTCAACGACGTGGGCCGCGTCGTCAATCCGATGATCGTGCGCGGCCAGCTCGACGGCGGCGCCGTGCAGGGCATAGGCCAGGCGCTGTGCGAGCACCTGGTGTATGACCGTGAAACCGGCCAGCCCCTGACGGGCAGCCTGATGGACTACGCCGCCCCGCGCGCAGACAACGCGCCCGACTTCAAAACCGAACTGGACCCCTCCACTCCCTGCCTGAACAACCCGCTGGGCGTCAAAGGCGTGGGCGAGCTGGGCACCATAGGCGCCGGGCCCACGGTGGTCAATGCCGTGGCCGACGCGCTGGCACGCAGCGGCATGGCGGCGCAGGCCCGTCAGTTGCAAATGCCGCTGTCGCCATCCCGGCTCTGGCATTTGATGCAGGGCTGAGGTTCATCAATTCCTCCGGCTTTACGAAGGCAGGCGGCTTTCATCGCCGGCATCCGGCTCGGCGCAGCGCTTCAGGATTTCCGCGCGCGCGGCGTCGCGCAACCGGATCGACGCTGACCAGTCGTCACCATCGGGTTGAATCGGGGCACTGACCAGCACGCTGATCGGTACGCGGCGGGGGAACCACTGGCCGGCACGCAGCACGGAGCGCGTGCCGCGGATCGTCACCGGCACCACGGGCACGCCGGCCCGCGCTGCCGCAGAGAACGCGCCCGCATGGAACGGCAACAAGCCCGGCACACGCCTGAACGTTCCTTCCGGGAAAAACAACATGGCGGTTTCGTCGCAAACGCTGCGCGTCACCCGCGCGACGTCCTGCGCCCCGCGCTGCGCGTCGTCGCGGTCTACAAACATGGCGCCGAGGCCTTGCAAGTAGACCCGTGAGATGAACTGTTTCTGCAGTTCGAGCTTGGCGATAAAGCGGACATGGCGCGGCAGTGCGGCGACCAGGGTTATGCCATCCAGGTAGCTCGCATGGTTCGCCACCACCACACAGCTTGCCTCGCGCGGCAGATTCGCCAGCCCCTCGGCCGCAAACGAGAGCCCGGACAAACGCAGGAACAGCCGGGCTGCATGGTGACTCAGGGCCCAGCTCCAGGACGGCTTGGGTAGCACGGCGGTCAGCGCCCACGTGATGGGCGCAAGCAGCCAGAACAGCAGCCAGACATAGCCAGCGTAGGCTATCTCCGCTGCGACGCGCCCGGCACGCCGCAGTTGCGGCAGTATCGCCTGCCAGGCAAAGCGCGCGATCTGTTGCCATGGCGCCGGCTGCGTGGCCGAAGCGCCTCCGGTCTCGTACAACTCGCGGCTGGCCGCGCGACGAATCTTGCCGCTGGAGGTCTTCAAGACCGTGTGCGGCGGCACCAGGACCACGTCGTCCGGCGGCGCACCGAGCACGCCGACCGCGGCGCTGTTGATCTGGCGGCGCAGCTGCGCCAGCGCCTCGGGCGGCAGGCCACGGGTTTCCGCCATGACAACGACCCGCTCGCTGCGTGTCCTGGGGTCCGGGCTGCCGAACACGGCGACACAGCCCTTGCGGACAGAGGGAATCGCGCCGACGGCCTCCTCCAGGTCGTACGGGTAGACCTGATGGCCGCCCCGAATGATCACGTCCTTGGCCCGCCCGGTGATGTAGACGTCGCCTTGTGCCATGTAGGCGTAGTCGCCCGAGTCCAGCCACTCGCCATCAAACAGCCGGCGCGTCTCTTTCGGGTTGCGGAAGTAGCCGCTGGTGGTCGACGGACCCTTGAACAGCAGACGCCCTTCCTGGCGTTCCGCCACCTCACATCCCGTCGCGTCGACCAGGCGGACCTCATGGCCCGGCAGCGGCCGTCCGCACGCCACGACCAGCCGCACGTCAGACGTGCTGCTCGCCGCGGGCAGTGCGCGGCCCGAGTGCGAGAACGCTTGCGTATCGATGCGGTCGACCAGCAGACCCCGTCCCTGCGGCGGGAAGGTCAGGCCCAGCGTTGCCTCCGCCAGTCCATACACCGGCGCCAGCGCTTGCGGCCGTAGCCCGTAGCGGGCGAAGCGTTGCTGAAACTCCTGCATGGTCGTCGCGCTGACCGGCTCGGCGCCGTTGAACGCAAAGCGCCAGCTGGACAGGTCGAGCCCCTCCAGCGCGGCCTCGTCGAGCTTGCGCAGGCACAGCTCGTAGCCGAAGTTGGGCCCGCCGGACAGCGTGCCGCGGTGCCGGTGCACGGCCCACAGCCAGCGCTCCGGTCGCGCGAGAAACGTCAGCGGCGACATCACCACCAGCGGGTACGCGTAGTACAGGCTGCCCAGCCAAGCCCCGATCAGCCCCATGTCGTGGTACAGCGGCAGCCACGAGACGAAGACGTCTTCGGAGCTGACTTGCAGGGCCTGCCCCATGGCCCGCAGGTTGGCCAGCAGGTTGGCGTGCGTCAGGACCACCCCCTTGGGACTGCTGGTACTGCCGGAGGTGTACTGCAGCAGGGCGATATCGTTGGCATGGGCGGTGACGCGTTCCAGGGAGGCGGTGGACGCGGACAGTTCTTCCACCGTGCAGACCATGCGCAGCGACGGCACCTGGGACTTGAGCAGCGTCGCCAGCACCTTGGCCCGCGGCACAGTGATCAGCGCCGTGGCCAGCGCATTGGCGAGGATGCCGACGTGACGCTGCAGGTGCTCCTCGATCTGCGCCGCCCGCGCTGGCGGGTAGATTGGTACCGGAATGCCGCCGGCCAGCAGAATGCCGGCGAAGCTGAAGAAGTACTCGCGGCCGGTCGGCAGCATGAGCGCCACCGGTTGACCCGGCTGAAAGCCGCGATCCAGCAGCCCCGCAGCGACGCCAGCGGCGCCCTGCTGCAAGTCGGCGTAGCTCAGGCGCGTCGGTGCGTCGCTGTCGCCGTTGTCGATCGCAATGTGCTCGCGCTGCGGATGAGTCCGCACGTGCCAGTCGAGCACCTCCTGCAGGGTCGCCGCCGCGTGCGGCACTTGCGAGACGCGTTCGGGCACCGCAAGCCGCCGTGCCTGCTGCACTGGCGCCTGGGGTGAACCCCGTGCGGCAAGCAGCGCACGCAGCAAGTCTCGTGGCGCTTCGGCCGTGCTCAGCATATGCTCCGGCGGGCGCACGCCGAACGCGCGTTCGAGGCGCATCAACAACTCCACGCGCGCCAGGCTGTCCAGGCCAAGGTCTTCCTCCAGCGCACTGTCCAGCGTCACCGGGTCCGTGTCCTTGCGGCCCGGGTGGAGTTCGGTCAAGACTTCCCGCACGATCCGCAACACAGCCTCGTCGGACACTGCGCGGGAAGGCGAGTCTACGTTCATGGGCTGATTACCCTTGCTGCATGGGGCCCTCGTGTTGAGGCGCCATCAAGCTTCTTTCCGTCCGCGAGACCATTCTTGGCCGATCTCGACGGTCCCGGCGAGAAAGAACAGGATGACGGCTTCGAAGCAGGGCATGTCCCCGGTCGGGCACGCGAATGATTCAGCGCACGCCCGGAACCGGGATCTGGGCCGGGGGAATAACATTGTAGGCTTGCGGGCTCCGCAATAGGGCTTTCGTGGAACTCATCTGGTACCCCTGAAGACGTTGCGGGTTTAGCAGAAATCTGACCTCTGTTTGCCTTGATCACCGTTCAGGACGGCCTAAGAGCCTGTTTACGATCTAAACGGGGCCGCGCAAGCACCTTTCGGGATGGGATGCAAGGCGCGGTGCGCCGCCCATAGCTTGGGCTATGGGCAAGCGCCGCAACGCCGCAGACCGCCCGAGAAGGCGCTTGCCCTTCGGGTTGGGGTGACGCAAACGCGGTCGCGTTTGCATCCCCATGGGGCAGCCGCACGACGCACA
This sequence comes from Polaromonas sp. P4_F9, assembly GCF_056401235.1. Classification (NCBI taxonomy): domain Bacteria; kingdom Pseudomonadati; phylum Pseudomonadota; class Betaproteobacteria; order Burkholderiales; family Comamonadaceae; genus Polaromonas; species Polaromonas sp. P4_F9. The sequence goes on along the minus strand of NZ_JBFUJT010000001.1, from coordinate 61,170 downwards.
GCCGGCCGGCTGTGCGGTCGGGCGATTGAGCCACCCGGGCCCTTGCATGGGCATTAGCCCATGCAAGGGCCCGGGCGCCCCACTCATCCCGATTGCACCCCAACGCGGCCTCGTTTAGATCGTAAACAGGTTCTCAGCGCGTCTGAGACAATCCGGGGATGGATATCGCCAACCTCATTCAAACCGTCGCCATTTATGCGCTCCCCGTGCTGTTTGCCATCACGGTGCATGAAGCGGCGCACGGCTACGTGGCCCGCCACTTCGGTGACAACACCGCCTGGGCGCAGGGCCGCGTCACACTCAACCCCCTCAAGCACATCGACCCGCTGGGCACCATCGTGATGCCCCTGGTGCTGTACCTGGCCACATCGGGCGCATTTTTGTTCGGCTACGCCAAACCGGTGCCGGTGGAGTTCGGCAAACTGCGCAACCCCAAGCGCGACATGGTCTGGGTGGCGCTGGCCGGCCCCGGCGCCAATCTCCTTCAGGCCCTGCTGTGGGGCGTCCTGCTGTATCTGCTGCGCGGCGCCAACATGACCGAACCGTTTTTCATCAGGATGTGCCAAGCGGGCGTGCTGGTCAATGTGGTGATGTTTGTCTTCAACCTGTTTCCGCTGCCGCCGCTGGACGGTGGCCGCATTCTGGTCGGTCTGCTGCCCTACAAACAGGCGCTGCTGGTTTCGCGCATCGAGCCCTGGGGCTTTTTTGTGGTGATGGCGCTGGTGATTGCCGGCGTGATCAGCAATCTCTGGATGCGCCCGCTGATGGCGCTGACCTACACCTTTCTGGAAACCGTGTTGATGCCCCTGGCCATGCTGGTGCGATGATGATGACCAACCCACAAACTGACGCCAGTGTGCGTTCCACCCCCAGCGCCTCGCCGCTGCGCTTCCTGACCGGCATCACCACCACGGGTACGCCCCACCTGGGCAACTTCGTGGGCTCGATCCGGCCCTCGGTGGCCGCCAGCCGTTTGCCGGATGTACAGAGTTTTTACTTTCTCGCCGACTACCACGCGCTGATCAAATGCGATGAGCCCGCGCGCATCCAGCGCTCCACGCTGGAAATTGCCGCCAGCTGGCTGGCCGCCGGACTGGACCCCGAGCGCGTGACGTTTTACCGCCAGTCCGACATCCCGGAAATTCCCGAACTCACGTGGCTGCTGACCTGCGTCACCGGCAAGGGCGTGCTGAACCGGGCCCATGCCTACAAGGCCTCGGTCGACAAGAACATGGCCGCCGGCAGTGATCCGGATGCCGATGTCACGGCCGGCCTGTTCATGTACCCGGTGCTCATGGGCGCCGATATCCTGATGTTCAAGACGCACAAGGTGCCGGTCGGGCGCGACCAGATCCAGCACATTGAAATGGCGCGCGACATGGCCCAGCGCTTCAACCATCTCTATGGCGAGCACCTGGTGTTGCCGGAAGCGGTGATTGAAGAATCCGTGGCGCTGCTGCCCGGCCTGGACGGGCGCAAGATGAGCAAGAGCTACGACAACACCATCCCCCTGTTCACGCCGCGCGAGCAGCTGCGCAAGGCCATCAGCGGCATCGTGACCGACTCGCGCGCGCCGGGCGAGCCCAAGGAAGTCGAAGGCTCCGCGCTGTTCCAGATTTACCAGGCTTTTGCCAGCGCGGAAGAGACGGCCGCCCTGCGCCAGGCTTATGCCGACGGCATTGCGTGGGGCGATGCCAAACAGATGCTCTTCGAGCGCATAGACCGCGAAGTGGCGCCCATGCGCGAGCAGTACCAGACGCTGATCAACGATGCCGGCCGCCTCGAAGCCGTCCTTCTGGCCGGCGCCGAGAAAGCCCGCGCCGTAGCAAAACCCTTCATGGCCGAGCTGCGCCAGGCCGTGGGGCTGCGCAGCCTGGGCTCAGGCGCGGTGGCCGCGCCCAAAAACAAGGCGGCCAAAGCCGCTGCGCCGGCCTTCAAGCAATACCGCGAAAAAGACGGCCGGTTTTATTTCAAGCTGCTGGATGCCGACGCCCGCCTGCTGCTGCAAAGCCAGGGTTTTGACTCGCCGCGCGATGCAGCGCAAACCATCTCAACCCTGCAAAAAGAAGGTCCCGCCGCGCTGGCCGCGCTGCAGGACAAGGTCGCTGCAGCACCCGGCATTTCAGCCGGTGATGTGGCGGCGGCTTTGCAGTTTTTTGCGGCTGGCGTGCACTGAGAATCGGCTACACCGAGAGGCGGGACTGCCAGGGGAGGCGTGGCGTCTCACCGCCCCGCCAGACGACAGGTATCGGGCATGACCGCAATCACCCGAGAGAAATCAGGGACTCCTTGAACTGTTGTTTTTTTGAAGCAGACCCGAGAAAATATACCGAAACTTCGGGATTTTCCATGCCCCGAATTTGACTTTCACCAGTTATGCTCAGCAGCTGCCGAATCGATACTTCACCCCTGAATTAATGAGCATTTTTGTTATAGACGACCATCCCCTGATGCGGGAAGCCGTTGTCATGCTGATACGCCGTTTGAGCAGCAAGGCCACAGTGACCGAGCTGGACCGGCTGGCCGCTGTCATGCCCGCCGTAGAACAGCATGGCGTGCCGGAATTGATCTGCCTGGATCTGAAGCTGCCCGACACCAATGGCGTGTCCGGGGTGCGCGAACTCAAACGGCAGTTTCCGGATGTTCCGCTGGTGGTGCTCTCGGCTGCGCCTGCCCAGGACTATGAAGACCTCTCGATCGAAGCCGGTGCCGACGCCTATATTCAAAAATCCGCAGGCGCCACCGAAATCTCCAATGTCTTGCGCATCTTCCTGAACGAAGAACTGGAGCCCGCATCCGCCGCTCCCACCGAAAAGCTGTCCAAGCGCCAGAAGCAACTGCTGGTCATGCTCGACAAGGGCATGAGCAACCGTGATATCGCAGAAGAGCTTCAAATCAGCGAGCACACCGTCAAAGTGCATCTGTGGCGCCTGTTCCGGCGCCTCAACGTCAAGAGCCGCTCGCAGGCCAGTCATCTTGCCCGTACCCAGGGCCTGCTGTAGCCGCCGGGCTCATGCATCGGGCGTCGTCGCCAGGGCTCATCAACTCCACCCAGAAAACACTTCCCCGGCCGGCCCGGGATGACATGCCCACCGGGTGGTTGAGCACGTAGCTCAGGCGGGAGACGATGGCCAGCCCCAGGCCGAAGCCATCTTCCGTGCCCTGCCGGGGAATCCGGTAAAACTCCTGAAAAATCGCCTGCTGGTGGGTTTGGGCAATGCCCACGCCGGTGTCCCAGATCTCAATGCAGCGCACACCGCGTCTTTGCCGCACAGCCAGCAGCACGCCGCCCTGATGGGTGTTGCGCAAGGCATTGGACAGCAGGTTGCCCACCAGCCGCTTGAGCAGCACCGGGTCAGACCTGACCTTGCCGGGCACCGTCCGGGTCCTCAACCGCAGGCCACGCTCCACGGCCAAGGGGGCATATTGCACCTCCAGGTCCTGGATAAGGCCCATCAGGTCAACCTCCTGCAGGTTGACCTTCGACGGATCTGAATCCAGCCCGGCAAGATCAAAAAGGGAGTTGAACAAATCCTGGACGGCCTTGGTAGAGCGGACGATTTTGGGCGCGATCTGCGAGACGAATTGCGGCTCCGCAGCCAGCCAGTCGGCATACAGGCCCAGCGCGTGGACTGGCTGGCGCAAGTCATGGGCAGCGCTGGCGATAAACCGGTTTTTAATGTCTACCGCCTCCAGTGCCGCCCGGCTTTTTTCGGTCAGGGAAGCGATCAGTTTCGAATTGTCAAATTGCAATACGAGATTGGACCGCTGCACTTCATGGAACCGTTTACCCGAAATACGGATCACGGCCCAGTAAATCAGAGTCAGCGCCACCATGCCATAGGTATTGAAAGTGGAAGGAATGCCACGCTCCAGGACGAGGTGGTAGGCCAGCGCAGCCAGCACCGCAAGCACCAGCCCGTTGACATAGCCTGAAAAATACCGCAGGTAGGCGGAGAAAGTTCCCACGGCGAAACCAGCCATGCCGATCAGAACGGTCATGCAAATAAACTGGTCGTAGACCGGCGCCTTCAGGAAGAACACAAACATGGAGCTTCCCCAGATCACGGCGCTCAAAGGCCATATCCAGCCGTAGCGCGCCATGAACGCCTGCAGCGGCGCACCGCTGACCCCCCTGTACCGGCTGTGGTAGATGCTGATGACGCGAAAGCGTACCAGGGTGACAGCCACAATCGCCAAGGCCCATAGCCAGAGGCCGACGGGCTCCACGTGACCGTGCAGGATCATCACGATAACGACCACCACGGCCAATGCCGCATGCAGGGCGGGCCGGGCATTCCGCATGAAGGTATGGATCAACTCCATTTCAACCCAGGCCTCGCGCGGGATCTGCGAAACGCTCTTGGTTTGAACGCTCCTGTCGGTGCCGTTCACTGCAGTGGGGCTCATGGGTGCGAGTTTACGTCGCACTTTTACTGCGGTCTTTTATTACCGTCTTTTATTGCCGTCATTTACTGCTCGAGCGGCCATCAGACGAATAGACGGTGTTGCACGCAGCTGACGGCGTTGAAATGTGCCGCCGCCATCCGCAGCCATCAGTTAAAGGTCACCCCGGCCCAACGCACCCGGCCAAGCACCGCAAAATCCCGGTCGGGATCCTCATGGCCCTGAATGTCAAACGGCTCATAGGCCTGGTTATAGCTGCTCACACGCAGTATTTTCCCGGGCAGCCTCTGCAGTTTTTTCACGAGCAAGGCTCCGTCGAGCCTGACAACATGAATGCCCTCGGTGAGGGCATCGCGGTCCTGCAGGTCTGTCAGGACGGCGTCTTTTGAGTGCAGCCACGGCTCCATGGAAACACCCACCACCATGGACATGGCAATGTCGTTGTGGGAAATGCCCAGGTCATACCTGATGAAGCGGGCATCAAAGGGACGCATTGCAACCACCGACTCGATGTCATGGAACGCGTCCTTGCCGGCCGAAGACTTGAGGTCGAACAAGGGCACATAAATAAATTCGTCCACCTGCACTGCATGCACGCTGTTAGGCACCATGGCGGTGAGCCGGGCCTTGCCTGGCCGCTCATCGCCCAGCAAATGCGCGGGCGTGGTGTTGTATTCCTTGGCGAGCACTTCAAGCTCGAACGCGTCCGGCAGGCTGTCGCCACGCTCAATGTTCCAGATGGTGTTGCGGTGAACGCCAACAGTGGCCGCCACGTCATTGATCTCCCTCGCCCCCCGCGCCATCCTGCAGCGCTGGCCAAACTGGCGCATGAAGGCTGTCCTGGCTTCGGTCCGCACTGTTTTCAGGCCAGCCTTGTCCGCTGCCGCAGCAGCGTGATGGAGATACCAGGCGATCGGCTCCTCAACGCCGACCGGCGGCGCTGGCTCGAAGGAATATGGCTCGGCGCCATCGGGCTGCACCGGCGCTGCTTCTTTTGTGCTCATGAACACTATTCTGTGTCCATAGACACAAAAAAGCAAACACAACCGATCGAATTCCAGGAAAAAATCATAAAAATATCAGCACAAAAACAAATTTTTGAGCAAAAACTTGTTGACTTCACTTTGTTTGTGCTGAAAATAATGGATATGAGCACAAATAAATCGACGCCAATACAAGAAGATATGCACCCCGCCGATGTCATTGCTGCCCTGCACAAGCGCGGCACCAGCCTTCGAAAAATAGCCATTGAGAACGGCTACAGCCATATACAGCGCGTACTGACCAGCCCCTGGTTGGCGGCCGAGCAATTGGTGGCGAAAGCGCTCAATAGGAAGCCGGAAGATCTGTGGCCGTCACGCTACCTGAATCCCGCTGATCGTGCGCTTGCTTTTCAGCAGACCCGCAAGATCACGGTGACCATGCCGCGCCAACGCAAGCAAGCACCCCGCATCACGCACGAGTTGACTGTCGGCAACTTCGGCTCACTCAACGAGGGCATTCCCCATTCCCAGTCATAGCGATAGAGGCTCTGCAAAACAACATCGCAAATGACGCCAGCCGCACCGGGCACTCCAGGGCAGAACCGGATGTCAAGCATGGGTGACCCCATCACTCAAGACGTGCGCGCATTGTGGCTGCGGCTACGCAAGGACGGCGGCTGGTGGACGCTGGACATGCTCACGCATCACTGGAAGCCGACCCACACACCGCGCACCATCCAGCACGCCATGGATGCGCTGGAGGCTGGCGGCTTCGTGGAAAGCCGCGACCAGGCGACCCGCCTGAGCTATCGAGTCACTTCGGACTGCGAACCGTTGCCCGGTTTTTTGAGCCGCTCTGTCAACCAGGAGGCCCCCGATGAGCGCTCCACGAACAACCCGGAAATGAGGCCACCGAAACCGACGCATCCATTTTTTATAAATCCAGGACCAGTACCTTCGATCGGGCCCTTGAGCAGCATGGAGTGAATTGATCGTTTCTCTCGTGTTCTTCGCTTGTCAGGTATTGATCATGGTGATCCGGAACGCCCTCTGCCACGCGTGTCAGGCAGGTTCCGCAAATACCTTGCTCGCACGAAACCGGTATCTCTATGCCAAGCCGAGCGACCGCGCTGACCACAGTCTCATCGGCAGCAACCACTACAGACTGTCCGGTGCTCGAAATGCGAACCTCGAAGGAATCGCCAGCTGTCGGCTGCGGCGGCGAAAAGGTCTCATAGTGCACCTGGCTGCCCGGCCAATCCAGCGCGGAGGCCGTTTCCAAAACGTGGTTCAGGAAACCGGTGGGGCCGCAGGTGTAAATATGCGCATCGCGCTGCAGGGTTTCGAGAAGTGAACGTAAGGGCCTGGCGCCCGCGACAGCCTCATCATCCAGGTGCAACACCACATTTCCGGCAAAGCCGCTGCTCTGGAGTTCGGCAAGGAATGCCACACGGTCCCTGGATCGCGCGAAATAGTGCAGCGCAAAGGAGCTGCCCAGCGCGTGCAGGTGATATGCCATCGCCAGCAAAGGCGTCACGCCGATACCGCCTGCCAGCAGAACGCTGGCCTGCGCCTCTGCAGCCAGCCTGAAGAGATTACGCGGCGCACTGATGCACAGGGTATCGCCTTCGTGCACCAGGTCATGGACCGCCTCGGACCCTCCACGGGATTTCGGGTCCCTGAGCACCGCGATGCGATAGCGGTCTTTCTGGTGCGGCATTCCGCACAGGGAGTATTGCCGCACAAGGCCATTGGGGAGATGCACATCCACATGCGCACCCGCTTCAAACGCGGGAAGCGCCTGCCCATTGACGGACACCAATTCATAGGAATTGATGTCCTGCGCCTCGCGGACCTTCCTCGCGACTTTTACGGCAATCTCATTGGCACTCATGACTTGCACATCACTTCAGGGGACATTGGGACGCGTAGGCATCCTGGTAGCTCTTGAACGGCGTGGAAACCGACTTCAGGTTCAGGCGGCCGCTGCCATCCCTGGCCACTTCCATGATGTGCATACCCTGTATGGGAAAGTTGTTGTTGCCAAACCTGAAGTCGCCCCGCAGTGACTTGAAATCGGCCGCTTTCAGCGCGGCCATGAAAGCCTTCTTGTCGGCGACATTGCCTTTGACCTTGCCGATGGCCGAGTCCAGTAGCTGGGCTGCGTCATAGCTCTGCGCTGCGTAGTTCGAAGGTATGCGTTTGTACTTGCGCTCGAATTCCTCGACGAACTGTTTGCTCTGGGCGTTCTGGAAGTCAGGCGCCCAAAAGCCGCCGCTCACGATCCCGATGGCCGAATCGCCAATGGCCGGCAGCGACAGCGCGTCGGCGATGAAGGTCGACAGCAAAGGCAGGCTCTTCGACATGCCGGCCTGGGCGTACTGCTTGGCAAACGCCACGCCCAAGCCACCGGGGAAGAACGCAAATACCGCATCAGGCCTCGCAGCAGAGACCTGCGACAGCTCGGCCGAAAAGTCCATCTGCGTCAGCGAGGTGTAAACCTCATCTGCCAGCGGCCCCTTGTAATAGCGCTTGAAGCCCGCAACGATGTCCTTGCCGGCCTGGTAGTTGGGCGCCAGCACAAAGACTTTTTTATAGCCCTTGTCTTTTGCGTACTGACCCACGGCCTCAGCCGCCTGGTCACCCTGCCAGGAGGTGATGAACTGGTAAGGAGAGCACTGGCTGCCAGCGATCTGCGACGGACCCGCATTCGATCCAACCAGAAAGACCTCCTTGTCGGTCACGTACTTGTGCACGGCCATCATGATGTTGGAGAAAGACACGCCGGTGATGATGGGCACGTTTTCTTTTTCAATGAGGCGACGCGCGGCCTGGTTGGCCACGTCCGGCTTGAGCTGGCTGTCTTCCTTGACCAGCTGCACCGGCACGCCGCCCAGCTTGCCGCCGTTGCGTTCAAGCAGCAAATTGAAACCGTCGAGCTGGTCCTGACCTACGCCAGCCGTCGGGCCCGACAGCTCCCCCATGAAGCCGATCTTTATTGGTGTCGCCTGCGTCCAGCCGGTGGCCAGCGAGAGCATGAGGCCGGCGCCGGCCAGGCATTGAATCACTTGTCTTTTCATCACTGTCTCCGTTTATGAATTCGTGAAATGGTGGTTTCAAACGCTCGCGTGTGCGGCTCGAACCACCTTGATAGGCACCACTGGCGTCTCGATGGCGGCGTCTGCTTTGACCATGCGTTCGATGGCCCGGCGCATGCGCACCGGGCCCGCATCCACACTCAACAGCACCGGCTTCATCTCCCAGAAGTCGTTGTCGCCAATGGCCGCCTGTTGTGCATTGATGATGGGTTTGTCCTGGGCCTCAAATGCGTGACGGCGCAGGGCGGAAAACTTCGCGGCTTCATCGGGTGTCATCCTGGTGCCCGGCGGCATCGCGGCGGCGAAGTGGTAGTGCACCGTTTTCTCCGACTCGGGCGTGAGGATGTGCACGCCGTAATACCAACCATGATCCTCGCGCTTGCCGCCCACTTCATGCACGCCGGAGTCCAACAGAAAGCAGCTTGGCGGAATCCAGGTCATGTTGGTCCACATGTCCACCGGCTTGCCGTCGCGGCGGTACACCATGTCGAAGATGGGAGGTACCGAAATGTTGGGCATCCAGCGGTCGCAATGGATCTTGCCGCCCTCTTCCTTGAGCACCTGGTCGGCGCCAACCTGTTCGGGGCTGCCGAGATAGCCGTCATGCAGATAGGTGATGTGGCTCAGGTCAAGCAGGTTTTCGCCCATCAGTTCGTAGTTGGCCTCAATGTGGAGGTAGCCACGACTGGTGGCAAAGCCAGCTTCGGACTCGAGCACGCTGTAGTCTGGAATGGTCACGGGATCCGCGGCCTGACTGCCCATCCAGATCCACAGCATGCCGTGCTTTTCGGCGACCGGGTAAGAGCGCACCCTGGCTGCAGATGGCACCTTGCCATCGCCGTGCGGGTTCTTCACGCACTTGCCCGAACAATCGAAGGTAAGGCCGTGGTAGGCACATTCGATGGAATCCCCGACGATTTTCCCCAGGTGAAGCGGAATGAAACGATGCGGGCAACGGTCTTGCAACGCGACGGCCGTACCGTCTTCCTTGCGGTAAAAGACCACCATTTCATTGAGCAGTTTGCGGTGAAACATCTCACCGGACTTGACTTCGTTGCCCCAGCAGGCCACGTACCAGGCATTTTTGATGAAGGCCATTCCAGGCTCCTTGTTAAAGAATAATTTCAGCCAGAATTTTCACATACAGAGCGCACGGTTTGTAAGTTAATCGGGAGAATTTTCTAGGGGTTGACCCGCATACGGGGTCCATAATCACGGCTTCGCACCCATCAACACTCCAAAGGTTTACCGGATGGCCAGTCCCCAGATCCAACGCGCATCGCCGGCATTCGAGCCTGCGAAAAAAACAGCGACTGTGAAGACCGTGAAAGCGGTCCGTCGCACCCAGGAGGACCGCAGCCGCACCACCAAGGAGAAGCTGCTGGCCGCCACCATCGAAGTGCTTTTGCGCGATGGCTACAGCGGCCTGACGATGAAGGAGGTGGCCAAGGCCTCGGGTGTATCCAACGGTGCGTTGATGCACCACTATGCCAACAAGGCCGAGCTCGTCGTCGAGGCGACGGCCATGGTATATGAGGAAGCCATCGTGCGGGGACAGCGCATGGCGCAGACCGCCGGTGCGGCTGACAAGCCCATTGAAGGCTTCATCACCGACTGCCTGAGCGTCTACTTTGACTGGCCCTTCCTGGCAGCACTCGAAAGCATCGTCGTCGCACGCACCGACCCGGACCTGATGGCCAGGATCCTGCCGGTGATGGAGCGTTACCGCGTCACCTGCGACGACATCTGGATGGGTGTGTTCAAAAAAGCCGGCGTACCCACCAAGCGGGCCCGCGTGCTGCTGAACCTGAGCCTGAACCTCGTCCGGGGCATGGGCTTAAACCGTCTCTGGCGACATGACGACGCGCATTACCAGATCTACCTCAAGGAATGGATCACGATGGCGAACCAGCAGTTGGCGCAGCTGAAGTAGCGGACTCGCCGCTGCACTTCATTCGGCGTCGGGCTGGCGCGAAGGAGCCGCCGCAGCGAAAGCAGGCAGTGCCTGGCAGGTGTTGAATATCGCCGTCAATCTCGGGCAGCCCGACAAATCAACATTGAAACGCTGGGCACTGAAAACCTGCGGCACCAGGCAGCAGTCGGCCATTGTCGGCGTGTCGCCAAAACAGAAGGCGCCGATGCGGCCGTGCTGCTGAATTTGCGCTTCGATCGCCTCCAGGCCCAAAGTGATCCAGTGCGCGATCCATTCGCTTTTCTTTTCTTCCGAAATCTCCATGGAGCCGGTCAGATACTTCAGCACCCGCAGGTTGTTGATCGGGTGAATGTCGCAGGCGATGCCCAGCGACAACTGGCGCACAAAAGCCCGGTCAGCCGGCGACGGCGGCAGCAGCGGCACCTGCGGATAAACCTCGTCGAGGTACTCCATGATCGCCAGTGACTGACTGATCTGCACGCCCTCCTCGCTCAACACCGGCACCAAGGCCTGCGGGTTGATGGCGCGAAACGCTTCGCCAAACTGTTCGCCGCCATTTCGGTTGAGGTGAATGAACACATGCTCGGCCTGAAGGCGCTTGAGGTTCATCGCGATGCGCACGCGGTACGCTGCCGAGCTGCGAAAGTAGGTGTGAAGGATGCGGCCCATTCAGACTCCGAGATACTGGTGCACGATTTCAGGCTGGCCGCGCAGGTCGTCCGAGGTTCCCTGCCAGACGACACATCCCTTTTCAATCACAAAGTGCCGGTCAGCCAGACCCATCAGCGCCTTCACGTTCTTGTCGATGACGATCTGCGACAGCCCGTCCTGCTTGAGCTCGGCCAGCGCGCGCCAGATCTCGTTGCGGATGACCGGCGCCAGGCCCTCGGTGGCCTCATCGAGCACCAGCAAGCGCGGATTCGTCATCAGCGCGCGGCCGATGGCCAGCATCTGCTGCTCCCCCCCCGACAGCTGCGATCCCAGGTTGCCGCGACGCTCTTTGAGCCGCGGGAAAAAGGCGTAGACGCGGCCCAGGTCCCAGGTCTTGCCCCGGCCCTTCTTGTCGTCGCGGGCGGTGGCGACCAGGTTTTCTTCCACCGTCAGGTTGGGAAAAACCTGCCGGCCCTCGGGCACCAGCGCCAGGCCCTGGCGCGCGATGCGGTGCGAGGGCAAGTGGTCGACGCGGTGGCCGGCCACGTGCACACTGCCGGCCGCCACCGGCAGCATGCCGAACAGGCACTTGACGGTGGTGGAGCGGCCCATGCCGTTGCGGCCGAGCAGCGTGACGACTTCGCCGGCGCCGACTTCAAAGGAGATATCGAACAGCGCCTGCGCATGGCCATAGGAAGCCTGCAGGCCTTTGACGGATAAGAACGGGTTCATGATGGGGTCCTCGCGCGCGTCATGCTTCGGCCTCTTCTTCGCCGAGGTACACCGCCCGCACTTCCGGGTGGTTGCGGATTTCATCGGGCGTTCCGGTGAACAGAATCTTGCCGTAGACCAGCACGCTGATGCGGTCGGCCAGCGCAAACACCGCGTCCATGTCGTGCTCGACCAGCAAGATGGTGTACTGGCGTTTCAGGCGCTGCAGCAGGGCGACGACGGCGGCGGACTCCTGCACGCTCATGCCGGCCATGGGCTCGTCGAGCAGCAGGAACTTCGGCCCCGCGGCCAGGCTCATCGCGAGCTCCAGCTGGCGTCGCTCGCCGTACCCCAGGTCGCCGGCCATCACATGGAGCCGGTGCGTGAGGCCGCTCGCTTCCAGCGCTTCTTCGGCGAACCTGCGCGCTTCCTTGCCCGCCAGCATCGGCGCCCAGAATTTGAAGGCGTGCTGGCGCGAGCCGAGCGCCGCAAACGTTGCATTCTCGAGCACGGTGAAGTCTTCAAAAATCGAGGTGATCTGATAAGACCGCAGCAGGCCGCGTACCGCGCGTTCGTGGATCGGCAGCGCGGACACATCGGCGCCATTGAACCAGACGCTGCCGCTGTTCGGTGCGAGCTCGCCCGACAGCTGGTTGATCAGCGTCGTCTTGCCGGCGCCGTTGGGGCCGATGATGGCGTGGAGCTCGCCCTCGCCGATGTCGAGCGACACGGCGTCGGTGACCAGCAGCGCGCCGTAGCGCTTGGTGAGGGAGTCGGTGCGAAGTACGCTGGCCATCACAGGGCTCCCTTCGCCACACCAGTCGCCACACCAGTCGCCGCAACGGCCGCTGCGGTGGTGGTAGGGGTGGTGGTCGTGGTGGTGGTGACTTTTGCGGGCAGCTTTCCACGGGAATCCAAGCGCTGCAGCAGGCCGATGATGCCGCGCTTGCCCAGGAGGGCGACGATGACAATGAGCGGGCCGAAGATGACCATCCAGTGATCGGTGAAGCCTTTCAGGATCTCTTCGAGGCCCAGGAAGACCAGCGCGCCCATCAAGGGGCCAAACACCGTGCCAAGACCGCCGATGACGACGATGACGATCAGCTCGCCGGAGACCGACCAGGCCAGGGTGCTGGGCGAGGCGAAGGCATTGAGGTTGGCCAGCAGCAGACCGGCCACGCCGCACAACATGCCCGACATCACATAGGCCAGCAACTGGTAACGCACCACCGGGATGCCGGCGGCATTGACCCGGCGCGCGTTCTGCCTGGCGCCACGGATCACCATGCCGAAGGGCGCGGTGCGCAGCCTGGCGAGCCACCAGATCGACAGCACCAGCACGACGAAGGCCACGACGTACACACTGGTCGCGGACGACAGGTCGACGGGGCCGAAGCGGCTGGTCTGCGCGATGGACATGCCGTCATCGCCGCCGTAGTTCTTCAGGCTGACGAAGAGAAAATAGCCCATCTGCGCGAAGGCCAGCGTGATCATGATGAAGGCGATGCCGGTGGTGCGCAGGCTGATGGCGCCGGTGACCAGCGCGACCAGGCCGCACCCGCCGAGGCACAGCGCAAGGTGCACCCAGCCGTTGCCGATCTCATGGAAGGAGGCAAGGCCGACGGCATAGCCGCCCAGTCCGAGGAACAGCGAATGCCCGAAGCTCACCAGCCCGCCGTAACCCAGCGCGATGTTCAGCGCGCAGGCAGCAATCGCGTAGATGATGATGCGCGCGAAGAAGGCCACATAAAACTGCTGGCCGGTGGCCTGCGCGACGAAGGGCACTGTCGCCAGCAATAGCAGCACCAGCAGGGGAACCCAGGTGCTGGGACGTGAAAGAAGTGGAGTCATGGGTTTCACCTGTTGGCTGGAAAGAGGCCTTGCGGCCGCCACGCCAGCACCACCGCCATCAGCAGGTACACCAGCATGGAGGCCAGCGCCGGGCCGGCCGCGTCGGCGAACGACCGCTCGGTGACCTGCCGCAGCATGAAGGGCAGAAACACGCGGCCCATGGTGTCGACGATGCCGACGATGAGCGCCGCATAAAACGCACCGGTGACCGAGCCGATGCCGCCGATCACGATGACGACCAGCGTGGTGATCAGCACCGACTCGCCCATGCCGGACTGCACCGACAGGATGGGTCCCGCCATCGCGCCCGCCAGGCCCGCGAGCATGGCGCCGACCGCAAACAGCATGGCGTTGAGCAGGCGAATGTTGACGCCCAGGGCCGCCACCATCGCAGGGTTGACGGCGCCGGCGCGGATCAGCATGCCCACGCGGGTCTTGTTGATCAGCAGCCAGGAACCGATTGCCACCGCCAGCCCGACGACGATGATGGCGAACCGGTAGGCCGGGTAGCTGAAGCCGCCGATGTCGATCGCGCCGCCGAGGAATTCCGGAACCTGCAAAAATACCGGCTGCGCTCCCCAGATGATGCGCACCAGTTCGTTGAAGAACAGCACCAGGCCGAAGGTGGCCAGTACATGGTCGAGGTGGTCGCGGCGGTACAGGCGCGCGACTGCGACGAACTCCAGCGCCAGGCCCAGCAGCAGCGACCCCAGCATCGCCGCCAGCACGGCCAGCCCGAAGGAGCCGGTGTACTGGAAGGCCGTGGCCGCGAAGTACGCGCCCATCATGTAGAGCGAGCCGTGCGCCAGGTTGACAAAGCTCATGATGCCGAAGACCAGCGTCAGGCCCGCCGCCAGCAGGAACAGCAGGACGCCGTACTGCAGGCCGTTGAGCAGCTGCGCGAAAGCAATCGTGCTGTTCATGGCGTCACTTCAGCGCGCATTGCGCGTGGTAGGCATCGGTCTGCTTGGTCAACGGCGTTGCGACGAGTTTTCCGGCGATGCTGCTGCCGCTCTTGACGGTTTCGAACGCATAGTAGTTCTGCACCGGCAGATTGTTGTTGTTGAACGCGAACGGGCCGCGCACCGACTTGAATTCGCTGCCAGCCGCTTTCACTGCGACGGCAAGCGCCTTGGCGTCGCCGGGCGTGGCCTTGCCGAGCGCGATGTTCAGAATATTGGCCGCGTCGTAGGCCGTTGCCGCGTATTCGCTGGGCGTACGCTTGTACTTGCGCTCGAAGTCGGCAACGAATTTCTTGCTCTCCGGCGTGTCAAGCGCCGCGTCCCACATCGCACCGCTGACGCTGCCCACCGCGGCATCCTGCAGGCCCGGCAAAGTCGTGCCGTCAACGGTGAAGACGGAATACAGGGGCACCTTGGCCATCAGGCCGGCCTGGCTCATCTGCTTGATGAAGTTGACGCCCATGCCGCCAGGGTAGAACACAAACACCGCGTCGGGCTTGGCTGATTGCAGTTGCGCAAGCTCGGCCGAGTAGTCGGGCTGGTTCACCTGCGTGTAAACCTCGTCCACGATCTGGCCCTTGAAGTAGCGCTTGAAGCCGGTCATCATGTCCTTGCCGGCCTGGTAGTTGGGCGCCATCAGGTAGACCTTTTTCAGGCCCTTGTCCTGGGCAAACTTGCCCATGGCTTCGGCGGCGCCGTCGTTCTGCCACGCAGCGGAAAACACATTGGCCTTGCAACCCGCACCGGCCAGCGGCGATGGGCCGGCATTG
Source organism: Polaromonas sp. P4_F9 (assembly GCF_056401235.1). NCBI lineage: Bacteria > Pseudomonadati > Pseudomonadota > Betaproteobacteria > Burkholderiales > Comamonadaceae > Polaromonas > Polaromonas sp. P4_F9. Next base: position 45,804 of record NZ_JBFUJT010000001.1, on the reverse strand, counting down.
GTGGCGATGGCCACGGTGCCCGACTCGGCGATGCGCGGCAGGCTGGCCATCAGCACGTTGGAAAAACTCAGGCCCACGATGGCATCGACCTTGTCCTTGTCGATGAACTTGCGCACGATCTGGCTGCCGATTTCCGGTTTGAGCTGGTCGTCTTCCTTCAGTATGGTGGCGGGTTGACCGCCGAGCTTGCCGCCCAGTTGCCCGACCGCCAGCATGAACCCGTCGACCTGGTCCTGGCCCACGATGGCCTGCGGGCCTGACAACGGCGCCATGATGCCGATGGTGGCGGCTGTGGCGAGCTGGCTGGCGCCTGCAAGCGCCACACCAGTCAGGGCGGCGAGCGCGGTGCGGCGGAAGGAGGTCGCGGGTGTCGTAGTCATGTTCTCTTGTCTCATGTTGTGTGGATAGGGTGAGGGAAGGATGCGAAGAATGGGACGGTTGCGGGGTCAGTCAGACATCTGCAAAAATACGCGCCCGCCTTCGATGCGCACGGGGTAGCTGCGAATATCCTCCGTGACCGGCGCGCAGGTGCCACGGCCATTGCGCACGTCGAACTTGCCCTGGTGCAGTGGGCATTCAATTTCATAACCATCCAGAAAGCCGTCGCACAGCCGCGCATGGCCGTGGGTACAGATGTTGTCGGTGGCAAAAATACTGCCTTCGACCTTGTAGAGGGCAATGTCGCGGCCACCGACCTGCAGGCCGATCACATCGTCTTCGGGCACGCCGTCTTCTTCGGTGGCGTCAATCCAGTTGGAATTGCTCATGGTTTAAATCGGGTAAATGATGGAATTCGGAATCATTTCGCTGTCGTACACACAGTAGCGCGACGAGAACTTCAGGCCTTCGGGCGTGCGCTCGATCACGTCGATGTAACGGCCTACATTGAAGACCGTCGACTCCTGCGACAGCTTGGTGCGGAAAACGGCGTAGTTGGCCTCGGCCTCAAAGCGGTTCTTTTCGGCCTTGTGGATCAGCGGCGCGCCGACGACGTGACGCTGGTAGTAGGGGTCATGGAACAGCGTTTCGCGGATGCCATAGACGCGGTCTTTGAGCATGCCCTTGCTTTCAAAAAACAGGGTGGCCAGCGGAAAACCGCGTTCATGGTTTTCACGCGGGATCAGCTTGTAGGTGCAGTTTTCGGTGAAGAACTCGGGCCACAAATCCCAGTCGCCCGAATCGACCGCCCGGGCGTAATCGGCATACAACTGCGCGATCTGCAGGTAGTCTTCGAAATTGATGTTGACAGCGGTACTCATTGGGTAACCTCCACGCCATGCGTTGCGGTATTCGCCTTGGGAGCGGTCCGACGGCTCATGCGTCGGCCTCCATCACTTCGCGCCAGTATTGGTACATGCCGCGTATCAGTGTTTCGGTGACCATGTGGTCGGTGTCCTCAACCGTGCGCCCGCCCAGTTCGGCCAGGGTGCGATGGAACGGCTTCTGCTCGAAGCCTTGCTGCGAGAACTCGATCACCTCGCCGTCGTCGGCCGACACGAAGCCGGCCGGGCCGAACAGGTTGGCCTGGCGCAGCCGGCGCTGCGTCATCTCTTCCGTGTCGTCCGCGAAGCCGAAATGCGTCCACACGAAGTCGAAGGAGCCGTGGCCGTCGGGCTGGATGTGGCGCGTCGACACGCTGTTGACCTGCTGCTGCAGGATGACGCTGGGGAAAAGCGTCATCATCACCGCGGTCGGGCCGCCCCACCAGGGCTCGGGCACGATGTCGAGAAAGCGCGGGTCGTTGAGCTCCATGCTCTCCTTGAAGCTGGACACCTGGGTGACCTGATCGGCCTTGCCCGACTGTCCACGCGTGGAAATCATGGCCGCATGGCGGTGGCGTGCATCCATCTTCAGTTCGGACTTGTTGTCAGCGCGCCAGAGACCAAAGGTGACAAACCAGGTGTGCAGCAGGCCGGGGTGGTATGGGTCCTTGATGTTCTCCTGCATCAGCTTCCAGTTGCCCGGAATGCGCTGGCGGTTGTAGCCCAGGATCTTCAGCTCGCGGCCGTCGAAGAGGCGGTCGAAATAGCCGAGGATGACCGGTCCGAGAAAGTCTTCGAGCGATTCGATGTCGTGGTCGAAACTGGCAAACACCACGCCGCCACGCGTCGCGACCTTGAGCTTGTTGAGGCCGTGGTCGGTGGTCTTGAAGTCCGCCGGCATGCCGCCGTTGACCTTGCCGTCCTGCTTGACGCCGCGGCGAAATGGCACACCTTGCAGATCGCCCTTCAGCGTGTAGCTCCACTGGTGGTACGGGCAGACAAACTCTTTTTTGTTGCCATGGCGTTCGCGGCAAAACTGCATGCCGCGGTGGGCGCAAACGTTCTCGACCACACTGACGCCACCGTCGGCATCGCGCACCATGATCACCGAACGTTCTCCGACCACCGTGCGCTTGAAGTCGCCGGCGTTGGGGATCTCGGCATCAAGGCCGACGTAGTTCCAGTGTTTGGTGTAGAAGAAGCGTTCGAGCTCTTTCTTGTGCTGGTCCGGGTCGGTGTAAGCCATGAAGGGAATCCGGCTGGTGCCTTCGGATTCCCAATGGATCTTGATGGGAAAGGTTCCGGTGGGTGCGGTGGTCGATGCAGTCATCGCTGTCTCCTTGGTTTCCGTTTTCCGTTTTTTCGTTTGCCGTTTTCCGTTTTCCGCGCCTACGTATCAGGCCTTCACCGTGACCGTGATGCCGGCCAGGCCTGCGATGTCACCCTGCATCACATCGCCCGCAACCACGGCGTTCACGCCCTCGGGGGTGCCGGTCATGATGATGTCGCCGGGCTCCAGCGTTTCGTATTCAGACAGGTAGGCGATGCATTCCGAAACCGACCAGATCAGCTTGGCAATGTCCGACGACTGACGGGCGCTGCCATTGACGGAGACGCTGATGGCGCCTTCAGCCACATGGCCGCTGTCGGCCACGCGTGACAGCGCGCCGACAGGTGCCGACAGCGCGAAGGATTTGCCGAATTCCCAGGGGCGGCCCTTGTCGCGCGCGTCGAGTTGCAGGTCGCGGCGTGTCATGTCCAGGCCGACGCCGTAGCCGTAGACATGGTCCAGCGCATCGGCCACAGCGATGTCGCGGCCGCCCTTGCCGAGGGCGACGACGAGTTCAATTTCGTGGTGGAAGTTCTTCGTCTTCGGCGGATAAGGAATGCTGACAGGCGACGACGCATCGACAGCGGCGTTGGCCGGTTTCATGAAAAAGAACGGCGGGTCGCGGTCAGGGTCTTTGCCCATCTCGCGCGCATGCGCGGCGTAGTTTCGGCCTACGCAAAAGATCCGGTTGACGGGAAAGCGTTCGCTGATGCCGGCTACGGCGAGCGTGGGGATGGTGGCGGGTTCGATGGCGTAGTTCATGTGATGGATGTGATTGTGTTTTGTCGCAGAGTTGAAGGGTTTTCAGGCGCGGTGTTCGCGCCACAGGCCGAGGGCCTGCTGCACGGGGCGATCTGAATAGCTGAAGAGCACGGCCTCGGGACCGGCGCGGAACTGGTGGCTGTGCCAGGACGGCACGACCATCACGTCGTTTTCATCGAGGCGAACGGTCTTGCCTTCGACAGTCGCTTCGGCGCTGCCGCTAAGGCACACGTACACCGTGCCGTCGGTGCAGCGATAAGGCAGCGTCTCGAAGCCTGCGGGAATCAGCTGCGAGAACGCCGCAATTGTCGGCATCGGCGAGCGGCCGGTGGCCGGGTTGATGTAGCGCTGCTTGTGGCCAAAGTGCGCATCGGGCGTACCGGCGGCTATGGCTTTCAGCGAGGCCAGCGTGCGTTCCCATGGATAAACAAACACCTTGGTCGGCTCGGCCGGCTGCTGGTAGAAATCGACCGGGACCATGTTGGAGCCGTAACGCGCCAGCGCATCGCCTTCCGGCCGGATGACGGCCTGGTAGTCGCTGTCGCTTTTCTCTGCAAATCCGGCATCAAGGAAACGCACAATGGGAATGTCCAGGCCGTCGAGCCATACCACCGGCTGGTCGCCCAGGTTGCCATGGTCGTGCCAGGTCCAGGCCGGCGTGATAATGAAGTCACCGCGGCGCATCGTCGTGCGTTCGCCATCGACCGCGGTGTAGGCGCCCTCGCCGTCCAGCACCAGCCGCAGCGCGGACTGCGTGTGGCGGTGGGCCGGCGCCACTTCGCCCGGCATGATGAGTTGCAGGCCGGCATACAGCGACTGCGTGATGCAGGACTGGCCGCGCAACGCGGGGTTTTCCAGAATCAGCACGCGGCGTTCAGCCTCGGCCGCGCTGATCAGCGTGCCGGCCTCCATCACACGGTCGCGCACGTCGGCGTACTTCCACAGATGCGAGACCGCCGGCGACTTGGGCGAGTGCGGCACCAGCGCGCCCAGCACTTCCCAGAGCGGCGTCATGTTGTCGGCGCCAATGCGGTCGTAATAGGCTTTGCGGCTCAGCTGGGATTCGAGGTCTAGATTTCTGGCGTTCATGGCGATTCCTGTTGATTTTTCAAGTGCCGCTGGCGTAAAACGCGTCGGCATAAATTTGTTCGGCGAGCACGCCCATCTGGCGCACCAGCAAGGTGGTGGCCTCCACCATGGGCGGCGCGCCGCAGAGGTAGGCGCGAACGCCTTCGAGGCTGGACCAGTCCTGGGCAATGGCTTCGGTGACCAGGCCGGTGCGGCACCCGGGCGCCTGGCCGGACGTGACCACGACGTGCACATGCAGTTGCGGATGTTGGCGCTGAAGCTCTGCCAGCCATTCGCGGCCGTAGATGTCGCGTTCCGAGCGAACACCGAAATAGAGGTGGATGCTGTTGCGCATGCCTTCGGCAATGACGCCGCGGATGATCGACAGGATAGGCGCGAGGCCTGTTCCGCCAGCCACGCACAGCATCGGGCCCTCATGCTTGCGACGCAGGTAGGCCGAGCCCAGCGGGCCGCTGACGCGCACCGCGTCGCCAACCTTCAGCGTGTTGGCGATGTAGCCGGTGACCCGGCCATCGGGGACCAGGCGCACATGGAACTCCAGCTCATCCTCCGCACACAGGCCGGCCATCGAATAGGGCCGGATATGGTCAGGCGTGAACTGAAGCTGCGCGTACTGGCCGGGTGAAAACGCGAGGGGTTTGGCGGCCTTCAGCCGGATCCGCTTGATGTCGTGGGTCTGGTCTTCTACCGCCACGACGGTGGCTTTGACGATTTTTGCCGTATGGACAACGACCTCGTCAGGTTCGGGGATTTCGACAGTGCAGGACTCAGTCAGAAAGGTCTGGCACGCCAGCACATAACGGTCTTCAGTCACCAGCGGGCGCTGCGCTTCCCGGCCCGAATCGAGCACATGCCCCTCGACAACCTTGCAGCGGCAGGTGCCGCAACGCCCGGCCATGCAGCTGTACGACACCGGCACGTCGTTGGCGCGCAGGGCATCCAGCAGATTGACGCCGGCGATAACGCTCAGCGTGCGCTGGAGGGGACGTACAAAAATTTCCATCAGTTGGGTCTTGTCTCGTGGAGAAATTGCTTTTTGCGACGACGGCGGAAACCGTGGCTGCCATGGCGGTGATCTTCGGCCGCGGTGCATAATCAGTCAATACAATGACATCAATGTTTAACATCATTTAAATCAATAGTCACGCACAGACGTAGATCGGAGACGCAGATGGAACTCCAGGACATCGACCTGAACTTGCTGGTCATCTTCAACCAGCTGTTGACTGAAAGAAAAGTCTCAAAAGTCGCCGAGAACCTCGGCCTCGGGCAACCCGCTGTCAGCAACGCGCTGGCGCGCCTGCGCAAGCTTTTTGGCGACGAACTTTTCCTGCGCACGTCCAGTGGCATGCAGCCCACGCCTTTCGCCGATCAGTTGGCCGAATCGATAGGCTACGCGCTGGGCATGATCCACGGCGCGGTCAACGCCAGGAACTCATTCGACCCAGCCACCAGCAAGCGGACTTTCTCAATCGGGATGACCGACATCGGCGAGATCTACTTCCTGCCCCTTTTGATGGAAAAGATCCAGAAGGTGGCGCCGGCCGTGTCGATCAGCACAGTACGCAATACCAGCATTAACCTGAAGGACTCCATGGAGGCAGGCCATATCGATCTGGCCATCGGATTGCTGCCCCAGCTCAAGGCCGGCTTCTTCCAGCAGCGATTGTTCACTCAGCAATACGTCTGCATGTTCAGGCAGGGGCACCCGCTGGACAAGAAAAAAATCCTGCCGTCGGATTTTTTTGCGGCGGACCATGTGGCGATTGTTTCGGCAGGTACGGGCCACGGGATCGTCGATGAAATACTGGACAAAAATTCACCACAGCGGAAGGTGAAGTTGACCGTACCGCATTTTGTGGCGGTGGGTCACATTCTTCAGTCAACGGAACTTGTGGCCACCGTGCCGGAACGCCTCGCAGAACGGATGGCCACACCTTTCAACCTGAAATACGTCGCACACCCCATCAAGCTTCCGCAGATTGCCATCAATCTGTTCTGGCATGCCAAGTACCACAAAGACCCGGCCAATCAGTGGTTGCGGGGCCTCATCTTCAACATGCATGCAGATGGGTAGTCAGGGGTAGTTGGCTTCATGGCCGAGTGGGTGTAGTACTCTTTTTTGTGGGGCCTGAAGGCGTCGGCGGGTTTGACATCAGCGATGCACTCCAACTCCGACATACTTTTCCATTCAGCGGATGTCCGCGCAGACGTCCCGAACACACCCGCGCAGCCAGCGGTGCGCCGGATCGGCATCCAGCCGCGGGTGCCAGAGCAATGACACCGTGATCTCCGGCGTGGCGACCGGAAGGGGAAAACTGTGCATTCCGGCGCGCAGGTTTCCGGTGTGTCGTTCGGGAACGGTGGCGATCAGGTCGGAGGCCCGGGCGAGCGCCAGCGCGGCCGCAAAACCACCGACGATGGTGGCGATCTCCCTTTCCAGTCCAAGCGGCACCAAGGCTTCATCCACCGGCTCCGCGCCCAGACCCCGCCGCGAAACGCCAATGTGCCTGCCGGCCGCATAACGGGCCGGCGTGATCTCGCCCTGGCTCAGCGGGTGCCCCGCTCGCACGACGCCAATGAAACGGTCCCGGAACAAGGCCTGCACGCGCAGCTCCGGAGCCGTCGTCTTCCCCATAACGCCGGTTTCCAGATCGACGGTCCCGTTGCGAAGTGGCGTGCTGTCTTTGTCGAGCTTCTGCACGAAGCACAGCCGCACGCCGGGCGCTTCCTGGCCGACGCGGGCAATGAGGTCCGGCCCGAAGTTCTCCACAAAGCCTTCGCGGGTCCGCAGCGTGAAGGTTCGGACCAGCTTCTTGAGCTTGAGCTTCTCCACGGGGCGCAGAACCGCTTCCGCGTCCTGCACGAGCTGGCCGACCTGCTCGCGCAGTGCTATCGCCCGGGGCGTGGGAACGAGACCGCGCCCAGCCCTGACCAGCAGCGGATCGCCCGTGGTCTCGCGCAACCGCGCCAGCGCCCGGCTCATCGCCGACGGGCTGAGCCGCAAGCGCCGGGCCGCACGCGCAACGCTGCCTTCCGCGAGCAGCACATCGAGCGTGACCAGCAAGTTGAAATCGGGTGTCGCCATGCATCGACCATAGCGCAGTTTGGCCGTTACATGGCGTCAAACGCACGAATAAAGTGCAAATGGTGCGCCTTCCGCCATGCCAGGCAAAGAACTACGCTTGCATATCAGCTCCATTTCGGAGTCGCCAGTAAACGGAGCAGAAAGCGGAGTTCATGTTGAAGTCAATCATTGCAAAACGGGATGAGGCAGTCGCCGGAAGTGAAAGCAAAAGTGGAAGTTCGGAACGGACACCTTCGGTTCGGTGGGCGCTCGCCGCCCTTTCGCTGTCCATGTTGCTGTCCTCGCTCGGCACCAGCATCGCCAATGTGGGCTTGCCGACGTTGGCACAGGCGTTCAACGCCTCCTTCCAGGAAGTCCAGTGGGTCGTCCTCGCTTATCTCCTCGCCATCACCACCCTGATCGTCAGCGTCGGACGGCTCGGTGACATCACCGGCCGGAAGCGGCTGCTGCTGGCCGGCATCTTCCTGTTCACGGCGGCCTCGTTCCTGTGCGGCATCGCGCCCACGCTCTGGCTGCTGATTGCCGCCCGGGCGGCACAGGGCCTCGGAGCAGCCGTCATGATGGCCCTCACCATGGCATTTGTCGGTGAGACGGTTACCAAGGCAAAGACAGGTAGCGCCATGGGCCTGCTCGGAACGATGTCCGCGATGGGCACCGCGCTCGGTCCATCGCTTGGCGGCGTTCTGATCGCCGGACTCGGCTGGCAGGCCATCTTCCTCGTCAACGTACCGCTGGGTATCCTGACTTTTCTTCTCGCGCATCGCTACCTGCCCGCTGATCGCCGGGGGCCGAAGATCGATAGCGCCGGCTTCGACCATGCGGGCACCCTGCTGCTGGCTCTGACGCTCGCGGCTTATGCCCTCGCCATGACCATTCGTCATCATGACGGGCGCGGCAGTTTCGGTCCGCTCAACATGGCGCTGCTGTTGGCGGCTGCCCTGGGCGTCGGCCTCTTCGTGCGCGCCGAGGCGAGAGCCGCATCCCCTTTGATCCGATTGGCGATGTTCCGCGATCCAGGCTTACGTGCAAGCCTCGCCATGAGCGCGCTCGTCTCGACGGTGATGATGGCAACGCTGGTGGTCGGGCCGTTCTATCTCTCTCGTGCGCTCGGGCTCAACGCGGCACTTGTCGGACTCGTCTTGTCGGTCGGCCCGCTTGCCGCCGCGCTGGCCGGTGTGCCAGCCGGCCGCATGGCGGACCGTTTTGGCGCACGACGCATGACCATCATTGGGCTCATCGCCATAGCGGCCGGTTCCTTCGTGTTATCCATGGTGCCGGCGACGCTCGGCATCCCCGGCTACATCGCCCCCATCGTCGTCATCACCGTCGGCTATGCGCTGTTCATGACGGCCAACAACACCGCCGTCATGACCGATATCCGTCCGGACCAGCGGGGCGTCATTTCCGGCATGCTCAGCCTGTCGCGCAATCTCGGGCTCATCACCGGTGCATCCGTGATGGGCGCGGTGTTCGCGCTTGCATCGGCAACGACCGACATCACAACGGCGCGTCCCGAAGCTGTTGCCGCCGGTATGCGGATTACGTTCGCAGTCGCGGCGATTCTGATCGTCGTCGCGCTCGCCATCGCGATTGGAACTTACCGCCGCACATGGCGCAATCGGGCACTTGCTCCGGAAGCAGCGTTGCAGGCGGACACGAGAGATTCGGGATGATGACCTTGCGACCTGCCGGGCGATTCTTCCGTTCGCGTTGATAGGCACCAAACCATTGCTGCGCGAACTCATCGCGATGCAGAAGGAAACCAATGATCTGCTGCGCCGGCAGCTTCAGGACCCAGCGGTGCGCGGTACTCCGGCAGTCCAGCGCGGGAACTGACAGTGACGGAAAGTCGATCGCCCCTGATGCCCGTGACGCTCAAATTCGCAATCTCAAAGATGCGCTGTGCTTGGCACGGCGAACAATCATCGATCTCATGCCCGAGGCGTTTGGAGCACAGCTGGCTTCACCTGGACACGGTACTAACAGCCGAATCCTTCAATCAAGGCCTTCATAGCCTTTGCGCGTTGATCATCAACCTATCTAGCGACATTCGTGATGTGTCCGTTCCACTTCTTTCCAGGCTTATTTGGTTCGGGTGATCTTGACGATGACATATTGATGGCCACCGCTCGCACTTTCTTTGCCCGCGTCGGAAACAGTAAAACCATCTCCTCCGCCAGCTGCGACCCAAGTCTCAACAAGCTTATGAAAGCTTTCACCATCCACTCCTAATATATGGGGGCTGACATAGAAAGAACTCCCAATCGCGGAATCGGCCAAGAGACTATCAAATTTATTCATGCAACCACCACCCTTTCACCTTTAAGGAAACAGGGACGCACAGATCAGCTGCCTGGTCCCGTCCCGTGCCTTGCTGTTCTTCAATAGAACACCATACTTGCCATCGGTGGACACCACCTCAAGGCACAAACCGCCAGAGTCCGGGTAGCGCTCTCGAGCCTTGCCCTCAGGGTATTTGGCGTTCTTGCATGCTGTATCTGTCAAGGCCATTTTGGGGGACTTTCTGGCTTAGCGGGGAATTTCCCTGCTTTACGGCCCCCAAAGAACTTAGGCGTCAAAAGACGATGCGAGACGACTTGAAACAAAAAAGCCCCGGCTGGCGGGGCTTTCAGGGCATTTAGATACGTCCTGAGATGTTCTTGAATGCATTTTTTGGCGGAGAGGGTGGGATTCTAATCCCCGATTTCTCTCGCGTTGATTTCATTACGTTTTTCGTAGCGCGGAGAGTGCCCATGTAGCAACTCTGTGAATCAATTCTGACAAGCCTGCGGTGTTTCGTCAATTTCAAAGTGTGTGCCAGGCAGGCCACGTCAAGCAGTCAAGAATCATTTGCTGCACCCGCCGGGAAGTGCGCGGGAATAGGCATTTTTGTAGGCCCCGGCAAGTTGTGGGTCATCAGGATGCCTACAAATCCACCAGTAGCGCCCTATGCATGCGCCGTGGGTTTGATTCCCTGCGCATCCGCGGAGAGCTTGCTTCTGAAATTTGTAATATAAAAGTACTACATTGAAGGGGTCGGTGCGACCATGCAGACGTCTGGACGCTAGAGGAAATGATCAAAAAGGGAGAGTGCAGGCGTTTGCACATGGAACTTTGACCTCATGTAGGAGGCAATCGGGCCGACAAGCGGCACTTTTGATGATGCGAAAGCGCATCGCCGGAGTTGACGAGGCCGTCAATTGGCGGACAATTGAAGTTAGCAGCCGCTCCAACGGCTGCAGGAGGCATCAGGCATAAGATCTGGGCCGAGACGGCAACTGCACGAGACGGAGAAAATAAAATGTTCAATAGGCACACACTTGCCAGAGTGGGGGCACTTGGTTCTTCCCAGCCAAGCACGCTGCTATCCCCACAACTGCCCGAACGCATTGTTAAAGATCAGGTGAAAACACGCCCTGTTCGAGATCAGTATGCCGATCTGGCTAAAGCTAGTGAGCGCCTGAACGCCGGTAAAAGCGTGTTTGAGGCTCAGCCTAAACAACCTGAGCCCGCGTAAGTGTCGTCAGTCGGAAAGTTTCCGCGCACGACCGAACTTCCCAGTCAATCAACCCTTTTTTGGGTTACTCATAAAGATCGATATCTTCGACAGCTTCTGATCGAGGATATTGAGGCTGAGACTGGGCGTTGCCTGATCGTCTATTTCACAGATTGCGACAACACCAACGCGCAGATCGACGTCGGTGACGATGTTCATCTTGCGGAATTGCTCAACTACTGTGCCGGCAAGCCCGTAGATCTAATGCTTGAGACGAACGGCGGCGGCACAGATGCCACCGAAAAGCTGTGTTCCCTACTGCGCGCTATGGCGCCGGAACTGCGGGTTATAGTACCGCGGCGCGCCAAAAGCAATGGCACAGTGCTGACTATGTGTGGGCAAACTGTAGTGTTGGGGATGGAATCTGAATTGGGGCCTATTGATCCTGCCATTGGATCTGTGCCTGCTCATTTTGTTTTAAACGCTCCACCGGGAAGTGGCTTTAACGCCATCGATATGGCACTGGCCAAAACAGCCCAAGCACAAACAGAAAAGCTTGCGAAGAGCCTACTTGCGACCGGGATGATGAAGGGCAGGGAGCCCAAAGACATCGACGAGGCCATCGAGAAGCTAGCAACACGCAATGTCTATCACTCTCATGGTTCGGTGATTGACTACAAGGAGGCGCAAGAACTGGGCTTCAACGTAACCTTTCTGAATCACGCCTCGGCCGTCTGGAAAAAACTCTGGCTATTGAGAGCTATGTATCAATTTGATTGCCCTCAAGGTGGCTATGCCAAGATGTTTGAATCTGCGCGAGTGAGCACAGGTACTTCTATTGCGCTACCGAAAGGGCCGTGATCAGTTAATTCTGCTCGACATTGCTTGGCCTTTTTCGTAGGTTTGACTCAGCTTGCAAGCGCTGAATCCTCATGTGTATAAAAGACGCGGTTTTCTATGCACATGGGCCAGCCATTGCCTGCGTCAGGCTAGGCCAAGCCGCCAAGTAAGGCTAACCGGCATTTACCGTAAATGGAAGCACGTTGATGGGCGAGAAGTTCTCACCTTCGCGATGCTCACGGTCAACGCCGATGGGCACCCGGTAATGCAACGCTTTCACCGCCTCGATGAGGAAAAACGCATGGTGGTTGTGTTGGACCCCAAGGATTACGGCACGTGGCCATCGTGTTCCGTCCAGGCAGCACCTGGATTTTTCAGGCTATGGCAAGGCCCGCTGGACGCCATGCCGGCGCCGCGCCTAAAAACAGCAGTGTCAGAACGACCCGTCCGCCTCCCCCACCAGATGCGGACGAGCTCTTTTGGAGCATTTGTCGACACCCATATGGAAGACAAAAACCTGCCGTGCGGGCCTACCCAAATGACGCAGGGCTACGGGGACCAGGTTTCCAGCAGTTCCGGGTGTATCGGGTCATAGCGATCCACGCCAGGCAGCAATTGATACTGGCCGTGGCGCCCTCCTGCCATCAGCCTACGCTCCTGTTCACGGAATCCTGCAGCCGGAGTGCGTATGTGGCCAGCCTCCGAGTTGTAACCATACCGCTCGTCGTGAGCCGCCAGGTGGATGGTCCACCACAACTCCTTTTTTTCAAGGCGGGAGCGCCAAAAGGTTTTCCCATCCTGGAGATGCTCCTGCAGGGTAAAGTAGAAAAACACATCAGGCCCGTAGATCGCAGCGTGCTTACGCATCAGCATGTTGGGCGCCGTACCTGCGCGCAGGGTGGATCGGTGGCTGCGCACCCTTTTCCACATGCTCGTGGCAGAGCAGCCGACATAACGGTGGCCGGACTGGCGGTTGAGAACGCAATACACCCCCGGCACATCCGGGATGAAATCGACGCCATCCCCGGGCCTTGTGGCGTAGATCTTTTTACGCTCAGTCCAATGCATATCCTTGCCCTCCTGGTTTCAAGCAGTCACCAAGGCAATCACGCCCTTGCCATCAAAGACAACCGGCGCAGCTGGTCGGTCTCCTGCCAGGTTGCGCAGGTGGCGGATCAGGCGCATCTCACCGGTGGTCAGGCGGAGGGAGTTGAAGACCTCTTCAATGACCGAGATCAGGTCGGGCGAGGATTCTTGCAGAGCCGCCCGGAGCACGTCGGCGGGCTCAAGCGACAGTGCCGCGGCCAGGGCTGGCACCTTGTTGATGGGCAGCTTCATGGTGCCCTGCTTGATCAGCACGAGGGTGATTTCACGCTCAAACCCGAGTGCGTCGCAAAGCTGCCGGTCGCTCAGGCCGAGCTCGGCCTGACGCGCTTCGATTTGCTGAACCAGGGTAACGGGCATGGTGGGCTTGGTGATTGACATTGCTTTCTCCTTGGTGAACTGGGAAACCGGGCTGCAACAATGCAGACTTCACAATTCACTATAGGGAGCGCAGTCGGGCGGAATGGGTGGCAATGTAGGTGCCCCACGTGGCAACCACCGGGCGCTTGAGGCGGACCTTGCCCACGTGTATGGCGCTCAGCAGGTTTAGGCGGTCAAAGGTGTGACGGTGACCCTGCTGGTCTACATTGGCATCACACTGCCCAGCTCTCCCCCATTACCTGCGCCTGCTTCAGCACCAGCTCCACAGCCGCGTCCTGCAGATCCGGTGGGTATTTGTATTTGCGCAGAATGCGCTTGACCATCAGGCGCAGCTTGGCACGCACGCTCTCGCGCTCTGACCAGTCCACGCTCAGGTTCTGACGCAGGTTCTCGGTCAGTTCATGAGCGATCTTCTTGAGGGTTTCGTCGGTCAGCTCGCGTACCGCCGCCTCGTTGTTGGCCAGCGCATCGTAGAAGCGCACCTCGTCCTCGGTCAGCCCAAGTGACTCTCCGCGGGATGCCGCTTCACGGAATTTCTTGGCCATGTCCACCAGTTCCTCCATCACCTGCGCTGTTTCAATCGAGCGGTTTTGATAGCGGGTAATGACGTTAGCCAGCATCTCCGAGAACTTCTTGTCCTGCACGACGTTGCTGGCGAAGCGGCTTTTGATTTCACCCTCCAGCAGGCGCTCCAGCAACTCCACGGCCAGGTTCTTTTCCGGCAGGTTTTTCACCTGGGCAAGGAATTCGTCATCCAACAGGCCGATGTTGGGCTTGTCCAGGCCCACAGCGTCGAAGATATCCACCACACTCTCGGACACTACCGCCGAGCTGATGATCTGCCGGATAGCCAGTTCGCGCGCCTCATCGGTGCGCTTCTTGGCCGTCAGATCCTTCTTAGTCAGGATGACCTTCACGCCCTGCATAAAGGCCACTTCCTCACGCACAGCTTTGGCCTCATCCAGCGTGCAGCACAGCGTAAACGCCTGGCTCATGGCCAGTGCAGTATCGGCAAATCGCTTCTTGCCGTCCCGGGCCGAGTCGGTTTTGAGGCCCAGCACATGGTTGGCGGCACCCGCCAGCGTCTTGTGGCCGCCCGTGAGGAAGCCGCTATAGTCAAAACCGTGCAGCATGGAACGCAGCACATCGAGCTTTTCCGCAAGCACGCTATACGCCTCGTGCGCGTCCACCGTGGGACGGCCACGGCCCTTTGACTGGGTGTATTCCTTCATGGCCGACTTCAGTTCGTTGCCGATGCCGATGTAGTCCACCACCAGGCCGCCCTGCTTGTCCTTGAACACGCGGTTCACGCGGGCAATGGCCTGCATCAGGTTGTGGCCCTTCATGGGCTTGTCCACGTATAGGGTGTGGACGCAGGGTGCATCGAAGCCGGTCAGCCACATGTCGCGCACGATCACCAGGCGCAGCGGGTCGGCCGGATCCTTGAAGCGCTTTTCCAGCCGCTTTTTGGCCTGGGCGCTGTAGAGGTGCGGCCGTAGCAAGGCCTTGTCGCTGGCCGAGCCGGTCATGACGATCTTGATCGTGCCTTTCTCGGGGTCGGTATCGTGCCAGTCGGGCCGCAGCCTGACGATCTCGTTGTACAAATGCACGCAGATGTCGCGGCTCATGGCCACCACCATGGCCTTGCCGGTCTGCGCCGTGTTGCGCGCATCAAAATGCGCCACCAGGTCGGCGGCCACGCTGGCCACGCGCGGCTCGGCGCCCACCACCTTTTCCAGCGCGGCCCAGCGGCTTTTCAGGGCCGCCTGCTGGCTTTCCTCGTCATCCTCAGCCAGCTCATCCACGTCTTCGTCGATCTGCGCCAGATCAGCCTCTTTCAGGCTGAGCTTGGCCAGGCGCGACTCGTAATAGATCGCCACCGTGGCGCCGTCCTCCTTGGACTGCTGCATGTCATAGACATGGATGTAGTCGCCAAACACGGCGCGGGTGTCGCGGTCTGTGCTGCTGACGGGGGTGCCGGTAAAGGCGACAAAGGTGGCGTGCGGCAGCGCGTCGCGCAGGTGCTGGGCATAGCCGGCCTGGTAGCGCTCAACCGTTTCGTTGACCTGGTAGTCGGGCGGTGCAAATTCAGCGCGGTGCGGCGTGGTCACCCCATCGCCGGTTGCCACCTTATTAATAGCTACTTGCGCGTAACCTGCCTGGGCTTGAGGAATTTTTCGTGCTGAATTACGTGTTTTCAGCTTGGCCTCAAAGCCATACTGCGTGCGGTGCGCCTCATCGGCAATCACCACAATGTTGTGCCGCTCCGAGAGGATGGGAAAGCTGTCTTCGTCTTCCCCCAGCATGAACTTCTGGATGGTGGCAAACACAATGCCGCCCGAAGGCCGGTTGGCCAGCAGCGTGCGCAGTTCCTGCCGCGTGCGCGCCTGCACCGGTTGCTCGCGCAGCAAATCCTGCGCCAGGCTGAACACGCCGAACAGCTGGCCGTCCAGGTCGTTGCGATCGGTGATGATCACGATGGTCGGGTTCTCCATCGCCGGCTCCCGCATTACGCGGGCGGCAAAGCAGGTCATGGTGATGCTTTTGCCGCTGCCCTGGGTGTGCCAGACCACGCCGCCCTTTCCCTTGATGCTTTGGCTGCCACCGGGCCGCGAAGCCGCCACCACCTGATGGATGGCAGCGCGCACCGCGTGAAACTGGTGGTAGCCTGCAATCTTTTTGACCAGCGTGCCGTCGTCCTCAAACAGCACAAAGTAGCGCAGGTAATCGAGCAAATAGCTAGGGGCCAGCACGCCGCGCACCAGGGTTTGCAACTCATTGAACTCGCCCAGCGGGTCCAGCGTGACGCCGTCAATCGTGCGCCAGGCCATGAAGCGCTCGGCGTCGCTGGAGAGCGAGCCCAGCAGCGCCTCGGTGCCATCCGAAATCACCAGCACCTCGTTGGTCTGGAACACGTCGGGAATCTGCGCCTTGTAGGTCTGGATCTGCTCGTAAGCCTTCCAGACATCGGCGGCCTCGTCAGCCGGGTTTTTCAGCTCCAGCAGCACCAGCGGCAGGCCGTTGACGAACAGGATGATGTCGGGCCGGCGCGTGTGCTGCGGGCCCTTGATGGAAAACTGGTTGGCCGCCAGCCAGTCGTTGCACGCCGGCTCGGCCCAGTCGATCAGGCGCACAAAGTCGCCGCGCGTCTCGCCGTCTTGCTGGTACTGCACCGGCACACCCGCCACCAGCAGGCGGTGAAAGTGCCGGTTGGCAGACAGCAGTGCCGGAATCCCCAGGTCCAGCACCTGCTTGAGTGCGTCTTCCCGCGCCGCAGCTGGAATGCCGGGGTTCAGCCCATCGATCGCAGCCCGCAGCCGCCCGGCCAGCAGTACCTGCCGGTAACTGGATCGCTCAGGCGCGGGACCGTCATGCGCTAGGTCAGGGCCATAGGCGTGGCTGTAGCCCACGTCTTGCAGCCAGGCCAAGGTTTCTTGTTCGAGTTGGTCTTCGGTCATGGGGCTGTCCCGAAGGTCGCCTGGCAGGTCGCGTGCATGGGCTAGCTCCAGAATAGGTTTAAAAAATAGATGGAAATCGACATATCGCTCGCATCTGTCGATTCCATCAACATTTCAATGCACACCAGCCTGCGGCATCAGCAAACCTTCGTCAAGCCGCCTTTGCACGATGTCGGGCTGGGTTTTGGCCATTGGCCGTATTTTTTACTGAATTCGCAGCTCACACGGTCATCCACCAAAGATTAACAAGAAAATCAGGCTCAATACCAATCAACACAGGCACTGTTAGCTACCAAATCAGCAGCAAACCGTCGACCTCAAGCCACTTCTGCACGCCGCAACTGGCCCGAAATCAGGCGCGAGCCCGTCATGCGCCACGTCGGGGCCGTCGCGGTGGGTATAGCCCACATCCTGCACCCAAGCCAGGGTTTCCCCGCTCGAGCTGGTCTTCGGCCATGCCCCTTCCTTGCCTTTCGGCGAAGTTTGCCCGGAACTATTGCCTAAACACTTAACTTGTTGAAAAACAACAACTTTTTAGCTTTTTGGCAGCTTGTGTTGTTTTGCTTTAAAACACTTTCAGGCCCAAACAGGCAGGTAACGGGCGTACCGGGTAGATGCGCTCTCTGATGCATTTTTTCATTGCTCGCTGTGGAGAGATTGCGGTAAACTCGCGACCTAAGTGGATTGGGGGTTCCTGGTCGGCGTTATAGCCTCGGTGGGTTCATCGGGGCTTTTCGCTTTCTGGGGTGGATAAATCATCAGGCCCACGCTCTCATAGTCGCTGCCCACCTTGGCGCGCCCGCCATCGCAGAAGAACTTCTTCTTCAGTAGCTCGAAAGCCTGGTTGGCTTGCCGGGGACGGATGTAGTTGAGCCCCACCGGGCGCGCAACCAGATCGGCCAGTTGCAGGCCGGCCAGGTTGGTCTTCTTGTCTGCAAACACGATGTCGAACGGCAAGTGCCTGTTGCCCGGGTTGTCACCGTCACAGATGCGCCGGAATTCCAGTTCCAGCTCCGCGTCCTCTTTCTTGCCCCGGCACTCCACCACCACGTGGGTCTTCACCTGGTCTTGCCCTTTTTCCGCCAGGAACTCGCGCAGGGCCTCCAGGCAGATGCCCAAGGCGATGTGGTAGGGGTTGGAGCTGGCGCCCTCACTCCGGCTCAAACGGGCCTTGTCCACCACGCAAGCAATCAAGATGAAGTTGCTGGCCTCCATGATGGACGACAGCCGCGCCATGAACTCGTCCCGCGTCGGGCGGTGGCTCAGGAACGCAAAGTCCCCTTTCTGCTTGCGAATCTCGTGCTCGTGCAGCACCACGCTGTCATGCCCAAAATAGTTGAACTTGAGCTTCTCGACGGCGGGGATGATTTTTTCTGCGTAGTGCCTCTTGTGAAAGACGCAAAGAGCAAGCACGAAGACGGGGTAGTCGGCATCGATGCCGGCCAGGGAGTGGTCGCCGCTCTCATCCACATAGACCACGTAGTCGCTGAACCGTCGGCCAGAAGGTTCCTGGGCCGCCTGCTCGATGGGCAGGGCCTCCGCCGACTCGAAGAGGGCGTATTGGGTGCCTGCGGTACTCATGCCATGGCCTCCTCGGCAATGTGAGGCAGCTCTGGCAACCGGAGCTGGCCGGAAATCAGGCGCGGGAGCAGGGTGTCGCGGAGGGTGGCGAGGGTTTGGGCTTTTTCAAGATTGGCTGCAAAGCGCTCACGTAACGGCACGACGACTTCATCAAAATTCTGAAGTACCACAGCAGGTGGAATAACCAACCGGAGAAGTGCCAGCTTTCCTCGGCTCAGCTCGGTTTGCCCTGTTGTGCCTTCGCCCATGGCTTCAATTTCTGCCTGTCTGCGCATTGTTGAAAGACCAAGATAATTCCAGGTCAGCGAGGCATCTGCACGCATTACCGTGACATGCGAATCAACAATCGCTGTTTGATCCAAGCTCAGGACCTGGGCGACACGACCCAGCGTTCCAACACCAGTTGAATTCACTAGCATGTCACCTTTTCTTAACTCACGCCCATCAATTTTTCGCTGTGCTGGATCGTGTCGGCGAGCTTTGCTTAAGTCGAGAGTGAAATCTCGAATGCACTTTTGATTGATTACAAGAACGCCACCTTCTTCGACATACTTGGGTGAAATTCCCCGGTTCAGGTAGCTGGTGTGTTCACCCAGTACTCCAACCCGCCACCCCCTCGGCACCAAACCCAGCTCCGACTCCTCCAACCCATCCGAAAACAGCGCCGCCGTGGCCTCGTCCATGCCTTCGGGGGCGCGGCCTTCCGTCTTGGCGCGAACGGGGTCGAAATCAACAAACCATGACTTGAACAGCGCTTGGGAGATGGCTTCGAGCGTGGCGTTGGTTTCGCGCAGGAGGGTGATGCGGTCGTCAACTGCGCCAAAGAATCTCGCGAAGCTTCGTTGTTCGTCAATGCCCGGCAAGGCAATTGGAAGCGCCTTGATGATGTCCGTGTTTAGGTTGGGCATGACGGCGCCAACTGCGTGTGTCCTCAACCAGACATACGCGGCCTCGCTTGACAAGAACATCGCAAGATACTTGGGATCAACGCGCCGGCTTTGAACTCGCAGCAAAAGTGCGCCGGTGCCACAAAGTGCGCCCTCAAACCGCTCATCGACGATTGCGGATAGTCCGGTAGCTTGAGCGCCACGACGGGCAAACAAGATGTCGCCGAGCCGTAGCCGATGCCGTGCGAGCTCTGCAGCCTTGATCGAGTCCACCTGGGGTACGGAGATGTCGAGAATGCGCCCGCGTCCGATGGCTTCGGTCGGGATCACCGCAGTACCAGCGGCAACGTAATCGTGCCTGTGCAGTTGCGAGCCGAATGGGCCAGTTTGAACGGTTGCTTCCCCCTGCCGCACCAAGTCACCGATGGTAAGCGAGGCCCACTCAGAACTCATACCCCAGCCCCCCCAGCTTCTGCCGAATCAGCTGATCCAGCTCCGCCCCCTTGGCCATCTGCTCGCCCAGCTTCTCCGTGAGTTGCTGCATCTTGGTGGCGAAGTCTTCATCGTTGTCTTCGACCTCTTCCGCGCCAACGTAGCGGCCGGGCGTCAGCACATGGCCGTGCTGGGCGATCTCGGCCAGCGGCACGCTGCGGCAGAAGCCAAGAATATCCTGATACTCCCCAGCATCGGCCTCGCCGCGCCACGCGGCCACGGTGGCGGCGATGCGATCAATCACCTCGTCGGTGAACTCGCTCTGCACGCGGCCGATCATGGTCGCGAGCTTGCGGGCATCTATGAACAGCACCTCGCCCTGGCGCTTTTTCTGTTTGGCCAGGAACCACAGGCAGGCCGGGATCTGGGTGTTGAAGAAGAGCTGGCCGGGCAGCGCCACCATCACTTCCACCACGTCGGCCTCGACCATGGCGGCGCGAATCTGGCCCTCGCTGTTCTGGCTGCTGCTCATGCTGCCGTTGGCCAGCACAATGCCGGCGCGGCCCGTGGGTTTGAGGTGGTGCAGCATGTGCTGTAGCCAGGCGTAGTTGGCGTTGCCCTGCGGCGGGTCGCCATATACCCAGCGCGCGTCGCCGGTCAGGCTGGCATGCCACCAGTCGCTGATGTTGAAGGGCGGATTGGCAAGGATGAAGTCGGCCCGCAGGTCGGGGTGTTGGTTGCGCGTGAAGCTGTCGCCGGGCTCGCGCCCCAGGTTGAAGTCAATGCCGCGAATGGCCAGGTTCATGGCGGCCAGGCGCCAGGTGGTGGGGTTGGACTCCTGCCCGTAGATGGACACGTCGCCCAGCTTGCCGCCGTGGGCCTCGATGAACTTTTCGCTCTGCACAAACATGCCTCCCGAGCCACAGCAGGGGTCGTAGACCTTGCCGCTGTGCGGGCTGAGAACCGCGACCAGGGTCTTGACGATGCTGGCCGGGGTGTAGAACTGCCCGCCGCGCTTGCCTTCGGCGCTAGCAAACATGCCCAGAAAATATTCGTAGACCTGGCCCAGCGTGTCGCGGGCGACGCTGGGGCTGTCGCCAAAGCCTATGGTGGAAACCAGATCGACCAGCTCGCCGAGTTTGCCGTCGGGCAACTGGGCGCGGGCGTAGCGCTTGTCGAGGATGCCCTTGAGCTTGGGGTTTTCTACCTCCACCAGCGTCAAGGCTTCGTCAATGCGCTTGCCGATGTCGGGCTGCTTGGCGCTAGCGCGCAGGCTTTCCCAGCGGGCGGCTTCGGGCACCCAGAAGACATTGACCGACTTGTAGTAATCGCGGTCTTCCAGCTCGGCGGCCAGGGTTTCGGGCGTGGCGCCGTCAAAAAAGTATTCGTCTTTGGGGTCTGCCAGCCGGGTGGCGACTTCTGACCGGCGGGCGGCGAAGGTGTCAGAGATGTATTTGACGAAGATCAGGCCCAGCACCAGGTGCTTGTATTCGGCGGCGTCCATGTTGGCGCGCAGCTTGTCGGCGGTGGCCCAGAGTGTTTTTTTGATGTCGTCAAGCATGCAGCGGCGCCGTCCCTTTTCGTCTATTTTTGATACCGCTACAGATTATGCAGTTCTGGGAAATAAGGGGTGCGGAGCTCTGGCGGAACCCCATGCAAGGTTGGCCGAGACCTTTCGAGGAGCCAAACGACATCTTGGTAACTTGAAACGCATGGTCCTCCACCCGAAGCACGTCTCCTCCGGGCTCTGAAGCGACATCCAGGGCGCTGAATTGCTAGCCGCATAGCCGACATTTGCGAGGTGGAAGCTCAGCGTCGGTCGATAAGTCGAGGAAGTGAAGAATGCGCATGTTTGTTTAAGCTGAACTGGCACCGCGCGCTACTTGCTGGCCAATTTGACGCTCACCGCGGTCTAACCAGCCACACCCCTCGAAGCCCCGCCTAGCGGGGCTTATTCCGTTCTCGCCGCGCTTCTTTATCCGCTTGGCGCCGCGCGGCCCTGTTCATTGGCATGCCTCCCTCGCCAAGGTAGCTTGGTGGGGCGTCGACGAACCGGAACGGGGCAGGAAACTCGGCCTCGGTGTGCCGAAATAGCTTCGTCTCGGTTTTCGGTCGCAGGATGTCGAGTTCGTCCGCTTGCTTACGCCATCCCTTGAGTTCCTCGTCCGACATCTCAGATAGGTCGACGTGCATGAAATCCTGGGACGCCGTCCCCTCTGAGAACGGCTCACTGGCCACCCCGATGGCCTCCTTCAGCGTTGGCATTGCGTCTTTGACGGCGTGGCAGTAGACCATGAGGGTGTGCATCCGCCGGTGCCGGTAGGTCGTGTCGTAGTCCTCGCCTTCTGTCCTCGGGATGGTGAGGAAGACAAAGGCTTGGTCGGGTGGACGGCCGGTCATCTTGATGCGGGCGAACATGCGGCCCGGGTCGCTGCGGTGCATCGCAACTTGAAGGTCCGCAGACAGGCTGCGCCGGGCGAGACGCGGTTGGGCGGCGTGGGCTCGAACGATGCGCTCGTGATTAACGCCGTCCATGGTCGGCTGCCAGGGCACGGTGATGGCTTTGCCCGAGCGGATGAACCCGCTCTGGTGTTCGATGAGCGCATCCCACATGTAGCTGATTTCGTTCGCCTTCTGCTTGGCTTTCCATTGGGGACTTGCTCGGTACACCTCCCAGTCGCCCTCGGGAAGAGCGACGAAGTTGACGCCCTTCGGTGTCTTGGGGAACGCATGCTCCTCGTCGCGCATCGTGGACATATATCGAGCGAGTAGCTCCTCCTCACCCGGCACGGAGACGATGACACCCGGCTGCTGCATGAACTCTTCTTTCTTCTTCAGGTATCCAACCAAGTCGGGCACCGTGTCGAGCTCCTCGAGCAGCAGGTCAACCGTCATCTCGTCAAGGACGTGGACAAAACGGCGGCTCTCCAGGGGGAAGCCGATGTGGAATGGCGTTTGCGCATGAGCGGCCTTGCCCACCAGCTCGTTGAGCAGCATGACGCTGCCTGAACTTCCGCCACCGAAGAACTGTCGCGCGGGCAAGTGCGACCCTCGTGTCACAGCGATGAGGTAGTAGCGCGCTACGCTGGCGTCGGGGAGCTCAATGGGCAGCGGTGACTGACCGGCCTTGTCCAAGAAGATTCGCTTCGGGAATGCCTTGATGAACTTCTCGGCTCCCGCGAGTTGCTTCGCCGACTTGTCGATCGCGCTTCGGTACCACCGGGGCCAGGCGACCGCCACATCCACGTTGCTCCGGTAGGCGCAGTCTTTGTCTGAGAACAGCAGCACGTCGTTTCCGAAAACAACCAACAGGTCGCAGAGTTCCTTGCCATCCCCTTTGCCATTGGCCCGTCCCTCGTCCGTGAAGACGTTCGGATAGCTCCATAGGGTCAGGAACGCTTTGCGCGCGAGGCTGGCGAGCGCCCGCTCTGACGGCGTCGTTCCGTCTGCCGAAGCTGCCTTTTCCCATGCCGTCTCTTCTGTCATCGCGTCCTCGCTGGGAGCTGGCGAACTCGCCGGGAGTTGTCAAGGAGACTTCGCCGCGCGCCTACGTTGCCCGCGCGTCGCTTGCCACCCAAGCGGTCATTGGCGAGTGACCGGTTGTGGCCGATATTACCCGTTCGCACCCTTCCAGCGAGCGACCGAGTTCAGTCTGAACCCGACTTCCGTTATGCAGCGTTGCTGCCGATCGGCGATCTGGGCTAGCTCCAGCCAGGCAACGTCTGGCTCGGTGAAAGTGAACTTCGGAAAGGCTGCGCACCCACTTGAAACCGCTCCAACGTAACTTGCGCGCGGGTTGCTTTCGCCAGCAGCAAGTAGCAGCGCGTGAGACTTGTTTCGTGCTGGGCCAGCTTGGAGCTTTGGCAGATATCTGCTCGGACGGTTGAGCGATCTGTTATCCACTTTGCCTCCGTGAGTGGCGCGTAGCAGGCGCAGACCATCGAAATCGTCGCCCTCAACGATCAGGTTACGGTCTTACGTAGCGCCCTCCGGGGCGTGGTTGAATTGGGCACCTGACGGGGTAAAACCAGGTAGCATATCGCTGCATTGCGCTAATGCCATGACACCGATGCAAACTCAGAAAGACTTCACCTTTTTTGATGGCAGCAAGGACTAAAGCGGATGCCCCTGCTTATAGAGCCAATCAAAAAACCAGGAAAAACTTCTCACCAAGGGCCACCAAGTCTGATTTCCTCCATAGGGGGTACAAGGTCCATTGCTATGACCCATCGCGGTCGCCCCTGAATTTGCGCATAAACACGCCCTGTTTGCGCCGTTTTTGCCGAAAATTTGCATTAAACCGCACTTCGCCAGTTTGACCTCCCAAAGCCAGCATTAAATTTGCGTTTGGCGGGCACTATTCTTCTGAGTGCAAATCCGCCATCAGGTCGGCAACAGTACCAAAGCGAGGCACCGTCATTTGCCGGACTTCCAGCATGGCGGCACGAGTGACTTCGTTGGGAACAGGGTCGAAGGGCAGCCGGCCATCTTCGACCACGCGGTGAAGTAGCAGGCGAATCGCGTCGGGGATCGTCAACCCCATCGTCGCCAGGGCTGCAACTGCGCGCTCTTTAGTCACGCTATCAAGACGGGCGCGGACATAGGTGGCGGTGCTGGTGCTGGTGCTGGTGCTGGTGCTGGTGCTGGTGCTGGTGCCCATGTGTATTCCTTGAGCCCATTGTGGCCACAATGCGGGTCCTCTTCAAGGCCGCGTTAAGTGCGCGCCCGCATCCCGATTTCTAGTAGGGGGGGAGTAGTCCCCGTATCCATTAATCAGCAATGACTGAGTCAAAATCTATATCCGGCGCGGCCTCCCGGGCCATTTCACTTTCCAATCTGATCCGCCGCACACGGGCATCAGGATGAAGCTCGAGCCGTTGCTCCTCAAGCATGAGCCTGTAGCCCAGCTCTCGCAGGAGCATCTCCTCAAGTTTCTCCCGGTCAAGTCTTCGTAATGCCGTAAAGCCATCGTGCTGAAGCAGGACGATGTCTTCCGCGTGCAGATTGACGATCGTCATGAGCGCCTTAGCCTCTACCCCTTGAACAAGGTGCGCCAGCTGTTTCGCGGGTTTCGCTTCACCGCTGATGGCCTTTCCGTAGGCGTTGGTAAGGCTGCCGTTCGCGGTTCTGGGCCACCCGTCCAGGATCGCCCTCCCTGCACGCGCAATCTCCTTGCTTAGCGCCCTGAATACAGGCAGCGCATATAACCTCGCCGCTGCGTCCAGGCCGATCATCGAGGGAATTGCATCCTTGCGCCGAACCGAGGCCCTGGCGCCATACAAGAGCGCCAACAAACACTGCTTGGCCTGGTAGACCGAGATTGACGCACCGTCCGCAACTGCTTGCCGAACCTCGGCCTTGTTGGCCATGTAGTGCTCAATGCATAGGCAAGTGACGCCGGCCTTGGCCGCCAGCTGCGAGACGATGGTGAAGTGACAGTTGGAGAAGTCGTATTCCCAGAGTCCGTGCAGGGCGGCTTCCTTGATCAGTCCGGGCGCGCTCTGGAGGTTCAAACCACGGGCGTACAGCCGACCATTGGGCGCGATCGAATACACCTGCGGGATGTACCCAGGCCCGGCAAGGATCGTGTTGGACATCCTGATAAACCTGACCGTCATATCTCGAAGGCGTTTAATGAACTGGCGCAACGTGCCCTCCACCCCCTCGGTGTCCCGCAAGCAAGTCTCCAACCACAGGCGCAAACTGTCCAACATCTCGGTATTCACCGGAACCTTGTTCATGCCCTTCGCGCGGCCCCAGTAGGCCGTGCTGATGGTCCTGCCGTTGGTATCTCTTGACGAGACCGCACTGGGGAGGCTGACGGCCACCTTCATACGCTTGCCGCTCAGCCATAGCAGGTTCACCGGGCCGGTAGACGGCTTGTCGGCGTAGGCGTTGAGAGCTCGACGCACCTGGGCAGAGAACCAATAGGCCCTCGTGGTGCCGTCTTTTTTTGACCACCCTGACGACCGCCGAAACAAGTCGATGCGGAGGAGCAGAGACGGGAATCGCCCGCGCCCAAACAGCTTGTCTTGCTCTTGTGCGCTGAAGCTCATCGCCCCGGCTTCCGTGCGGTGCTGGCGACGCTTCTGTACGCCCTCCCATACCATCCGGGCCATCCCCCACTGATCCCGCTGAGACTCGCGACCAAAGTCCGCGACACGCTCGCGCAGATTCTGGATGAAATCCTGCGGGATGAACACATCCCGTCCTGCCAATTACTTCTCCTTGGGCCTTGACGTGATCACCGGCACGCCTGATGGCGGCGAGTATATCGGCACGTAGCAGTCGTGCCGACTTTGAGCCCAGAGCGCTGAACTTGCCGGCATAAGGGTCAGCAGCGACCACCAAGGCCGTTGCCAACCTCTTCAGCATTTCTGCGTCAGTTCAGCACGTTGTAGCCGCGTCCTGCCAGGCAGCGCTTGATGATGGTTTCCTGGTTGTCCGTAGCCGCACCTGCGCCGCCGATGGCGCCCACTGCCGCACCGTGGCCCGCCACATTGCCGCGGTAGCCGCGCGGCGCGATGGCTGCGCCCAGAATCGCGCCAAGCAGGGCGCCAGCCATGGCCCCTTGGGCGGCGTCCAGGCGCTGGGTGGCATATGCCTGGCACTCGCGCAGGTCGCTCTGAAAGCGCACCTCCGACTGGCCCTGCATGTCCACCAGCGGGACATAGCCGGCGCCGCGGGTGGCGCAGCCGGTTAGTAGGATACCTACCAAGGCGCCTATGATTGGCGTGCAAAATTTCATCGCTATTTCCTCCAGAACCGTCTTCGCTGTTATTAAAAAAATTCGAGCTACGTTGCAGGTGCGGTCAACGCATTTCGTGATTTATGTTAGCAGTTGTAACTTAAATTTCTGTCGAAATTTTGCGTGATTTATTGCCAATATTGCCGTTAGTAATTCGGTTTTGGCTGCCTTGAAATTTGTCTCAAAATAATGGTGGTCCAAGTGACCACGTTGGCGCAAAACCCATCCCGGTGAGCGGCCATGCACCTAGATGTCGGTCAGCGCTAACCCAAAATCATGGGGGCACCCTAACTCCCTCTGCCGTCGTCGCAGGCGATCAACACCCCTGCAGGCGATTCAGCTGGTCGCAAGTTCTGCCGGCCTGGAAGCATCCAGGTATGAAGGGCGTTGAAAAGTGATGCCGTAATTCAACTTGTTGATCAGTGACGCCTTGTCCGACAACGAGCTCAGCATTGACAAGGTCAGATACCCCCTCCCGGCGCCTGTTGCATGAATTGGCGCCTCGTCCTGGACGTGGCCAGTAATGCAAAACAGACTCAAAGGCGGCTTCTGCATCGCACCATGGGTCAGGATCGTGTGGCGAAAAGCGTGCATCCCAGTGATCTTGGACTTCGGGGTGTCATCGCGCAAACCCGTATCGCGGAGAAATTGGCGAAACCACTTTTCAGCATTGCCGCTCGCGCGTCGATTGATGGGCTCCCAAGCAGGAAACAAACGCCTTGCACCTTCAGCCTTGATCGCCGTTATGTATTCCACAAAACCCAGTTCAACCAGCGTTGAGTGAAATGGCACCTTACGTGAATCTCCGGTTTTGATGGACTTGACGATACCGTTGTCCGCCGGTGTATCTTCGTTAAACCAGAAATACCAAAGTCCGGTTTCTGGCTCCTGCAGGATGTCGGTTTGCGGGTTGAGCTGACAAATTTCATTCACGCGCGCCCCGGTGAACAAGCCTAAATGGCATAGCCAAAAATAATGCGCCAGATCTTTGTCGGCAGCGAATTTTTTCATTTCTACGCCACCAAACAAACGTTCAAGTTCAACCTGCGTGAATGATCTTTGCTTATTAACGCCCTCTTCCTCATCCCCAAGGTACTGGACGCCATCAACGGTTAGACCCAACGGAAATCCTTGATCCTGCCAGTCCCTTTTCGCCGCGATCAAGAATGGGCGCAGGGACGCTATGTAAGTGTCCTCCAGGCTTTTAGGGCCCAGCCGTTTCGGATGATCAAGGGCGGCCAGTTCCCGGATTGTGAGTTTCCTTTTCCGGCACTCATAAGACCACCGCGGAGGTAGTCGGCCCAAAACATCAAAAAATTTGTTGATGTCGTCTTGAAGGATTTCATCAACCGACTTATTGCCGACGAGCTCCAGGAGCATCGTAAGCACAGGCCTGTGCTTTTTGAGCATCTGCGGCCTATTGGTTTTCTCGTAGCCAGCTAAAAACCCGTCAACTACGTCCTTCAGAGTCGGCACCGGGACCGCCGCTGCCCGTTCAGGCGCAGGCAAAATTACCGTTGAAGCACTTCCATTGCGCCCAGTCAACGCGGCCATGAGGGCGCGGTTCTCTGCTTGAAGTTTCGCCATTTCAAGCTCTTTGAGATGTTGGCTTCTCTGGGCAATCAGCTCGTCCTGATGATCATCTTGCATGGCAAGCACCTGCATGCGGTGCTTAAGCTGCCGGGCAGCTTCCTTGAGCAACTCTAGATGCGCTCCTGGCTGCCGCTCTTCGTCGTCCTGAAGTGCTTTCATCGCCGTCCTGAGTTCAAAGAACATGCGCTTTGAGAATGCGGCGTAGTGAAGTGCCAATGGCGCAGCCTGATTTTTGTCGGCCGTGAGCAGTGCTTTTGTGATTTCTTGCGCTTCGACAATAAGACGAAGGTCTTGAGGAACACCGATGCGAAAAGTGAGGCCGTAGCCCCGGCGCTGGAGATAGGGCGCATTGTGAGCCATGAAGTATCCGTAGGCAGAGTGCATATGTAGCACTCTCTTGTAGCAAACAAGAAAAAACCTACGAAAAACAATAACTTATGTTCAAAATCAATGACTTAGAACCATTGGCGGAGAGGGTGGGATTCGAACCCACGGTACCTTGCGGTACGCCTGATTTCGAGTCAGGTACATTCGGCCACTCTGCCACCTCTCCTGTGTCGAGCCGCAATTCTAGCAGGCTCTGTATATAGGGCCCCCACGCTTTTCACTTCGTGTAATGCGCTGCCCCCCGAGGGGGTGCATTTTTCCTTGGGGCGGCCCGGCGGAAAAACACCGAGCCCCCACGCTTTTCACTTCGTGTAATGCGCTGCCCCCCGAGGGGGTGCACTTTTCCTTGGGGCGGCCCGGCGGAAAAACACCGAGCCCCCACGCTTGTCGCTTCGCGTACTGCGCTACCCCGAGGGGCTATGCCTGCTTCCTGTGGCAAAGGGTCAGGGTGCCAGCACCGTCACGCCGCCCATATAGGGCTGCAACACCAACGGCACCTCAACAGTGCCGTCGGCGTGCTGGTAATTTTCCAGCACGGCCACCAGGGTTCGGCCTACGGCGAGGCCGGAGCCGTTCAGGGTGTGCACGAACTCGTTTTTGCCTTGCGCGTTCTTGAAGCGGGCCTGCAGCCTGCGCGCCTGGAAGGCTTCGCAGTTGGAGATCGAGCTGATCTCGCGGTAGGTGCTCTGGGCGGGCAGCCACACCTCGAGGTCGTAGGTTTTGCTGGCGCCAAAGCCCATGTCGCCGGTGCACAGCAACATCACGCGGTAGGGCAGGCCGAGCTTTTGCAAAATCGTTTCGGCGTGGCCGGTCATGGCTTCCAGCGCTTCGTAGCTTTTCTCCGGATGCACGATCTGCACCATTTCCACCTTGTCGAACTGGTGCTGGCGGATCATGCCGCGGGTGTCGCGGCCGTAGCTGCCGGCTTCGGAGCGAAAGCACGGTGTGTGGGCGGTGAATTTCAGTGGCAGTTGCGCCTCCGGCACGATCTCGTCGCGCACGAAGTTGGTGAGCGGAACTTCCGAGGTGGGAATCAGGTAGAGCGCGGTGCTCTCGGCCTCGGCGGCGCCTTCCTGTCCGCCTTTTCTGGCAGCGAACAGGTCTTCTTCAAACTTGGGCAGCTGGCCGGTGCCGCGCAATGAGTCGCCATTGACGATGTACGGCGTGTAGCACTCGGTGTAGCCGTGCTCCAGCGTCTGCACGTCCAGCATGAACTGGGCCAAGGCGCGGTGCAGGCGCGCGAGCTGGCCTTTCATCACGGTGAAGCGGGAGCCCGTGAGCTTGGTGCCCAGCTCAAAGTCCAGCCCCAGTGGCTGGCCCACGTCCACATGGTCCTTGACCTCGAATGCAAAGGCCGGCGGCTCGCCGCCCGGGCCTTCGATCGGGCTCCATTTGCGCACTTCGACATTGCCCTGCTCGTCGGCGCCCAGCGGCACCGATTCGTGCGGCAAATTGGGCACCGCCAGCAGCAGGCCCTGCAGTTCGGCCTGGATCTGGTCGAGCCGCGCTGCGGAGGACTCCAGCTCGGCCTTGGAGGCGCTCACCTGCGCCATGATGGCGCTGGCGTCTTCGCCTTTGGACTTGAGCTGGCCAATCTGTTTGGACAGGGTGTTGCGCTGGCTTTGCAGCTCTTCCGTGCGGATTTGCAAGGCTTTGCGTTCGGCCTCCAGGGCCTGGAACGCGTCCACATTGAGGAAGGCTTGCGGGCTCTTGCGCATCTCCAGGCGGGCGATGGCCGAGGGAAGGTCTTTGCGGAGCAGGTTGATGTCTAGCATGGGGTGATTGTATTTCGGGGACTTTTGTACCGATTTAACTTCACACAAGCGACGCTGGGTCCAGGTTTGCGCCGCAAATGATGAGGCAGACCTTTTCATCGGTGCGCGGCACGTAGCGGCCGCTGTGCAGCGCGGCCAGCGGCAATGCAGCGGCGGGTTCAACGGCCAGTTTCAATTCGTTCCAGAGCCACGACTGCGCCGCCCGGATGGATTCGTCGCTGAGCAGCAGCGCATCGCGCACATGGGCCTGGGTGGCGTCCCACGCCAGCCCGCCAATACGTTTGGCGCCCAGAGAATCGGCCGCAATGCCGCTGATGGCCACGTCCACCGGCTCGCCGGCTTCGCGGGCCTTGAACAGCGTCGGCGCCAGTTCGGGCTCCAGCGCCACCACTCTAGAGCGCTGTTCAAACCAGCTGGCCACGCCGCCAATCAGGCCGCCGCCGCCGACGCTGACCAGCACGGCATCGGGCAGGCCGCCCTGCTGCTCGATTTCCAGCGCCAGGGTGCCGGCCCCGGTCAGGACTTCGGGCTGGTCATAGGCATGCGTGAGCAGCGCGCCGGTTTCCTGCTGGCGCGCCAGGCAGGCCTGCAGCGCATCGGCGTAAGCCGCGCCCGTGACCACGACCCGGGCGCCCTCCAGGCACAAACACCTCGCAGGGCACGCCCAGCGCCCTGGCCGCTGCCGCGGTGGAATTGCCGGCATTGCCACCCGACGCCACGATCACGCCGCTGGGCGGAATGGGGTTGGACAGCAGGCGGTTGAGCATGCCACGCGCCTTGAAACTGCCGCCCGTCTGCAAATGCTCCAGCTTGAGCCAGACTTCAGCGCAGGCCGCGCCCACCGCGCTGCCCGGCAGTTTCCACAGCGGAGTTTGGCGAACAAAGTGCCTGTAACCCTGATTGAACGCCAGCAGGCAGCGCTCGATTTGATAGCGGCTGACCATGGCCGCGATCAGGTCAGTTGATGCAGATGGCTGTCGCTGACATCCAGCGTGTGGCCCTGGGCATCCAGTTTCAGGCCCTTGGGCAGCGGAAACTTGATGGTTTCCTCGATGCCGTCCATCTTGCGCACGGAGACCGCGCCCAGCGCCCGGATACGGTCTATCACCTGCTTGACGAGTATCTCCGGGGCCGAGGCGCCGGCCGTCAGACCAACGCGGCTCTTGCCCTCGAACCATGACTCCCGTAGCTCGCTGGCGTCGTCCACCATGTAGGCCTCAGTGCCCAGCTTGGCGGCCAGCTCGCGCAGACGGTTGCTGTTCGAACTGGTCGGGCTGCCAACCACGATCAGGATATCCACCTGCGGGCTCAGCACCTTCACGGCGTCCTGCCGGTTTTGCGTGGCGTAGCAAATGTCCTGCTGCTTGGGCTCGCGCACCTGCGGAAAGCGCGCCTTCACGGCCGCGCTGATCTCGGCTGCGTCATCCACGCTCAGCGTGGTTTGCGTCACCACGGCCAGCCGCTCGGTTTGCGAGGGGGTGATGCGCGCCACATCGGCCACGTCTTCCACCAGGTGGATGCCGCTGTCGAGCTGGCCCATCGTGCCCTCCACCTCGGGGTGGCCCTTGTGGCCGATCATGATGAACTCGTAACCTTCCTTGTGCAGCTTGGCCACTTCGACGTGTACCTTGGTCACCAGCGGACAGGTGGCGTCAAAAATCTGGAAGCCGCGGGCGCGCGCCTCGTCCTGGATGGCCTTGCTCACGCCATGGGCGCTGAACACCAGCGTGGCGCCTGGCGGCACGTCGGACAGCTCTTCAATAAAGATCGCGCCCTTGGCCTTGAGCTCGTTGACCACATAGGTGTTGTGCACGATTTCATGGCGTACATAGATGGGTGCGCCAAACTTGGTGAGCGCCCGCTCGACGATTTCAATGGCCCGGTCGACACCGGCACAGAAGCCGCGTGGTTCCGCGAGCAGGATTTCGTCAAGTTGAGCCGGTTCCGCCGACAGGCCGCCCTTGGGCGGAACAGCCCCTTCTTCGTGTGAAAGGGGCAGCGCACCGCCGGAGGCATGCGAAGCGACAAACGTGGGGGCCTTATTGCTCATAAAACGCCAATCACTTGCACTTCAAACACCACCGGCTGGCCGGCCAGCGGGTGGTTGAAATCGAACTGCACGGCATCGCCGCCTTCCTTGACCTGCTGAACGGCGCCGGCGTATTGGCCCATGCCGTCCGGCGTGGGGAACTGCACCACATCGCCGACCTTGTACTGCTCGTCGGGATCGCCCAGCTCATTGAGCAGCTTGCGCGCCACCCATTGCACCAGGGTGGGGTTGCGCTCGCCAAAGGCCGCACCGGCGGCCAGTTCAAACGTGGTACGCGTGCCCTCAGGCAGGCCCAGCAGGCGCTGCTCGATGGCGGGCGACAACTCGCCGGTGCCCAGGCTCAGCGTGGCTGGCTTGCCGCCAAAGGTATTGATGATGTCGGCGCCGTCCGGGCCGGCCATGCGGTAATGCAGGGTCAGGAAAGAGCCTGGCTGGACAAGTGCGGGAGCGGTGGTTTCCACGGGGGGCATAAAACTCTCTGGGCCGGCGGGGGCGGCCAACAACTGTTTGTAAACTGCCTCTATTGTAGAAAGTAAGCCATGTCCGGGAGAAAAGCCGGATTTGCCCCGCTCCCCCTCCCTGATCGGACCCCTTCCCCCATGCTGCTGAAAGACCTGCCCGAGGACGCCCGCCCCCGAGAAAAACTGCTGGCGCGCGGCCCCGGCGCCCTCAGCGATGCCGAACTGCTGGCGCTGCTGCTGCGCACCGGCCTGCCCGGCAAGAATGCGCTGCAAATGGGCCAGGAACTGGTGGACACTTTCGGCGGCGTCGCCGGGCTGCTGCACACCGGTCCCGAAGCGCTCAAAAGCATCAAGGGCCTGGGCCCGGCCAAACGGGCCGAGCTGGTTGCGGTGCTGGAACTGGCCCGCCGTGCGCTGGCCGAAGAACTGAAGGAAAAGGCGCTGTTTTCCACACCGCAGGCCGTGCGTGACTATTTGCAGCTGCAGCTGGGCGGCCGGCCGCACGAAATCTTTGCCGTGCTGTTCCTGGACAGCCAGCACCGGCTGATTGCCCTGGAAGAGCTGTTTCGCGGCACGCTGACGCAAACCAGCGTCTACCCGCGCGAAGTCGTGGTGCGGGCACTGGCGCTGAACGCCGCCAGCGTGGTGCTGGCGCACAACCACCCCAGCGGCGGCGCCACGCCCTCCCGCGCCGACGAGGCGCTCACGCAAACCCTCAAGTCCGCGCTGGCGCTGGTGGATGTGCGCGTGCTCGACCATTTTGTGGTGACAAGTACCCAGGCGGTGTCGATGGCCGAGCTGGGTTTGCTCTAAAGTTGGCCCGATGAAATCTCCCGCCATCAAGGGCCTGAAGGGCCCTGAAACTGGAGATCGAGCCACGCGCCCGGCTGGCCGCAGAACTGCAAGCCGCCCGGCGCGCTGTGGCGCGCAAGCTACAGGCCAAAAAGGAACTGTTTGCCAGCGCCGTTAGCTCGGCGAAGGCACTTCCGCCACGTGCCGCCGATGACAAGCGCCATTTCCCCGGTAATCGCGAAAAGATTCGCGTTGCTCATGGATTCCTCTGGCTGTATATCTGAATTGTCCAAGGCGCCTTACAGTATCTCGAATAAGCCCGCGGCTCCCATGCCACCACCCACGCACATCGCGACAACGACGTATCGCACGCCGCGGCGCTTGCCTTCAAGCAGTGCGTGTCCGACGAGGCGCGATCCCGTCATGCCATATGGATGACCGATGGAGATCGCGCCCCCATTCACGTTGTACTTCTCAGGGTCGATACCGAGCTTGTCCCGGCAGTAGAGCACCTGGCAGGCAAACGCCTCGTTCAACTCCCAAAGGCCGATGTCTTGCACAGTGAGTCCATGCTTCGCCAACAGTTTGGGAATCGCGTACACGGGACCGATGCCCATTTCCTCTGGCGCGTTGCCGGACACGTACATGCCGCGATAGAAGCCCAGAGGAGCTAAGCCCTCACGTTCAGCGGCTTTCGCGTTCATCAACACGCAGGCGCTGGCGCCATCGGACAACTGGCTTGAATTGCCTGCTGTCACGCTCCCCGCCTCAAGGACCGACGGGAGGCCCGCGAGCGACTGCAAGCGCGTGTCGGGGGGGTTTCCTTCATCATGGGACAGCGTCACCTCCTTGTGGGTGACCTGACCGCTTTGCTTGTCTGTCACCACCATCGTCGTGGTGATGGGGACAATCTCGGTATCGAAACGGCCTTCAGACTGGGCCTTCGCAGTGCGCTGCTGGGAAGCGAAGGCGTACTCGTCCTGCTGTTCCCGCGA
This sequence comes from Polaromonas sp. P4_F9, assembly GCF_056401235.1. NCBI lineage: Bacteria > Pseudomonadati > Pseudomonadota > Betaproteobacteria > Burkholderiales > Comamonadaceae > Polaromonas > Polaromonas sp. P4_F9. The sequence continues at coordinate 11,293 of NZ_JBFUJT010000001.1, read as the reverse complement.
GATGCCGTACTTGCGTGCGATGTTTTCAGCGGTCTGCAGCATCGGCATGTAGGCATGCTCCGCAAACTTGAGCAGGTTTGAATCCTTCTCTGCCTGCACCCATTCGAAATAGCGGTTCTGCACGGCAGAAATGTTCTCCTGTCCGCCAGCGACGACGACCTCCATGCCATCGACCATGATCTGCTTGGCCGCCGTAGCAATCGCCATCAGCCCCGACGCGCATTGCCGGTCGATCGTCTGCCCGCTAACCGAATACGGCAAGCCCGCGGCGAGCGCAGCGTTGCGCCCTATGTTGGAACCGGCAGTGCCGGCGCAGAGCACGGTGCCGACAATGGCATCTTCAATGCGTTGCGGGTCGACGCCTGCACGTGCAACCGCATGGTGGATAGCATGGCCCATCAGGGTTGGCGACTTTGTATTGTTGAAGGCGCCACGAAACGCACGGCCAATCGGCGTGCGCGCGGTCGAGACAATTACAGCTTCATGCATGGTTTTCATCCGATTCAGTTAAACGATGGTCTGGCCGCTATCGACAGCGATCACTTGCCCAGTGATATGACGCGAGGCGGTGGATGCTGCTCACGGCATGACGCAATGCATGCGCATCCGGCTGGAATGAAAGGTGAAACGCTCGGGTCTGAGTGCCTCCCTGGCGCGAAGCATGGCCGGGATCTCCGTCTCCATGGTGGCGTTGGAACTAGGGACGATCTGACCGATTCGAAATAATTTACTCACGATGTGGGCTCCTTGGGAACGGAATGGGCAGGCAACCTGAAGCGCTGCAATGCCTGCAGCATTTCTTCCGGGATCGGCACACGCCGCCGCACTTCGCGGCTGATGCAGATCGGCGAGAAGCGGCCGGTGAACACGCGCCGCCCACCTTCCTGCACGGCCTCGACCCGGATATCGAAGCTGTGCTGCCGCACTTGCGAAATGCCGCAATGCATGTCGAACTCGTCTTCCGGCCAAAGGGCGCCATGGAACTCCAGGTCCATTCCCTTGCAGGGCGTGTTCACCTGCAGCGTCTTCAACCATTGCGCATAATTGCCCTGGCCCAGTTCGTTGAAGAGGTAGTTCACCGCGATCAGCAGGTACTCGGTGAACTTGCCGGTATAGACCACGCCCGCGGGATCGCAATCGGCCCAGCGCACGCGCTTTCTCACCACGAAGGGCTCGCGCGATATGAGGGCTTCGTAGCTGGCGACTCTTGCCCCCACGCTGGCGGCCACGGTCGCTTCGCCGGACAGGCCAACGCCAGAGTCGGTGGCGCTCATGCCGGGTGCCCGCTTTCTTCGTGGCTGGCCGTTTTTTCCCGGAGCACGCCTTCATGCTTTAGCTGCGCGAACAGCTCCGGATACTGCTCCGCCAGCCGCTTGTCGCTCATGCGCCCGGTGCGCGTCATGAAGGCGTGGATGAATTCATACGGGGAGTAGCGCCGCATCCATTCGCCGATGTTTTCATACCAGAGGTAGGACTTGCGGGAGGCTGTGAGCAGCTTGGCCTTTTCGGGGCCGCGCTTGTCGGTGAAGCGCTGCAGTCGCTGCAAGGCCGCGGGCTCCGTGGCTCCCGGCGGCGCTGCCTCGGTCAGAGCTTCCGCCAGGGCGATGGCGTCTTCCATCGCGATGCGGGTGCCCGAGCCGATGGAGAAATGCGCGCTGGTTTGCGCATCACCGATCAGTACGAAGTTGCCCGCGGTCCAGTATTTGTTTTCCGTGACCGGAAACTGGCGCCAGCTGGAGTTGTTGGAAATCAGCTTTTCCCCTTCGAGCTCGGGCGCGAACACGCGCTCGAAGAGTTCCTGCAGTTGTTCGTTGCTCATCGCCTGCATGTCGAACTTCAGCCAGGTGGCATGGTCGCACTCGGCCACGAAGGTACTGCCCGTGGCGCAGTAGGGATAGTAGTGGGCTACGAAGGAGCCGCCCTGCCAGTCGCGAAACACCAGCGCCGACTTGATGAAGACGCGCCGCGTGCCGAACCAGGCGAAGTGATTGGTGAGAAAAGACTTCGTGGTGCCGAACTCCTTTTGATGCGCGGCGCGCACGATCGAATTCACGCCGTCCGCGCCGACGATCACGTCCGCGTCGGCCAGGCCGTGCCGCGCCAGCTCGCTCGGGTGCTCGATGCGCTGGCCGAACCGGATGTCCACCCCCGCTTCCTTCGCCGTGTCCTGGAGCACATGCAGCAGGTCGATGCGCGCGATCGCGCCGCCCTTGGCCGGATGGTGGATGTCCACCGGCTGTTCCTTCAGGTTGATGGTCTGGCAGCCGGAGAAGGTCATCTTGCCGATGAGCCTGTCGTGCACCTGGGCATCGGCGGCCTGGATGCGGTTGAGGCCCGAGTCGGCCAGCACCACGCCGAAGCCGAAGGTCGAATCGGCGCCGTTCTGCTCGATGACGCTGACCTGCCAGTCGGGACGGCGGCGCTTGACGAGGATGGAAAGGTACAGGCCCGCGGGCCCGCCCCCGACGACGGCGATCTTCATGATGCAGCCTCCTCGATGGTCAGCGTGTCGTTGTCGAAATGGGTGATGTGGCCAACCAGGCCCCCTGTGAGCGCGCCGTGCCACACGGCAGGCTTGAAGCCCAGCTCCTTGCGCCTGAAGCTGAGCACCGGGCTGGCCGTAAGGCGCCAGTAACCAAGGCGCGGACCTTCCACCTTGCAACCGGACAGCTCGCGCGCATGCTCAACCAGGGGCAAGAACTCGGGCACATCGAGGACGAAGATCGAGGGCATCATGACACCTCCGCTTGACGATCGAATTCGGCAGCCAGGGCCTTGCCCTTGCGGGTCCAGACCTGGTCGATGGCGTCGAACGGGACCGAGATTCTTGCGTTTTCCAGCGCCACGGCAGCCTCGATGGTTCGAGTCGCGTCTTGCCTGTCGACGGTTTCGAAGGGCCGCACCTGCCAGGTCACTTCCAGCGAATAGCCGTTGGGATCGTCGAAGTAAATCGATTCGATGACCTCGTGGCGGATCTGGTACTTCACCTCGATGCCCGCCGCTTCGATCTTGGCGCGGCAGGCCAGTAGGTCTTCGCGCGTGGCGACGCGCCAGGCCGTGTGCGAAGCGCGGTAGCGGTAGTCGTCGCGCACCGCCACGAAATCGGGCGGTGTGGTGCCAATGTAGTAGAAAAAGGCGATGGTGCTGCCGTTGCCGCTGTCGAAGAAGAAGTGCAGGAAGTCGGCATGGTCTTCCGGACCCCAGCCGCGCGCCGAGATCGCATGGACCAGGGGCAGGCCCAGCAGGTCGCGGTAGAAGTGCACGGTCTCGGCGAGCTTCCAGGTGGGTCGGGCGGTGTGGTGCACGCCGGCGATGGGGATGGATTGGTTTTCAGTCATGGCATTCTCCTGGGTCAGGCAGCGGCTTTTTCCGCAGCAAGTTTTTCGATGATGATTTCCTTCAGCGCAGGCTTGCTCAGCTTGCCCGATTTGGTCAGCGGCAATTCGCCAAGCACTTCGATGCGCTCGGGCCACTTGAACTTGGCCAGCCCGGCCTGCTCCAGAAAGGCCCCGAGTTCCGCCGTGGAAGGCGCCTGCGCGCCATCGCGCAAGGTCACGAAGGCGCAGATGCGCTCGCCGTAGACCTTGTCCGGCATGCCGACTACGGCAGTGGCGACGATGGCAGGATGGCGGCTCACGAGAAGCTCGACTTCCTCGCAATTGACCTTCTCCCCGGCGCGGTCCACCACATCCTTGGTGCGGCCGCGGAACTGGTAGTAGCGCTTGCCGCCGATGTCGCGAAACAGCATGAGGTCACCCGACCGGTAGAAGCCCTGGCTGGTGAAGGTCTGCGCATCGCGCTCGGGCGCATCGTAGTAGCCGTGGATGGTGTAGGGCCCGGCGAAGGCGCACTCGCCTTCCACGCCCTCTTCGGTGATCTCCTCTTCGGTGCCGATCTTGAACAGCTTGACCTGGTCCAGGGCGGAGACCGGCGCGCCAACCATGGTGTCCAGCACCACCTGCGGGTCGTCGCCGCGCGTGAGCATGATCACGCCTTCGGTCATGCCGAAGATGTGGCGCACCGGCGCGCCCAGAAGTTGCCGCAGCGCCGGTGCGTTGCTGGCGCTGATCACCCCACGCAGCCGGCGCAGCGGCAAGGCTCCGGACTGGATGGCGGGCTTGAGCTTTTCCACGATGGGCCCGGCCATGGCCGTCCAGGTGGGCTCGTAGCGCTTGAAGATGTCGCCCAGCACATCCGGCGCCAAGCTCGTCGCCACTGCCACCATGCCTCCTGTGAGCAGGAATGGCCCGAAGCAGCAGCCCATGTTGAGGTTGTGCATCATCGGCATCGGCATGAAGAGGCAGTCGTCGGGCCGGTAGCCATTCCACGCCGCCACCGCGCGCATGTTGTAGATGTACTCATTGTGAAAGCGCGGAATGATCTTGGGGACGCCCGTGGTGCCGCCGGAGAGCTGGAATACCGCGACCTGAAAGGGATCACGGGTGATGCGCGAGATGATCTCGCGCGCTTCCTGCGCCGTGACGGACTCGACGAGTTCGCGCAGGTGGCTGGCCGCGCCGCGCTTCTCGCCGCGCGCCTGCACGATCCATTGCATGCTGGGAATGCCTTCACGCATGCGTTCGGCGAAGGCGACGTCGTCGAACTTCGCGTCGTCGCCCTGAACGAAGTGCATGCGCGCCTGCGCATGCTGGCCCAGGTAGCCGATCTCCTGCTCGCGGTGCGCCGCCAGCGTGCACACAGGGATCAGGCCGGCCTTCAGGCAGGCGATGAAGCCGAACACCAGTTCGTTGCAGTTGCCGATCTGGAAGATCACCCGGTCCAGCGGCTGCAAGCCCAGGCGAAGGAAGGCTGCGGCGAGACGGTCGGTAATCTCATCCAACGCACCGTAGCTGTATTCGCCTTCGCTGCCGCAGAGTGCGAGGCGATCGGCGTGTTGCCGGAAGGACGCGCTGAAGGCCTCGGCCATGGTTTCGCGCGTCAGGACGCCGGCGTCGAGGTAGCGCTTCAGGTCGGTGCTTGGCGCGTAAACGACACCAGGCATGGGCTCGCGCACCTGGCCAAGGATGCTGCCTGGCATGGTCATGCCTCCTGCCGAGCCGCCTCAAAGGAGGCATGCGCCCCCTCGGGGGGCCGCGAACAAATGTGAGTTTGGGGGTTCATATTTTCTCCTTGCCGATGAAAACTGACTGGCTTATTCGGGCTTCAGGCCCAGCGTACGGATCACTCCGCCGAACAGCGCTTTCTCGCTCTTTACGAAGCGCTCCGCATCGGCCACGGAGCCGGGGGTAGCGTAAGTGCCGAATTCACGGAACTTGGCGATCACGTCGGGCTGCTGCATGGCCAGGTTGACCTCCGCGTTCAACCGTTGCAGCACCGCAGCCGGTGTGCCTTTGGGTGCGAGCATGGTGAACCAGCCGTAGACATTCAGGCCGGGCACCGCCTTGTTGGCGAGCGGCAGGCCTTCGAGGCCGGGCAGCTCGGTCTCGGACGCCACGGCCAAGGGACGCAGCTTGCCGGCCTTCACCAGTTGGATCAAGGGCCCGACGCCATCCACGTAAAGTGCAATATCGCCGTTCATCACGGCCTGTATGCCCTGCGCGGTATTGGAGAAAGAGATCTGCTGGAATTTCACCTCGGTTTTTATGCCGGCCAGCTCCGAGGCCAGGTGCGGGATGGACGTGCGCGTGGGATTGCCCACCGCCAGTTGGTCGGGTTTCGCCTTCGCGATGGCGATGGCTTCCGCGAAAGTCTTGGCCGGATGGGCCGCATTGGCGACAAACATCATGGGCGTCTTGCCAACCATGGCGACCGTCTCGAAATCACGCTCGACTTCGTAGTTCGCTTCCTTGTAGGTGAAGGGCGTTACCACCACCACCGCTGCCTGGGGCAAGGCGATGGTGTAGCCATCGGCAGGCGCCGCCTTCAGCTGGTTCATGGCCACGATGCCGCCTGCGCCGGGTTTGTTGTCCACGAGCACGGGCTGGCCCATCGACCGGTTCAACTTGTCGCCAATGATGCGGGCGATCAAGTCCGGGGCGCTGCCGGCCGGCGCGGCGACCAGCAGCCGGATGGGTTTTTGCGGCCAGGCGCCGGCGGTCTGCGCGCCGACGTTCAAGGCGGCGGCGGCAACCAGGGCGGTGAGGGTCAGCTTGTTCAGTGTCTTGAATTGCATGGTGTTTGTCTCCAGGGGTGTCGGTGGGTGAGAAATCTTCGAAGCGCGTAGGGGTGAACCCCTTGTCGTGGCAATCAGGGCGCGGGCGCTTCGCGCAGCCATTGCTGCACCATCCGGCCGGCGACGACCTGACCCGACTCTTCACCTTCGGCCAAGGCCTGGCCATGGTGGTTGCCGCGCACTCGTTCGCGGCGCTTGTTGACCGCGCCTATCGAGTCGTAGATCGCCACCATGTCGGAGGGAAAGGCCGCCTGGTCGCCGGTGTACTCGATCACGAAGGAGGGCACGCTCAGCTCGGGCCCGCAGTTTTCGAAGCTGGCGTTCGAAGTGATGCCCGACCAGGTCGATAGCCAGGATTCCGGCGTCACCACGCGCGCAAATCCGACGCTGCCCAGGTTGGAGGCATAGGGATCGCGCCCCCACAGCGTGCCGACCTCGCGGTCGGACGGATCAAGGGAGAGGTCCCAGCAGCGCAGGTCGGCGTCGGTGCGCCAGATCTGGAAGATCTGCGTATGGGCCGCCAGCCGCTTCAGGGCGGGGGACGCCTCACCCTCCTTGACTTGCTTGCGCGCCCTGCCGCGCACGGCGAGCATTTCGCGCGCTTGTGCGTCAAGGCGCTCTATTCGCGCGCGCTGCGCACCGCGGTAGCGGCCGACGAACTCCGGCGCGTAGCGCGAGGAAGCTGGCGGCGCTGCGAAGCCGTTACGCGCATCGAAGGGATCGAGCGCACTGTCAACCGACAAGGGGTCCTGCTCGTCGGTGACCGAAGGATCGATCCCGTTCATGAGCAGCTTGCCTTGGCCCGGATGGGGCGAGACGAAAATCAGGTCGGTGGGCGCAGGCATGTCCGAGGTCGCCAGCTTGACGGGCCGGCCACCGGGCGTATGGGTCAAGCGGCGCTCGGGCGAACGCAAGGCCTGTTGGGTATAGAAAGCATAGAGACCGGCGCCGCCTGAATTGCCGAGCAGCACCGTCCGAGTGAAGCCAAGGCCGCGCAGGTGGGTCATGCCGGCGGCCACGTCGAGCAGTGCGAGTTCATGTTCGAGCCGCAGATCGTTGCCGATGGAGCGCGGCGCCTGCACCCAGGCGGCGCAGCCGGCGTCAAGCACGTCGGGCACCAGGTAGGGCGTACCTGTGAACTCGCGCGGATGCATCAGGCACACCACCGTCTTTTCATTGCCGGTCTGCGAATAGAGCAGGCCCAGCGTGCGCTGGTCGTCCGCGGTGCGCAGGCTATAAGGCACCACGCGGTAAGGGCGGTCCATGCGCGCCGGGTTCCAGCCCGCGCCGCGCAAGCCCGCGGTAACCTTGCCTTTTTTTGTCTCGTTCATGGTGTGTCCTGTGGATATAATTTAGACAGTCACAATTAAACAATTTAGACCATCACAATTAAATAAGTACAAACCCTGATATGCCAAAGTCAACCATGGAAACCGGGATCAAGCGCGCGCCGCATAGCCTCGATGCAGCGCAAAGTCGAGGGACCCCCCCGAAGCCAGAGCCTGTTGCCGAGGAAACCCCGGTTCGCAAGCGTGGACGCCCCAGCAGGACAGGCGCACCTGCGAACGGGACCGCGCCCGTGCTCTCGCGGGAACAGATCCTGGACCGGGCCACCACCATGGCCAAGGTCGAGCCACTGGGAGATATCTCTATGGTGGGCCTGGCGCGCGAGCTGGGCGTTACGCCGACCTTGATCCACTACTACATCGGTAGTCGTGACGACCTGATCTCCGGCGTGGCCAACCGCTACTTCAAGGAAAGGATCTCCCGCTTGCAGCCACTGACCGGCGACTGGCAGGGAGACCTGCGGCGCGAGGCGACGCAGTCGTTCAAGATGTGGGTGGAATACGGTGGAGTGTTGCGCTACATGATGTCGCACAACCGGTTTCGCCTGTTCCAGCAGGTGAGCGAAGGGGAGACAGATTACGGTGTTCTCTACCTCGATCGCCTCGCCGGGATTTTTCGCAAGGGGGGCTTCACGCCAAAGCAGGCGGCCATCGGCTATCACCTGCTGTCGCAGTACGTCATGTCATCGGCCTATGCTGAAGTTAGCCGGCAGCTGCCGGCCTTCCATGAGCATTACATCCGCGGGCAGATCGAATCGCGGCCTGCTGAGCAGTTGCCTGGGGCGCATTACTTCGCGGAAGCTTTTTCGACGCTGGACTCCGCAACGTCTTTCCCCGAAGGCCTGCGGCTTCTGATCGAGAGTTTCGAGTCCTGGCTCGGAACAAAGCCGCGAAGTGGCCGCGGGCAAGCGAAGGCGCAGTGAGCGGCTGCGGCATCGCGCGGCCCAATGGACAATCGCGGTTCAGCAGATGGCGTTACTTCTACAGTGAGATTTATGTCTATTCGGAAATTACTTGCACGTAAGGAGTTTTATCCGCGCGAAGTCGTGCAGCGCGCCTTGGCGCACAACCATCCCAGCGGCGCGGCTCAGCCCTCCCGCGCCGACGAAGCGCTCACGCAAACGCTCAAGTCCGCCCTGGGCCTGGTCGATGTGCGGGTACTTGACCATTTTGTGGTCACCAGTACCCAGGCAGTCTCGATGGCCGAGCTGGGACTGCTATAAAGTCCGGGCCATGAAAGCGTCCGCCCTCAAAAGCCTCAAGGACCTGAAGTCCGTCAAGCAGGAAATCGAAACGCGTGCCCGGCTGGCGCAAGAACAAGAGGCCGCACGGCGGGCCGCTGCGGCCAGGGCCAAAGCCGAAAAAGAACTCTTTGCGCGCGCCGTCGGCCCCGTCAAGGCCTTGCCGGCCAGGCACCTGCCCGGCAATCCGGGCCACCGGGCCAGCCTGCCGCCAGCGCAGCCCGCGCCCATTCCGGTGCAGCAGCAGCGCGACGAACTGGCCGTGATGCGCGAAGCCATCTCGGACGAGTTTGATGTGGAAAGCCTGCTGGATACCGACGAAGCCCTGAGTTTTCGCCGGCCTGGCATGGGGCCCGACGTGGTGCGCAAACTGCGCCGCGGCGGCTGGAGCATCCAGGGCCAGCTCGACCTACACGGCCTGCGGCGCGAGGACGCCCGCGAGGCACTGGCCCAGTTCATCAAGGACGCCCACAAAACCGGCTGGCGCTGCGTGCGCGTGGTGCACGGCAAGGGGCTGGGCTCGCCGGGCAAGACGCCGGTACTCAAGGGCAAGGTGCAGAGCTGGCTGATCCAGAAGCAGGAAGTGCTGGCCTTCGTGCAAGCCCGGCCGGCCGAAGGCGGCGCCGGGGCGCTGGTAGTGTTGCTGGCGCAGGGCTGAGGCAGACTGTCACAACCCGAACACGGCACGCCCGATGGCGGCGGATTCGTAGCCGTGCCTGAAAAGGAGCTCATAAGTCTGCAGTGGCACCTTTTTCAGCGAGGTCGGGTACGCGGCTGCAGCCTTCACGCTCTCCTTGTCGAGCCAGTTACCGGCGGGGCATGCGGCGCCTGAGCGCCTGGCAATGTCCTGGGCGGTGGCGCCGAGCCGCAAATAAGCGGCGCGCCCGCTTTCTTTCCACGCATAGGCCATCAGCCCTCTCGCGCGCAGCGCCCGGGTCTGGTCAGACATGATGTCGGCCACGCGCTTGAGCCGGAACAGGTTCAGCCGCCCCATGTCAAAGCCTTTGGGCAAAGGCGCGCCAGCGTCGGACGAAATGATCACGCCGTCAACTTTCGGCTTCGGGCCGAAACCGGCGTCAAAGAACGGCTCAAGCCCGAGGTTGTCGTACACACCGCCGTCATAAAGATGAATTCTGGCGAAGCGGTCTTCCGCCGGCCGGGCCTCATCGCCCGACGCATACATCGGAAGGTCCCAGTCGAAGCTGTCGGCTTGCAGGACATAAGGGCCTATCAGCCCGGGGAAGGCCGCGGACACGGCCATGGCGTCGCGCAGCGGAAACCGCTTCATCTGCGTAGCCCCCAGCGTCCAGTCGCGCAACTGGCCGCCTTCAATGCAGGCGCGCTTGCCGGTTTCGGCGGTGGTGGCATTGATCGACCAGACCGGCGATGCAGGAAGTTCATCGAGCAGGGCATCGACACCCCAGGTGCTGCCAATGGCCGAAGCCAGCACGTTGGCGCGAGACAGGGCAAAGCGCCAGTTGGCCGGGCGCAGCATGGCCAGCATCGCGGCCTTTTGCAGGTCTGTCTGCGTCAGCACGTCCTTCAGCTCCGGCAACAGCGCCTGGAGGTACTCGTCGCTGCTGGGCCAGCGCATGCCATTGAGCTGCAGGAGCAGGCCCACCAGCAGGCTTCCGCCGGACACGGTGGAGACCTTGCTCACGTGTTCCAGCGCCCCATGCTCCGCCAGGGATTTCAGCACCCCACAATGAAAGACCATGGCGCGCATTCCTCCACCCGAAAGGGCAAGGTAGATGGGCTTCATATCCGCATCCGCCACATTGCCGTGGCGTGAGCCTCGTCGCACCGGCGGCCGCACATCAAGGGCCGCAGCGAAGGGTTGCTCCGCGCAAGGCCAGCCGCCTCGGACGGCAGCGAAGCACACGCAGTGACAAGCGTCGGGGCTAACGCACGCAGCGAAGCGTCCCGCGAGCCGCGGCCTGCAAGGCCTCGCGTATTACACGCAGTGAAAAGCGTGGGGGCTAACAACTACTCACTCGCCACGATTTCGCATCCAGTCAGCCGTCTCGAAAAACGAGGCATTGAGCCGGGTGCGCAGGGCGTCGTCCACGCCGGTTTCGCGCATGGCCTGGTCCATGCAGGCCAGCCACTGGTCGCGCTCGAGGATACCGATTGAGCCGATGGAGCCGCCGCCGGTTTGCTGCGGCATGTGACGCATGCGCAGGCGCGGGTGGCCAAAGCGTTCGGTGTAGTGTTGCGGTCCGCCCAGCCAGCCGCACAAAAACCAGAACAGGCGCTGCCGGGCGTTGTCCAGCGTGCTGCCGTGCGCCGCGCGCAGGGCAGCGTAACCCGGCTCCAGGTCCATCAAGTCATAAAAGCGCTCGACCAGGGCCTTGACGCGCTCCTCGCCGCCTATCCAGGCGAACGGGGTTTCAAACGGCGGGTTGCCGGGGGGTTTTTCTTCGATCTGCATGCGGGTGGTTGGATAAGTGGCTGGGTTGAGAGATCTGCGTGCTTAGCGTAGAGCCCTCACCCCAACCCTCTCCCAGAGGGCGAGGGGGGCAAGATAATCCAGAGAGAGAGAGAGAGAGAGAGAGAGAGAGAGAGAGAGAGAC